>JAZDJA010000248.1:0-7442 GCA_043804415.1 Candidatus Latescibacterota bacterium | reverse complement strand
AAAACATCGGCGTAATCACCAAAGGCTCTCTGATCGAGGGCCTGGAGATGAAGTTGGATGCCTCGCAGAGCGTGGAGGACATCAAAGCCGGAAAGTTCGTGGTGATCGAGGGGGAGAAGAACGAGTTTTTTTCGATGATCACCGACCTGAGGCTGGACGCCACCAATCCGGAGATTCTGATCCATCCGCCCGAAGCAGAAAACGAGCTGATGCGGGAGGTGCTCAACGGTACGAGCACTTACGCGACGGTGTGTCTGCGTCCCATGCTGATGCTGGGAAAGGAGGAGGCGGAAAGAGGGGTGTTCGAGATCCGGCCGGTCAAGACCATCCCGAGCCATTTCTCGCGGGTGGGCGAGGCGGAAGAGGAGGATGTGGGGCGCATTTTTGGACGCGAGGGGAAAGGGCTTCCCTTCTTTAACATCGGGACGCCGCTGGATATGGAGACCCCGGTGTGTTTGAACCTGACCCGGTTTGCCGAGCGC
Source organism: Candidatus Latescibacterota bacterium (assembly GCA_043804415.1). Taxonomy (GTDB): domain Bacteria; phylum Latescibacterota; class 4484-107; order 4484-107; family 4484-107; genus 4484-107. Next base: position 6,960 of record JAZDJA010000248.1, on the reverse strand, counting down.
AGCAACGGCATTTTCGGGAAGACGGGCACCGGAAAAACGTTTCTGACCCGTCTGGTGTTAAGCGGCCTGATCAAAGAGGACCAGGCGGTCAATTTCATCTTCGATATGCACAACGAATACGGGTGGCGGGGGATGAAGGAAAGCAGCCAGGGCACCTCCTTTGTCAAGGGACTCAAACAAGTATTTGGAAATAAGATCGCCATCTTCTCGTTGGACCCCAAATCCTCGCGGGAGCGGGGCGTGCAGCCCGATCACGAGGTCTTCATCTCCTACGATCAGATCCAGGTGGAGGACATTGCGCCCCTTCAGGAGGAACTCAGGCTCAATCCCACCGCGATGGAGTCCGCGTATCTGGTGCATGCCATCTACCGGGAAAAATGGCTGGAGACCCTCCTGGGGAAGGAGGGGAAGGAAGTCGAGGAGTTTGCCGAACAGATCGGAGCGCACGCAGGATCGCTGGTGGCGCTGCATCGAAAGCTCAAACGACTGGAGCACTTCCCCTTTATGGTCAAACGCGTTCAGGGCGGGGACGCGATAGACCGCATCATGGAATACATCGACCGGGGCCTTCACATTGTGCTGGAATTTGGCCGGCAGACGAGCATGCTGTGCTATCTTTTGGTGGCCAACATCATCGCCCGGAGGATCCACGAAGAGTATGTGAAGAAGAGCGAGCGCTACTATGCCACCCAGAACCCGGAGGATCAGCCGCGACAGCTGGTCCTCACCATCGAGGAGGCGCACAAGTTTCTCAATCCCGTGGCCGCCAAACAGACCATCTTCGGCACCATCGCGCGGGAGATGCGCAAATATTTTGTGTCGCTCCTGGTGGTGGATCAACGGCCCTCCGGAATAGACGAGGAGGTGCTCTCGCAGATCGGCACCAAGATTGTGGCGCTTCTAAACGACGAGAAGGACATTCAGGCCATTCTGACGGGGGTCAGCAATGCCTCGGGGCTGCGGAGTGTGTTGGCCAGTCTCGATTCCAAACAGCAGGTGCTGGTCCTCGGGCACGCAGTTCCCATGCCCGTCGTGATCCAGACTCGGGACTACGACGAAAAGTTCTATCAGGATATGGGAGATCTGAACGATACAGATCGCAAAAAACGGGCGCAAAAGGATCTCGCGGAGTTGTTTGGCTAAGGCGCTTCTCCCAAAGAGAGTGCCAAAGTCGGCGTCTTGAGAGCGGGATCCGCACGGTGCCCCGTCTTTGGGTGTCATCCACAGCCAAACAGATGATCTTTGCGCGGATGATTGTCGCGCTAAAGCAGTTCATTTCGCACCCTTCAACACAAGGAGGCCCCCGATGAAGAGTCGTTGCATTGCGATCATGCTGCTGTGTGCGTTCGCCTCGGTCGCGGCTGGCCAGATCTCACTGACGGTGTATAACGACGACCTGGCGCTGGTGAAGGACGTGCGGGAGCTCGCTCTGAAGAAAGGGACAAATGACCTGAAATTCGGGGACGTCTCCGCGCAGATTGATCCCACCTCCGTGCATTTCCAGTCGCTGACCGCGCCGGATCAGGTCGCGCTCCTGGAGCAAAACTACGAGTATGATCTGGTCAATGCGCCCAGGATGCTGGAAAAATACGTGGATCAGCCCATCCGCATCTTCGTGCAGGACGACCAGGTTCTCGAAGGCACCTTGCTGAGCGCATCCGGTGGGGACATCGTGCTCAAGATCCGGGACGGAGGCATCCGTGTGATCCGCTCCAAGGCCGTGGAAGGCATGGAATTTCCGGATCTGCCCGAGGGATTGATCACGCGTCCCACGCTGGTTTGGTCGGTGGATTGCAGACGGGCGGGCACGCACCGAACCGAGGTCAGCTATCTGACCACAGGCATCGGGTGGCACGCGGAATACGTGGCGGTCATCAACGAGGATGATAGTGTGCTGGACCTTTCGGGATGGGTCTCAATAGACAACCGATCGGGTGCGACGTATAAAGACGCCCGGCTGAAACTGGTGGCCGGAGCCGTGCATCGCGTGGAGGACCTGGTTCCCATGCGGACGCCGAGGATGGCCCTGATGGCGATGAAGGAGGACGCGGGAGCGCCCTTTGAAGAACGGTCCTTTTTCGAGTATCATCTCTATACGCTGACCCGTCCGGCCACCGTCAAAGACCAACAGATCAAACAGCTATCCCTCTTCCCAAACGCCCATGTGGCGACAAAGAAGATCTATTCCTACGACGGCGCGCGCGATGAGAAGAAGGTCAAGGTGAAGCTGGAGTTTGAAAACAGGAAGGACGCCGGACTGGGGCTGGCCCTTCCCAAGGGCAAAGTGCGCGTGTATAAACGGGACTTGGATGCCGCGCTGGAGTTTGTTGGCGAGGACCGCATCGATCACACCCCCAAAGGACGAAACCGTGCGCCTGATCCTCGGAGACGCCTTCGACGTTGTAGGCGAGCGCAACGTGACCGAGCATCGGACGATCTCCAAACGGGTGACGGAGGAAACCGTGCAGATCATCCTGCGCAATCACAAGGAGGAGGCGATCACCGTCGGGGTCGCCGAGCACCTGTGGGGAGACTGGGAGATCCTGGAGACTACCATGGACTATCGGAAGAAGGACGCGCGCACCATCGAATTTGACGTGCCCGTAAAGCACGATGGCGAAGCAAAGGTGACTTATACGGTGCGGGTTGTGGGATAGAGGGGAAGGGCGGGGGGAATCCCTTCGGGGTTTGCTGGTCGCCGGCGCGGCTGTCTTTGTTTGATCTGCGGAATCCGATTGGGCCCGTGTCCCATCTCTTCTGCTTTCTCTTCGTATTCCATTTCAGTTTTGAAGTGCTTCGCGAAAGTTTTATTGCCGTACAAATTGCAGGTTGACATCTTTACCGACCCAATTATAGCGTCGCTTCAGGCCAGTCACATAAAATACGAGGGATGATGAGAAAAGAGCAGTTCCGAAATATCGCAATTATCGCCCATGTGGACCATGGGAAAACCACTCTCCTGGACGGGATGCTCAAACAGAGCGGGGCTTTCCGGGAGAACCAGGAAATCATCGTGCGCGTCATGGATTCAATGGATCTGGAGCGCGAACGCGGCATTACCATTGCAGCTAAGAACACATCCGTTTGGTACCATGGCGTGAAGATCAACATCGTGGATACGCCCGGCCATGCGGATTTTGGCGGCGAAGTCGAGCGCAGTCTGAATCTCGTGGATGGCGTGCTCCTGCTCGTGGATGCCAGCGAGGGCCCGCTGCCCCAAACGCGTTTCGTCGTGAAAAAGGCGCTTGCGAAAAACCTGCCGGTCATCCTCGTGATCAACAAGATCGATCGCCCCGATGCCCGCATCGAAGCCGTGGTCAATGAAGTGTACGATCTGTTTATTGATCTGGATGCCACGGAGGAACAGATCGAGTTCCCGATCCTGTATACCAATGCGAAGGAAGGCGTGGCTCACGTGCAAATCGGAGACGACTCCACCGATCTTCGCCCTCTATTCGAAGCGACGCTCGCGAGAATACCAGGGCCCTTAGCCAGCGATGAGCACGTGCCGCAGTTTTTGGTGACCAACCTCGACTACGACTCCTATGTCGGACAGGTGGCCATCGGGAGACTCAACAACGGGGTGCTCGAAATGAATCAGCGCTACAGCCTTTGCGGCGCAAAGGGCATCACGCCCGGGGTCAAATTTTCGGCATGCTACGCGTTTGAGGGATTGCATAAAGTACCAGTACAGCGGCTCGAATCCGGGGACATTATCGCAATTTCGGGTGTGGAGCACATCCAGATCGGGGACACCATTTCTTCCGAGGTCGATCCAATCCCGCTGCCGCGCATCATAATTGATGAGCCCACGGTGTCGATGATCTTCCGCGTGAACAACGGCCCGTTTGCAGGAAGAGAGGGCACCTACCTCACCTCGCGACAGTTGTCCGATCGGCTGCAAAAAGAGGCGCTCGGAAACGTTTCCCTCAAGATCAAGCCGACCGAGCGCAACGATGCCTTTGAGGTATGCGGCCGGGGCGAGTTGCAGATGGCTGTGCTGATTGAGACCATGCGGCGGGAGGGATACGAATGCATGGTATCCAAGCCGCGCGTCATCACGAAGGAAGAGAACGGCACGGTGTTGGAGCCCATGGAGCGCGTGTTTCTGGATATTCCCGAGGAGAACGTGGGGGTGGTCACCGAAAAACTCTCCACGCGGAAAGGGCGGATCGCGCATCTGCACAACCACGGTCACGGACGGGTCACGATGGAGTTTATCATTCCCTCTCGGGGCCTGATCGGCTTTCGCACCCAGTTTCTGACCGACACCCGGGGGGCGGGAATCATGAACACCCTTTTCGAAGGTCACGCCAAGTGGTTCGGACCGATCCCACAGCGGGTAAGTGGTGTGCTGGTGGCCGATCGGCCGGGCAAAGTCACGGGGTACGCCACACTCGGGATGGAGGATCGCGGAGAACTGTTCGTCAGGACCGGCACCGAAGTATATGCGGGTATGGTGGTTGGGGAACGCAACCGCTCTGAAGATCTGACGGTCAATATCACGCGCGAGAAAAAGCTCACCAATATGCGCAGTTCCACCTCGGATATAACGGTGACCCTGCGGCCGCCGCGCATTCTGTCGTTGGATCAATCCATCGAATTTATCGCAGAAGATGAATGGGTTGAAGTCACCCCCAAAAACATCCGTCTCCGAAAGTCCGAGTTGGACGCCGCCAAGCGGGAGACGATGAGGAAACGGGAGAAACTCGGTTAGGTCCGTCCGTACTCGGACGCACGGATGTGATGGGGTGTTCCCCATGGGGTCCGCGAGATCCGGGTCCAATCCCTTCTCTGCCCTCCAGGAAAATAACGATACCTTATGGCTCAATATCACTACGACCTCGTTGTCATTGGCGCGGGACCCGCAGGGCTGATGGCTGCCATCGAAAGCCATCGCGCGGAAAGAAAAAGCCTGATTCTGGAAAAGATGCCGCACCCGGCCATGAAACTGAAGATTTCGGGCAAGGGCAGATGCAACCTGACCAACGAGGCCAGGCTGGCCGATTTCATCGCGCATTTTGGAAAGAATGGGCGATTTCTAAAATACGCGTTCGCGGAGTTTTTCAGCCGCGACCTGCTCGATTATTTTGAAGATCTGGGCATCCGGTTCCGGCTCGAACGCGGCGGCCGGTATTTCCCGAGCGATGAGAATGCCGCGGATGTCGCAAATGCACTGCTCGAGAAAACCAGATCGCTCCGCATCCCCCTTTGGACGGATGCCGAGGTACTGGCTCTTGCCAAATCGCCGGATCAGCCGTTTGCGCTTACCGTTGCGAAGGGAAAAGGGGGAGGCCCCAAGGATTCGCAGCGCATCCAACTCACAGCCGATCACGTGGTGCTGGCAACTGGAGGGAAGTCCTACCCCAAAACCGGTTCGGATGGGGCCGGGTACAGCCTGGCCGCCAGACTGGGACACACCATCACCCCCCTCTCTCCGTCTCTGGTGCCGATTGATACCAAAGGCGACACGGCGAAGAGACTGGAGGGATTGAGCCTGAAGAATGCCAGGGCCAGCGTTTGGTGCAACAACAAGAAGGTGGAGGAGCGCTTTGGCGAGATGGTGTTTACCCATTCCGGCGTCTCCGGTCCGATCATACTCTCCCTCAGCAAGACGGTAGTCCAACTGATCGATGCAAACCAAGCCGTATCTCTCTCCATCGATCTGAAGCCCGCGCTGGACGCCCAAGTGCTCGATCAAAGGCTCCTGAGGGAGATCGCCGAGCACAGCAGGCAGGGGTTTAAGAACCTGTTGAAGAACCTGCTGCCGAAATCGCTGATTCCGGTGTTTGCCGATCTGACGGGGATCCCGGAAGACAAGCCCCTGAACCAAATAACCGCCGACGAACGCAAGAAACTGGCGCGCCTGCTCAAAGACTTCCCCTTTGAGGTGGCAGGATACAGATCCATTGCTCAGGCCATTGTCACATCCGGCGGGGTCGCCGTAAACGAGATCGATCCCAAGACCATGGAATCCAGGCTCGTCAAGGGGCTGTATTTCGCCGGGGAGATCATAGACCTGGACGCGGATACTGGGGGGTTTAACCTGCAGGCTGCGTTCTCCACAGGATGGGTGGCAGGCAGGGCACTGCGCAGGATAGAAAGCGAAACGGGACACGGATAAAGGCGGATGAACACGGATCAGGCCAAACGCAATGAGTCGGAAACAGTTCATCTGGCACGAGCACAAAGCGGCTTCTTCTAACCGCAGAGTTCGCGAAGAAGGCGCAAAGGCGCGCAACGAAGAAAGCGCCCGGTTGCCCTCATTGTTTAGCCTTCGCGATCTCCGCGTCTCCTTTGGGTTCTTTGCGGTTGCTGTTGACTCGACTCCGCACGGACACAAATGGCCTTTTCTAACCGCAGAGTTCGCGAAGAAGGCGCAGAGGCGCGCAAAGAAGAAACCGTTCGCATGACCTCAGGTATCCGTGTCTATCCGTGTCCCACATGTTTTGACCTGAAGACGTAACTTGCGATTTGTTCCAGAGGGAAAACCCCATGAAATCCTACGATCTCCTCATACTCGGAGCGGGTCCGGGAGGATGTGAGGCCGCGGTTCGGGGCGCGCAACTCGGTCTGAGCGTGGCCATCGTAGAAAGGGACGAGCTCGGCGGCACCTGCCTGAACGTGGGGTGCGTGCCCACGAAAATCCTGCTGGGCGCCACGGAACTGTCGGATGAGCTGGCGGCCTACAGAAAGCTCAGGGTACTGGACGGCGCGCTTCATGTGGATCTGGCCGCGCTTCACCGGCGCAGGGATCAGGTGGTTTCGGCCTTCCGAAAGGGGATCGAAAAGCGGCTGGCCGCGCACGGCGTGGCCGTCTTTCGCGGATTAGGACGGATCACCGACGAGCACACCGTGGAGGTGGAGCATGCAGGGGCACCGTGCACTGTGCCCCTACGCTTCCAACACCTGATCCTCGCGACCGGATCGTCGCCCTCGATTCCTCGCGGGGTGAAGGTG
>JAZDJA010000247.1:0-4010 GCA_043804415.1 Candidatus Latescibacterota bacterium | reverse complement strand
CGAGCCTTGGGTTCGGGGCGGCTTTTTTTTGTGGGGCACCCTTTCGATTGCCGGGTGGATGACCGGACAAGGACGAGAAAGGCAAGAGAGCGTGCTCGAGGGGACGCCATGACAAGGGGTATCTCGCTGTGCCCCTTTTGCATTCATATGAGTGATGTGGCGAGAAGATTACGAGCTGGATCGATGAATGGTTCCTGTTCACACTCCCCGTCGCAAAGAGCCCTTTCCACAGAAACGCCACCCGGTGTACCTTCGCATTGCCCCGTTTTTCCCCGCCTCCATCTCAATCCACAGGTCTGATTTTCCTTCTCAGGGATGCCCATGTCAACCCTCACATCCGCAGCGCGACGGGTCCGACGAAAGGTTCCTGAGGACAAATCTGGCCGCACGCGGATAAGCGCCTCTCCCGGACAGGACAGCCTGTCCGATGCTCGAAATGCGACGAGAATAACAGTATGTTGATCTGCTAACTTGTGAAAGCTCCTTCTTCTTCTATGAGGTGACTGCAAACTTTCTTCTTGACTTTTGCTTCGAACTTTGTTACTGTTAGGCTGGTTTTACACAATTACCTGTCCCGGGGCCAAACCTATGGATGCATGGATTGAAAAACTGAAACAGAAAGGCATAGTGCTGACTGTTCAGCGAATCGCCATAATGGAATCTCTCTATGGCGCTCCGGCTCATCCAACCGCGGAGGTCGTCCATGCACGATTGAGGAAAAAGTATCCGATGATCTCCCTCGCGACAGTATATAATGCCCTGGAAATACTCAGAGAGCCCAACGAGCTTCAGGAGATCACCTTAGGACACACCAAACATTTCGACCGCAATCCGGCATCGCATCCTCATTTTTATTGTCGCGAGTGCGCTCGGATAGTTGATGTGGATGGGAGCGGCGAGTCCGCCAGGAGCGGATGGATGGGCAACCAAAAAGTGGAACGGGTGCAGACCATCTTCTTTGGGATCTGTTCCGAGTGCAACCAGCCGAAAGGCAAATCCCTCGCAGAAACAGGTCGGTCCCGACTCTCGTTGAAAAGAAGGGAAAGGGAGCTACACCATGTCCATCCCATCGAAATGTCCGGGCCAATCAACCATGTTCTGGCGCCCGGAGGACATCTTCGAGATCCCCTGTCCGCACTGCGGGCACAAGGTCGAGTTTTTCAAGACCGACACCAAACGTCCATGTCCCCAATGCGGAGACAAGGTGCTCAATCCCCGGTGTGACTTCGCATGCGCCGGGTGGTGCACCTCCGCAGAGGAATGTCTGGGACCGGATTTATACGGACAGTGGCTGGAAAAACAGGAGTGGGACAATAAGCGGTGAGCAGTGAGGGAGGAACCATTGCGGGGTCGGACTGGAACCTGTTCTTCTTTTTTGCTCGCCAGAAGTGAGACAAAAAGATGAATCCATCCGCGTTGGAACGGATAAGCTACGGATTGTATGTGGTCAGTACCAGGCAGGGAGACCGGCTAAACGGACAAATCGTCAACACCGTGCTTCAGGTCGCCTCCGAACCCATCACCATCGCCATTGCCATCAGCAAACAGAACCTTACGCATGCCTTCATCCAGGCAAGCCGGGTCCTCTCGATCTCCATTCTGTCTCAGGACACCCCCATGAGCTTCATAGGGAGGTTTGGGTTTAAGTCCGGCAGGGAGATAGACAAGTTCGCGGCCGTTCAGTATCGGATCGGAAGGACAGGCGCCCCCATTGTGCTGGATCATGCGCTTGCCTATTTGGAGATCCGGCTGACCCAACAAATGGATGCCGGAACCCACACGATTTTTGTAGGGGAGGTTGCGGATGCCGAAATCCTCAGTGAGGGCCCGTGTCTGACCTACGCGTACTATCGCGAGGTGAAACAGGGCAAGACTCCCAAGGCAGCCCCGACATTCATCGAAGAACGCGTCGCTCAAGAAGCCAAAGGAGGAGAAATGGCTCGGTATGAATGCACTGTCTGCGGATATGTTTATGATCCCAAGGAGGGCGATCCGGGTGCCGACATCAAACCGGGAACGGCCTTCGAAGACCTGCCCGAGGATTGGGTGTGTCCGGACTGCGGAGCGGGCAAAGACGATTTTGAGAAGCTCGTATAGATATGCGGCTGGCCACGACCCCAACCGATACTCATTTTGGCCGATCTATGGATTATTTTTTGTTGCCTCCCGCAGTTGGGAAAATCTGCAGGAGGTTTTTTCGTATGTAAGATACTCATCCGCCAAGCAGAGCGGACCGTCTGATAGGAGTTCTCCCGCTACACGCGTCCCACCAACATCAGCACCCCAATAACGATGAAGGCTCCTGCGGCTACATTCTTGAGGATATGCTCCGGCACGATGCGCATCAACCCCTCGCCAAACACAACGCCAAGGAGGGTCACCAGGACCAGCGCAGCCGCTGCGCCCACAAAAACAGAAAGCGGGCGGGCGGTCTTGCTTGTCATGATAATGGCCGCCATTTGCGTCTTGTCTCCCAGTTCCGCCAGAAAAATCGTTCCGAATGTCGCCATGCAGATTTTCCAATCCATCTTTGTCCTCTCCCAGTTGGGGCTTGAACTGAAAGGACCTTGGAGATCCCGCAAACCGTCAAGGTCCTGATAACTTCCTCTCATTGACTCCCTGCACAACCTTGCTCCGAAGGAATACTCCTGTCCCCGCCTTTCAGGACCGGGCAAGGCCATGACAGGGCAAATAGGGCCACTCCAGTGGGTTCCCCAAAATGCCCCCCTTCCACAAAAGCCAGACTATGAGACCACAGACACCCAAGAAACGCCTTCTCCTCCTGACCGGAGCGCTCCTCGCCCTCGCCCCATTCGCACGCACAAACGCCCAAAACAAAGGGAATCTGGTGCTCCCCGACATCAACATCGTGGGACAAAGAGCGTTTGAGTTTGTGTTGATGGGAGAAAAGGCCTTTTCTCTCCAACAAGTTCAGCTTCCCGCTCATCGAGCGCCTCGGGACAAACAACCCGCGGGATCGGATTTGCTTCGCGATCGCTCCCCAAAGCGCCCGATGCCTCGAAAAGAATGGCCTATGGGGAACGGGCTTTGGCTGGCGCAGGCGGAGGGGGGGTCCTTCTCCCGTCTACACCTGGGCGCACAGGCCGGTCGCGAGCACGGACAAGGCGGCATGGCACTCACTCAAGCAGACCATGCGCAATCGAGCGGGCATATGGCTCACTCGGCATCCCGAAATGAGACGTTACAGGCGCTGATGGCAGTTGCCCTTCCGGATGAAGGCGCTATCGCGCTTAGAATTGGAGTCGAGGACGGAGAACAGGAGCTCTGGGGGACGCGCACCCGTCCTCAGGAAAGACGGGTACAATTCAGGGGATGGAAGACCCGAATCACGGCCTCGCTGCCCGTCCCAAAAATCGGAAGCACTACCTTTGGGGGACACTTTGACGCCGACCGCATCGAGGATCAGCGGGCATCGGTGAGCGCCCGGGAAGGCATCTTCGGGGTTCATGGTGCGTGGGACACCCAGATGAACACAACGCGTCTCCGTTTGAGTGCCGCATACACAGGCGTCTCCCTGGATCAGGACACGGCTGACAATGCGAGCCGGCTGTTCGGCATCGAATCCGGTGCCGAACGCGCCTTCGGCGCCATGTCGCTTGAAGGGGGCATCCGGTACTACTATGCGGACGATCCATCCAAGACCGCCGAACACATGTTCTATCCTGTGGCAAGCCTGACTTTCGCCCCGAGCCCGCGGTTTAAGATGGCGATTTCGTTTGACCCGTCTGTGGCTGCCCCCTCGATGTGGGAGCGGTACCGAAAAAATCCCTTTCTCCAGCTGAATGCCACGCCCATCCAGGGAATCCCGAACATCCCCAACCGCATACTGGAAAAGCCCGTGGCCCTCTTCCTGGATGGGAGTGCCCGCCTGCGAGAGGACCTCAGCACAGCCATCCGTGCAGGATACGAAAGAACGGAGCAGTTCCCCATCTGGACGGATGCGGACACGAACGGAACATGGGAGATCGCCCCGAATCGCGAGATAAGGC
>JAZDJA010000246.1:0-2815 GCA_043804415.1 Candidatus Latescibacterota bacterium | reverse complement strand
AAGACAAAGGGATGGGGGGGCGTGACAGCGGCGGGCTTCTTCGATCAAACCTGGCGGTTGGATCGGAGCCTCGGTGAGTGGTGAGTGGGGCTGATCCCTGACCCCTGACAATGGCCATCATCCGTTACCAGAATCGGGCCGGATTTTTTTTGGGAAAACGGATTTTCTCTTGACAAGAGCGAGACAGCACTGTATCTTTTTACACTACTTCAGAGGAGCTTCGTTTCCTCTCCCGTATGCTTACCGTGTGGAGCGATCATAATAATGCTGAAGAAAATCCCAAAAACATCTGTCCTCTTGATGCTCTTAGGTCTGATGGCCCTTCCATTTGCACCGCAGAGACGCAGAGTTCGCAGAGAAAACCACAAAAGAGGAGGACCCCGATGAGAAGTAAGATGTTGTGGAAAGGCGGTTTATGTTCGCTTATGCTTCTGGTGGCCTTTTTGGTTCCCTGTAGTGTTGGGGGGACGTCCGATGTGGAGCTGGAAGAGGGAATGGTGGAATATACAGGGGAAGGCGCCATCAAAGTGGGCATGGGCCGTGCCAATATTACGCCTCCCTGGCCGGTAAAGCCCTCATACGGGTATCAAGCGCCTACGGACTCCCTGTACAACCGGGAGATCTACGTCAAGGTCTTGATCCTTCAGGTGGAGGATCTCAGAAGAGCACTGGTCGTCTTCGATCTGATTGGTCTGGGGCTCGAGGCCAGTGAACATATCAAGCGAGAGATTTCGGCTCAGACCGATCTGGAACCGGAGGAGATCATCCTATCTGCTACCCATAACCATTCCTACCCCAGGGCGGTTGGGAAGGTGAAAGACTTTGTGGCCGAACGGGCGGTTCGGGCCGTACAAGAGGCTTTGGCCGGAATGTTCCAGGCACAGATTGGCTTCGGGATGAAGCGGTTGCCCGAATACATGGTGTACAACAGGGGCCGCGCTGCTGGTGGGAAGCTATGCAGCCGTCTCTATGTGATGCGCATTGATGACCTGGACGGCAATGTGCGTGGTGTCTTTTTCAATTTCCCTCCCCATCCCAGCTACTTCCACATGTGGTGGGAAGAGGGACTTGCCAAGCATGGGCCTGGATGGCCTGGATATGCGCGCCAATGGGTGGAGATGACGCATAACCTGAATGTGATGTTCGAGATGTTTGAGGATGGGCAGCGGGAATTCCGACCCCTGTTCACCCTCTTTACGCTCGGGGCCGGAGGGGACCTCCAGCCTTGTGACGCTTTGACAGCGGGGCGGGGGGGCTGGGTGGCCACCGTTGGGCAGGCCGTTCTTGAGCTGGTGGGGGAAATCGAGACCAGAAAAGATGTGACGATGAGCTTCCGTTCTAAGGTCGTGGAGCTGCCCTTTGGTAAGACCCATCCCTGGCGATTCGGAGAACCGTCCGACATCACTCCGGAGCATCCGTCGTGGAGGGAGCCCCAAACTTGCGTTCAGATCTTAATCCTGAACGATGCGGCTATCGGCATCGTCCCGGCCGAGATGTCGGTTGAGCTGGGAAACCGGTTTCGGGAGAAGGCGGGATACAGGTATAATATCCTCATCACCATCGCCGGGGGCACTGTGGGGTACATCTGTCCTGAGATGGAGGAGATTGGGATGGTGACCTATGAGTCCAAGAGCTCCATTTTTGACCCTGGAAGAGGCAGAATCATCACCGATGCACTCATCGGCCTCGTCAATCCAGATCATGTTTCTACTCCTCCCGTTGACCCGGAGCGGGATATGGGCGTCATCTCAGGCCGAATCGCCTACGATGGACCACGCCGGATTATCGTGGGGCTTGCCGGCAGTGAATGGCAGGTGCACCACGACCACCCTCGCTTCTTTGGACGCCGCACAGAGCCCGATGGTGAGGGAAATTTCGCCTTCGAGCGGGTGGCTCCGTGGAAACACTTTCTGCACGTTATGGAAATGGTGGATGATTATGTTCCCTATGAGCCAGGGAAAATTGCGAGGCTGCTGACTTACAGCCGCCCCGTTCAGGTTGAACCTGGAGAGACCACTTATGTGGAGTTGGAAGTGACGGCGCATTTCAAGGAACATATCACAGCCCTTCGTATAGACCCGAATAGATTGGAAACCGGTGCGGATTGGATTCGAGGGGTTCTGGAGATCGAGGGAGAACTCCAGGAGGGGGAACGGATACAAGGCGGCATCTATGCCCGGGAGCAGTTGTTTAGTATACAGATGCGGAGCGCCTATGCGCTAAGCTCTCCTCTAACCTCGATAGAAGTGGATGGTTCCGGAGCGTTCGCCTTTGAGGCGATGGGGCCGGGGGAATATCTCCTCTATTTCTGGTTCGACGTGAACGGAAATGGTATGGTGGAGCCGAGGATAGATGTGAATTCGGGATTTTCGCGGCCCATTTTGCTGGGAAGGTGAAGAATAACAAGATAAAAGTAAAAAGATAAAGGTGAGGTTCAGAGCAAATGCTGGAAATCAGGTGCACATGACTATAACAGACAAAAAAGGGAGAAATCCGATGAGAAGTAAGATGTTGTGGAAAGGCGGCTTATATTCGCTTATGCTTCTGGTGGCCTTTTTGGTTCCCTGTAGTGTTGGGGGGACGTCCGATGTGGAGCCGGAAGAGGGAATGGTGGAATATACAGGGGAAGGCGCCATCAAAGTGGGCATGGGCCGTGCCAATATTACGCCTCCCTGGCCGGTAAAGTCCTCATACGGGTATCAAGCGCCTACGGACTCCCTGTACAACCGGGAGATCTACGTCAAGGTCTTGATCCTTCAGGTGGAGGATCTCAGAAGAGCACTGGTCGTCTTCGATCTGATTGGTCTGGGGCTCG
>JAZDJA010000245.1:0-4985 GCA_043804415.1 Candidatus Latescibacterota bacterium | reverse complement strand
GATCCGCTCCCACGAGCACCGCGTCATATTCCTTTCCGTTGGGCAGGCTGACGGAAATCTCAGAGGCTCCGCGCACGATGTGTTCGTTGGTCCAGACATACCCCTTTTCGCTTACGATAAAACCGGATCCCGTCCAGGTGAGCTTCTTCTTGTATACCTTTCGGTCGCGCCCTCTCATATCCTGAAAGAACCAGTCGAACGGATCCACATAAACGACCTCCTGGATCTGGATCGCGCTGATACTCACCACCGCGGGTTTGATGCGCTCAACCGCCCGCACGATGGCGTTGCGTCGCGAAATTTGGTTCTCCTCCTGCGCCGTCGATGTGGACCCGGCATGTACCACCTGAGTGTAGAGGGGAGTTTGGGCAACAGCGAAGGATCCATCCCGCTCCTCCCTAATCCGGGTCTGTCGCAGATAGAAAAGCACTCCGACAGCGATCACGAGCCCTGCTAGAAGGATTCGTCGCCCCAAGGAGGATCCCGGCTGATTTTCCGGAGGAGCATTCATGATGGACGTTCCTTCCCGATCGAACCAGAAGAAGAGGCGCTTCCGCGCTTACAACATGAAAACACCCAGGATCCCATGAGGGATCAGAGCAGAAGGTTTTCGACTCTTCCCTCAGGGCAATTCCATGCTCTTCTGTGGGGTGCCCTGTTCCATCGAAGCAACATGCCGTGCAAGCCTAATAGGTCACCCTCACCAGAGTCAATCCCTTCGCCGGAGCCGTCCGTCCTCCTGCACGACGATCCTTGGCCTCCAGAATGCGAATCACCTCTTCGGGCGCAAGATTGCCTCGTCCCACGTCCACCATCGTGCCCACGATCACGCGCACCATATGGTGTAGAAAACGGTTCGCCTCAATCTCCAGCCGGATTTCCTCCCCCTGTTGCGACCAACGGCACTCGGTCACCGAGCAAATCCGCGTATTCGACTCCGAACAAGCCGCACAAAAGGACGTGAAATCATGCGTTCCGATCAGACACGCGGAAGCCTCCTGCATAAGCGCCAGCTCGAGCTTTTCGTGCACCACCCACAAAAAGCTTCGCTCGGATATCCGCCGTCGCGGAACGATCCGGTACCGATAGCGCCGGGCTCGGGCATCAAACCGGGCGTGAAAGTCTGCTGGGACCTCCTGGATCCCCCGGACTGCGATATCCTTTGGCAAGACCCCATTCAGCCCCTTCTCAATCCGTTCCAGAGGTCGATCCGAACTCGTGTGAAAATTCGCCACCAGCCCCAAAGCGTGGACCCCTGCATCCGTCCGTCCGGCGGAGATCAGCGCCACCTTCTCCTGAAGCAAACACGCCAGATGCTCCTCGATCGTGCCCTGCACCGTTCTTCTACCCGGCTGCACCTGCCAGCCGTGATACTCCGTGCCGTCATATTCGAGGATCAGCTTGATGTTGCGCAGCGAAGTTCTCCTCCGTGATATTTATGGCTTTGAGCGAACCCGACACCGGCAAACACAGAAGAACACCGGAACAAACGGGGACACACGAAAAATCTCTGGAGTCTGTTTCCTCTGTCTTCCCTCCGCGTTCTTCCTTACTGCAGAATCGGATTTCGGTTTGGGACACTCATTCCACTGCCGCGTCTGCTGGACCAGTGGCCTGCGCCGGAGGAGGTCCCTGTTGAGGGGAAATACTCACAACGCCCACCCGATCCCACACGCCAGCCCCACCAACCCCAAGGCCACGCGGTCCTTGCCCCTCAACTTCAGCCGGGCGAAACTCGTCCGTCCTTCGCCGCCCCGATAGGAGCGCGCCTCCATCGCCAGGGCCAACTGGTCTGCCTTCCTGAATGCCGACAGAAAGAGGGGAACCAAGAGCGGGATCAAGCTCCGGGTCTTGCGAATCCATCCTCCCTCAAACGAGGCCCCCCGCGAAATTTGCGCCATCCTCAGCCGGTCAGCCTCCTCGATTAACAACGGAATAAAGCGAAGCGCAATCACCATCATCATCGCCAGCTCGTGCACCGGAACCCGAATGCGGCGCAACGGGGTCATAAGCCGCTCCAGTCCGTCGGTCAGGTCAATGGGAGAGGTGGTCAGCGTCAACAGGGATGCCACCAGAATAAGAATCGCCAATCGGAGACCAAACAACGCACCCTCGACCATGCCCGGAGCAGTCACGCGAAGGGGATGCAGGGAACATGCATGAAAGACAAAGGTAAGCAGGATCAGAAAGAGAAAAGGACGCACATTTCGAAGCACATACCAGAAGGGCAGCCGACTAAGCCAGATGACGCCCCCGATAAGGGCCATCATCACCAGGTAGAACAAGAAGCTTTTCGAAAAGAGTGTCGCGGACATCAGGAACAGAATCGCCACAAACTTGGCCCGGGGATCGAGCCCATGCACCACGGAATCACCAGGGAAATACTGCCCCAGGGTGATGTCGTTCAGGAAAGCCATGCCGTCTCCGTTCCCTCCCCACCTTCTTCCCGGGAAGGACGATCGATGCGCGGGGTCATGCGGAAACCCCGCCAAGAAAAAGAGCCGAAGCAGACCTGTAAGCCGAGTTCTGTAGCCTTGCGGCCGATGATCATTTATCTGGGATACCGGTTACCCGACACCTCTTGCGGCCTACCCGGGAGTCGAACGAGACGGGCCGTCTCTCCTCCCCTATTTGACCTTGCACCGGATGGGGCTTGCCATGCCGCCTCTGTCGCCAGATGCGCGGTGAGCTCTTGCCTCACCTTTTCACCCTTACCTGTGTCCCGAAATCACAGGCGCGGAGCAGACCCCATCCGGCCTTCCCATATATGGATCGGCCGAACAGAATCTTGTCCCCTGCGCATGGCTGTTTCGGGACCATCGGCGGTGTATTTTCTGTGGCGCTTTCCGTCCCTTTCGGGCCTGGGCGTTACCCAGCATCCTGCCCTGTGGAGCTCGGACTTTCCTCACCCAATATGGGCGCGATCATCCGGCCTGCTTCGCCTCACTCTCCCGATGAGCCCAGACCTCCGGCATTCCCGCGTTCGGCGCGTAGGATGGGCTGGGAATCATCGTCTATTCTTCGACACGCATTGCCTGGACCACCGACTTGACCCGATTCACCGTGATCGCCTGAGCGGAGAGCGCAACCGCTCGCTCGTTCTGCATCCGCAAGACATGTTGAATCTGGAACAATTCCAGCTAATCGCAAAACACCTGGGGCTACTGGTAGAGAGGATGGAGCCGTTTGTTCCGAACCCCAAAGAGGCCGATCATCTGTCGCGCCCACTGCTCGCTGTCGGATAGGACGACCACGCGATGCCCCCCCAGCGCGATGGCTTCCTCCAAGGCGCACTCAGCGCCCGATTTCCGGCCATGCGGTGGGTCATCTCGCCCTATAGGACGGCCTTCCTCAAGCACCACACACTGTGTCCGAGGTCGCAACGCCGATCCCCGCTGGACCCAAGGCTGCCCTTTGAAAAGCTGCCCACCTGGACGGCAAAGCGCTCCAAATCAGGAACTCTCTTCATCCCATACCAGCATGCGACCGCAGTTCTCGCAATGGATGATCTGATTTCTTTTCCGAAGCTCGGCCACAAATTGGGGAGGAAGACGGGTGAAACACCCGCCACAAGCATGCCGGGTAACCCTCGCCACGGCATCTCCTTTGGCCTTTCGGATGCGCTCATACATGGCAAGCAGCCGCGGTCTCACCCCTGCCGCCAGCTTCTCACGCACCTGCTGCTCCCGTTCGATCTGCGTTTCGATCACACCCAGTTTCACCTTGAGCGACTGGATCTCAGCCAGTCTGGTCTGTTTGGCCGCCTGGGAGCTCTCCGCGTCCTCCTCCATTTTCGCCGTCAAGGCCTCCAGTTCCGCCATGGTCTCCACAAGACTCGTCTCGTTCTGGTCCACGCTGCTGCGCCAAGCCTCTATCTCGTGTTGGAGCGCATCGTATTCCTTGTTGGTCTTCACCTCATAGAGGCGCGCCTCATGGGCTTTCAGCGATTCACTGGTCTGCGTCAGTTCCCGTTCGTAATGGCGCGCGGCCTTATTGAGCTCGGCTACGCGATCCTGTTGCCCCTGCAAGAGCGCATCGGTTTCTCGTTGCGCTTCCTCCAGAGATTCTCTTTGTTTGGGATAATCTCCTTTGTCTTTGGTAAGTTGATCTATTCTGTGGTCAGTATTCTGAAGATCCAGCAATACGATCAGATCTTCTTCCACAATGGTACCCCCTTCCTAATTTTATGATATTGAAGATATGGTTATACTCGACAGGGTCCTCTCTCATTTCACACCGTAGCCATCCTCGATGCCCAGCAACACCCAAGGCCGAAAAGCGGGACTTTCGAAACAGATGAGGGATCGGGAAAGGCAAATTTTCACCTCTCCACCCGCGCAATGGGGGTGAAACGGAGACACTGGGCCCTCCCAAAAGCGCCTCCGTGGCACTTGGAGACCCGTAAGGTAATAAACTGTTCCAAGCAAGTCAACCCCATTTTCAGAGGCAAGAACTTTGCCCTCTGCCCCAGGGCCCCTCCACAAAAAACCCGCACCGTCGGCGTGCGTTCACGCCTCGTTTGCGGGTTTCCAGTCCTCTCGATCCGCGCCCCTGAACTTGAGTAAGCAAAAACCTCCGGTAGCTCTGTAAAAAATCAATCTCATGACCCTCTTCCGATTGGCGGGCATACCGCAAGCCAGGTAAAAAATTCTTGCGCCCTTCCCCAAAATTTCGTATCTTAGTGTTTTTCGAACTTGTTCTTTGTTCTTCCATCTATCCGGAGAAAGGCCTCCCATTACAGCCAGAAAGATACAACTTTTTTTGGTGTTTGGCAAGGGTTTCTTTTCCTCTTTTTGCATTTTTCTGTGCAAAATCCCCGTCAATCTGCCAAAACGTTCTTGATTTGTCCTGACGTGTCAAGGAGTTTACACATTGGTCGACAGATTCCTCCTCAGGAGGTTCCATTGAGTCGGTTTACGCTGCTCTAGGCAGGGCAAGAGATTTCCTTCCGCAGAAGAAGCCCTGGCTAGGCGTAACGTATCCGT
>JAZDJA010000244.1:0-9939 GCA_043804415.1 Candidatus Latescibacterota bacterium | reverse complement strand
AAAACCTCGTTGTCTTGGCCCTGACTCGATGATTGTTTCATACCCATAGGATAAGCACAAACGAATCTCAACACAACAATAAACTGATCAAATCCCTAAGCCCTTTGCAGCCAAAAACAAAAATGGAAATTCCTATACTATGGACTTATCAGGCAATACTTCCCGAAAAGAATGGACCTTCGAGATGTCAGCAGGGAGGAGTTAGCTTTTGTTATGGAGCGATTGAACCACCGGCCGAGGAAAACGCTTGCTTTTAAACCGCCTCACGATATATTCGTAAATAGAGAATCACACAAATTCACCCGTGTTGCACTTGGAAGTTGAAACCGCGTCTCGATGATATTCCCGAGCTGTGGCCCCAAAATCCGACAACTGGGTCTTCCCAAGGTCCAATACACCGCCAGAGAGGTCGTGAGCGGGATGCAGTTTATTGCTTTTGCCAATGAACGTGCTCTATGCTATGCCACCCTCTTTGGAGAAATCATTATCCAGCATATGCTTCAATGTGGAGTGGATCTGAACGCCTGTCGCTTTCAGACGGATAACGGATCGGAGTTCATTGGTTCCTGGAACGCAAAGCACGACAGCATCTTCACCAAGACCGTGACCTCCGTGACCGGTTTGGAACACACCACCATCCCTCCCTCAGCCCACACTTGGCAAGCGGATGTAGAAACCGCCCACAGGCCTATCGAAGACGAGTTTTACGAGGTGGAGCGTTTAGGGAAAATTGAGTACTTTTCCCTTCTCAAGCAGACAGAATTTCCTCGAAAAATCTGCTTCATACAACCTATGGTTCAACGTGGCCCGAAAGAATAGCTACAAAGGCCACCGAACCCCTTGGGAAATCGCATACGAGAGAAACCCTAACCTCAACCCAAAACTGGCCACTCTACCACCAGTCTATCTCGATGACTTGTTCCATCAAGACATGAAAAACCAGACCTCACGGGGATACCATGTTGTTCCCTATCCCTATCCAGAGAGAGAAATGGCTTGACAAACTTTCAAACATCTGTTATTTTGACAAAGTGCCTGTCTCAAAGAATGTCCCAGAGCAACTTGGTCTTCATGCGCGAATCCTGCATAGGAAGTGGTTTCTGACTGAGAAGACAGGGCCAATTCGAATGGTCGTCGCCTGGGTTGACCGCGAGTAAGGGAGTGAAGCAGAACATGGCGAAACCGCACATTCTCTGGACAGATGGTGCCTGAATTCCTTTTGAGCCAAGTTCGGGAACGGATTCGTGAGACTTTTTGGGGAAGATGGAACGCTTCACCACGCAACTTCCTGGAAGAGAGGAGGAATCCATCATGAAGGCGCTGTTTTCTCGAATCGCGCTGGTGGCCGCCATCATGGCCATCTGCCCGGCCATCTCGGCCTTTGACCTTGAAACCGGTGGAATTGTCATTGACGTGGTGAACAATGGCGAGTGGAGCAGCGAGACAACCGACCGTTTCGATGTGATCCCGGATTCTGTTGCCAGCATAGACATCCTAGGCGCAACATGTGCGGATGCCTATTTGGTCAGCCAAGGGGAAGATGCCAAGCTCTATGTTGGCATCCGCTTTGAGGGTGCTCCCTTGGGGGATCCGGTGGAGACCTCCTACCAGATCTTCGTGGATCGGTTTCCGGAAAAGGATACAGTGGGCACAGATGGGGAGCAGACGGATCCCTGGGTGGGATTCTATCCGGACTACCGTTTCAAGGTGACCAGCAAGGCTGGGGCGATCGAAACCACCTCCTATGCGTATTGGGATGGCAACACTTGGGTGGACGGGGATCCGAGCGCCATCACCGCTGCGATCGGGGTAAATGCCTATCCTTCGGGCCCTGGGACCTACGGTCTCCTGGAAGTGGGGCTTTCCTGGGAGAGCATCGGCAATCCGGATCCGAAAACGCCCACCAGTACGATCGAGTGGGTGACGATTGATGGCAGGCTCGTTCCCGTGGAAACAGGGGATCCCAAAACGCTTACCAGGCTGGAATGGGCTGTAATCGCCTCACAGGGAAATTCCCTAGATCTATACCCCAATCCGGACCGCACCCATCACCCAGGCCGTGCGGAAACCTATTACATCGCATATTATGTGACCTCTGTCTGGCCTTCCAAGTGGGGACCCATAAAGGCGGGCCAAAGGTAATGCCGCGCCGTGTGGCCCGGAATCCCGTGTAAGTCGTGTGGTAGGCTACCCCTATCCCGTGAGAGGAGGCATCCGATGCGGAAGATTCTCTTTGTCATAGGGCTCTGTGCGCTGGGTACTATGGCGTCCCTGAGTGCGCTTGCCCACGCGGCGTTCGTTGGTGGTCAACTTGGGGCACGGTCGGCCGCTCTCGGAGGCAGCTTCGCAGCCGTGGCAGACGACGCCAACGCAATCTTTCTGAATCCTGCTGGAGTGGCGCAGCTCTCCGGGATGGAGCTCACAGTTATATATGCACGGTTGCATCAGGATTTCGTGAGCGACAAGTTCCAAGAAGCACTTGCAGGTCTTGCCCTTCCGATCAATCTACGGAGTATGGGGCATCTGGGAATCGGGCTGGGTTGGAATGCCTTCAGAAGTGCCCTTTGGGAGGAAAACACCTTCACCTTGTCATGCAGCTACAGCACCCCCGATGGCTTGCTGCCGGGCAGATTGAGTCTTGGGGGGAACATCAAACGCATGGCTTGGGAGGCTGATACATCTGGATTGGACCCCATCCTTGGAGACTCTGTCTATTCAGGTCCTAAGCTCGGTTTGGATGCCGGGATGCTATGGTCTTCACAGTTCCCATTGTCGGTCCGAGACGATCCCTTTTTCATGGACTCCACTTTTCTGCTCCGAATAGGCGCCTTTGTCAGGAACTTCAATGAGCCCGATATCGCCCCCCGTAACGCCGAGTCTGTCTCAAGACTTCGGATGGAGAAGGGGATAGGAGTGTCGTGTGCCCCCTCTCTCGATCTCGACGTTCTGATCATACGTCCCTTGGTCACTGCGGAGCTGAGAATAGTGAACGGCCAGAATACCTGGCATGCGGGCGGGGAGCTCTCTGTTTCTACTGGAAGAAGCCTCGGTCTCCCTGCTTCCCCCCTGCGTGTCGTATTGAGAATGGGAAGAAGTGACTTCCTGGAAGAAGAGGTGGGGGCTGAGAAACGCACGATAGGCATAGGGGCACAAACGGGGCTTCTTGCCCTTGATTGTAGCTATGAGTATATGACTGAAGAATTCTACAAAGATTGGGGAGGGACCTACCAGATCCAAGGAACCCTCAAGTTGCCTCCAGACCTCTTCCTTTGGTGGCCACCGCGCGACCGATGACTCTATGTCCAGAAAAGGCACCGGACAACCTGCTGCTGCCTGCAGTCTCGGCTCCGTTCGCGTTCAGAGTCACTTGAGTAGTCTGTTTCTGTTGTTCCTCCACAAAATCTCGATCGTTGCGCCAGGGCGTATGGAGTGCCCAGGCTTGCTCGCGCTTTGGAAGGCGGCGGCAACGACACCCCCTTTCCAAAAGAGTTCCCCACGCCCGTTCAAAGCAACTTCCGGTCAGATTGGTGAATGATCCAGGCAGGAGGAGTCGCCCTTTTTCTGCTTGGTTTTTCCCGGAAATATGATATATTATAGCCGGACTCTCGCTCAAACCCTTCGAAACAGAATGAAGCCAACATGATCCGAAACAGCACGATTGTAGCGAAAAAGGAACTCCGGGAACTCTTCGCATCGAAAAGCAGGGGAATCCTCGCACTGCAGATCGCCATACTTGGCGTCATTTTTGGCGGATTCATTCCGTATTCCCAGGGACCTTATTGGATTGCGGAGACCTACCTCCTCGGATTCCATTTTGTGTTTGTACCCTTTGTGGTGACCTTTCCGTTCGTGACCGACTGCTTTGCCGGGGAGCGGGAGCGAAAAACCCTGGAGACCTTGCTGACAACCCGATTGGATGAGAAGTCGCTTTTCTTGGGAAAGAGCCTTTCGGTCTTCGCGTTCTCGTATCTGCAGGTGCTCATGGTGGTACTGATCGGATGGGGAACGATCAACGCATACTGGAGAATCGAGGCGGGCGGAAAAGGACTTTTCGTGTATTCTCCTCCTGCGCTATTTGCCCTCTTCGGGCTCTCAGCCGCGATGGTGGCGCTCTCCACAGGAATAGGAGTCTTCGTCTCCCTGCGCGCGGAGAGCGTGCGGGCTGCGCAGCGGGTCACGGGCGTGATCAACCTGGCGATCTTGCTCCCCATGTTCTTTGTGCTGGCCCAGCTTTCATTGGACTGGATCTCGGTGATGGCGGCATTTGGCATCGTTCTGGTTTTGACCGCCCTACTGTCCATACTGGCGATCCGTTCCTTCCGTCGCGAGCCGTTGGTACTCGGGATGATGGACTGATCGCTTCCGTCAAGACTCCGCATTTCCGGTGTTCGTCCGATGCCTGAAAAATCCTGCAACCCAAAGGAGGTCCACTATGGCTTGGAAACAAAAGCTCCTCACATCTGCGCTGTGTCTTATCGGGGTTATGCTTTGGGGAGCGTGCGAATCGCCCGAACCCGAAGCCGGTCCTGCCCCAAAAAGCAATCCGAATACCGTAGAGACGTCGGATGCCAAGCTGGCCCCTCAGTTTAGTCTGACGGATCTGGATGGAAATCCGATGAATTCGAATTATGCGGGCAAGATCACGCTTGTGAATTTCTGGGCTTCGTGGTGCGGCCCCTGCCGCATGGAGATCCCCGACTTTGTCGAGCTCTACAGCGCATACAAGGATAGAGGGGTCGAGATCATCGGCATCTCCCTGGACCACGAAGGACCGGAGAAGGTGCGCTCCTTTGCAGCAAAATATCAGATCAACTATCCGGTCGGCATGATCGACAAGGAGCAAAAGGTGGCCAGCGCGTTTGGAGGATTCCGGGGTATCCCAACCACCTTCATTGTAGACCAGCAGGGACGGATTTTCAAGCGATACGTGGGGGTTCGGAGCAAGGCGGTCTTTGAAAACGACATCAAGACCTTGCTCGGGCAGGGAGAATAGGGACGCGTTCCGAGGTACGCCTTCCAGGTATCGCTCACTACAAACCCCCGACCATCGTGAAGAAGAACGAGCCCGCATCCATCCTGCCCGCCGATCCCGTCCACGCGCTTGGAGACATCGGCCCGAAACGCGCTCAGATCCTTGCATCTGTGGGGGTCCGGACGATTGAGGATCTGCTCTACTATGTGCCTCGCCGCTATATAGATCGGAGCAAGATCCTGTCCATCGCAGCGCTTCCGCTGGAGGAAGAGGTGACCGTGCTCGGGCGCGTCGAGCACTTTGGGATGAGAAAGAGCACACACAGAGGAAAAGCCCGTTTTGTCCTGACGCTGGGGGACGAGACGGGCTTTCTTTCTTGTGTCTGGTTTGGCATGGCGCGCTACATGGAGAAACGCTTCTCCGTCGGGGATCTGGTGGCGGTAAGCGGCAAGGTCACCCGGTACGGAGAGAAACAGATCGTGCATCCGGAATTTGAGATTCTCTCTTCGGAAGGCGAGGCCGATCTTTTGCATACGGGCCGGGTCATTCCCCTGTATCCGTCCAATGCCGAACTGGCTGGCGCGGGAATGGACAGCAGGGGGTTTCGCCGGATCATCAAGGCGGCACTTGACCAAATGGGGCCCTTTATCCGGGATTCCCTGCCGGAGGTGATTCGGGTACGCGAAGACCTGCTTCCGCTCTCTGAGGCGCTTCACGCAATTCATTTCCCACACACCACAGACGAAGCCGAGGCGGCCCGGAAACGGCTGGCATTTGACGAGTTGTTCGCCTTGCAGGTCCGTTTGGCCGAGCAGCGCCAACGCCGTATGGACAATCCGGATGGCATCGCATTCGCTTCGGTAGGTGAAAACATGGCGAGACTCTTGGAGCAGCTCCCCTTCGATCTGACGGAAGCGCAAAAAAGGGTGATGCGGGAGATCCGGGCGGATATGAGGGAGCCCAGGCAGATGAACCGGTTGCTTCAAGGCGATGTGGGTTCCGGAAAAACGTTGATCGCGCTCTTGACGATGTTGATCGCGGTGGAAAACGGGTACCAGGCTGCGCTGATGGCGCCCACCGAGATTCTCTCCGAGCAGCATTTTCTGACCACGCGCCGGCTTATTGAGACGCTTGGTGTGCACCCGGTGCTGTTGACCGGCGGGGTGGCAAAGGCCCGGCGCGAACAGGTGATTGGAGAAATCGCCGACGGAACAGCGCAGATCGTTGTGGGCACGCATGCCTTGATTCAGGAAAACCTCGCCTTTTTCCGTTTGGGGCTGGTGGTCATCGATGAACAGCATCGGTTCGGGGTGATGCAACGGAGGGTTCTGGGTCGAAAGGGAGAAAAGCCCGATGTGCTGGTGATGACCGCTACGCCCATTCCGCGCACGCTCTCCCAGACCCTATACGGCGACCTGGACGTCTCCGTCCTGGATGAAATGCCCCCGGGTCGCAAGCCCGTCAAAACGGTGAGGAGAGCCTCGTCGCATCGGGACAAGGTGTTTCGATTCGTTGCAGATCAGGTGCGGGCTGGGAGGCAGGCCTATGTAGTCTATCCCTTGGTGGAGGAGTCCGAAAAGAGGGATCTGAAAGCGGCCACGGAATCTTTCGAGAAACTTCGAATCGGCCTGCTGGGCGATGCCCATGTTGGATTGCTCCACGGCCGCATGAGAAGCGAGGAGAAAGAGGAGGGTATGCGGGCTTTTGTCTCTGGCGAGGTGGACGTATTGGTGAGCACCACGGTGATAGAGGTGGGGATGGATGTGCCCAATGCCACGCTTATGATCGTCGAGCATGCGGAGCGGTTTGGATTGACCCAGCTGCATCAGTTGCGAGGACGGGTGGGACGAGGAAGCCATCCGTCCTATTGCGTCCTGATCACCGACGAGGGGCTCTCCGAGGAGGCCGACATGCGCCTTGAGGCGATGACGAGGACCCACGACGGCTTCAAGATTGCCGAGATCGATCTGATGCTGCGAGGCCCGGGGACCTTTTTCGGCACCAGACAATCCGGCATGCCGGAGTTCCGCATCGCCGACCTGATCCACGATGCAGTGCTCCTTCAGCACGCCCGAGAGGAGGCCTTTGCGCTTGTCAAGGGCGATTCCGATCCGGGTCGCGCCGCACATCGGACCTTCCGAAGGGCGTTCTCAAAAAGGGCAGGCGGCAGCATGAGACTGATGGAGCGGATATAGGGGCACCTGGACGCAATCGAACTTCACGCACCAGACGCCCATGAAGAAGGGCCACGAAGGAAAAGCATCTCGTGGCCCCATGGTTTACGCGGTGAATCGAATCTACTTCGGGGAGAATATAAAGGGATATTCGTAAGTCAGATTGCCCTTTTCTTCGGCTACCGCATCAAACATAAATCTTTGGATAATTTGGACGATGCACCGCTCCACCTTTACATTTCCCATGGTGGACTGAACCACCTTGGTCCCGGTGATTCTCCCATTGGCTCGAACGGTGAAGCGCACGACAATTTTCCCCTTCAGTCCCGGATTACTCTTGAGTTCCCGTTGATAACAGTAGGCAATTTGTGTACGGTGCTGAGTGATCATCGCTTCGATCGCATCCGCTCCCCTACCGGCCGTAGTTTCGGCGATCTTATCCACGTGGGTCGGGCCCGACATCTCGACTTCGATCTGAGCGCCCGACAGCGTTTCCGCGCCTGACAGACCCCCCCCGCTCATTTTCGCCTCCAGGACTCTTCCCTGCGCAATTTGCGCTTTGATCTCCTTCTTCGAGCCTTGCGTGCGCGTGCTCACCCGCGTATCCTGGGATAGATCGGCACTAACACCAAATTCCGTACCCAGATCTGAAACACCGAAGGCACCTGCCCCAGCGGCTACCGTGGCCCCGCCGCCGGTGCCGGAAGCGCGGCTCCCAGCACCCCCCGTAGGCGCCGCCACAGTAAGCATAGCCAGAAGGCCCGACGTCTGTAGTGCGGCCGTCTGGGCCTCTTTGGCTCTTGCCAAGCGGGTTCCGGTGGCCTGCCTTTGCTCCCCCCTTACCGCTTCCCGTCTCTGCTGCGCTTCCACAACGGGCTCATCCGAGGCATATTCCCCCTCGCCTCCCTCCTCACCCTCCTCCGAAAACTCCTCGTCCACCGTCTCCGCGCCCGAGGCCAGATTTTCCCCCTCCACGGGGACTTCCTCAAGCGGAGTTCCTTTGCCCTCATCGCCCAGAATCAGATCCACATAGTAGGACGCCGCATCCTCGCTCAATTCAGGCTCGGGAAAGTTCAGCGTTCGATTTCCCAAAGTGGCCAGCAGCGAGAGGACAATCAGGGCGATCAGCACCATTCCAAAAAAACCCCAGTCCGCCTCCAGAAATGGCTTTTTTCTCAACGCATCTGGAAATGTCATAACGGCAATCCGATTCACTGCCCATCACCTCCTCGGCCCACGAAGGAACCGTATGGGTGGTTTATTGACTCTGGGACTGGGACACTAAGAGCTTGATCTTGCCAAATTGGCTTTGTCCACAGGTCCCCATCACTTTGATCAGAAGGTCGAGGTCAATGTCCTTATCGCCTATGATATTGACCTCCCCTTCAAAGGACTTCCCAAGCTTCTCCACAACGAGTCTCTGTTGTCCGGCTTTTTTCAGCAGCACCTGCTGGAGTGGGGCAATAATATAAGGAGGCCCATATCCTTCTCTGACCTCGTTCACTTTGATCCGCAGGACATCATCCACCATAATGTATTCGTCATCCACCGAGATGTTTACCGCCAAAACCGGCATTTCCTCAGCGATCGATTCCGGCAGGGTATAACCTTCCGGGATGGAAATCAGTTTCCCCGTCGCCGAATAGCTCTTTAGCAGAAAGACCATGATAATGGTAAACATATCCATCATGGAGGTAAGATTGAGCGTTTCGCCGGAAGACGATTTCCCCCTATGTTTTTTTGAGCGCGATACCGCTGGCATCGATGTCCTCCTTTATTGGACTTGGACCTTCCCCGGGGAGAGGGCTATCCCAGGGAACAAACCGATCCTGCGCCCCAGTTCGTTTTCCCCCCACTTGGCGGCATCCATCACCTGTACAATCACATCATACTTAATCCCCGGCTCACCCATGATCACCATGTTCTCGCCATCCACGAAGCGGACGCTGGACTTCCCGATCTGTTTCTTGATGTCCATAAGCTTCTCATTGAGCGCCTTGTAATCGTATTGCTCCCCTACATTGGGAACGGATAGCCCTTCCGTATCCCCCCGTCCAAAGGCACTGATGATGTCAAATCCCCCCGCAGTAATGTTCACTGTCAGAGAGAGACGCTCTTCTTCTTTCTGGACCTCCCCCGCGGCAGACCCATTTGCCGCCCCTCCTCCAGTCGGGAGGTTCACTTCGTGCAAAGCCAGTTTGACCGCCGCAGATTGTGCCAACAGGACCGGGATCAGAATGATCATCAGATTCATAACGGGCAGTTGATTCAGTTCTCCGGGTTGAGAAGACGTTCGCCTTCTAGCCGAAGGCTTAAACGTCACAACCAGCTCTTCCCGTTCGGCGTTTTGGGATTTGGATTTCTCCGGCATATCCTCCTCCTTACAGCTCCCGTATGGTGTTGATCAATCGCACGGACTGCTCATCCAGATCGTCAACCACCTGTTTCGACTGACTCAGAATCCATTGATAGGCGAGCACAATCGGGATGGCTACGATGAGCCCGAAGATCGTGGTGTTCATGGCAGCCGAGATGCCCGAAGCCAGCGCCTGAGACTGCTGGGCCACAGGAAGCACTGCAATGGCCTTGAAGGTGAACATCAGTCCAAAAATGGTGCCCATCAGACCCGAGAGCGTGGCGACATTACTAAAGTGTCCTGACGTGTCAAGGAGTTTACACATTGGTCGACAGATTCCTCCTCAGGAGGTTCCATTGAGTCGGTTTACGCTGCTCTAGGCAGGGCAAGAGATTTCCTTCCGCAGAAGAAGCCCTGGCTAGGCGTAACGTATCCGT
>JAZDJA010000243.1:0-5312 GCA_043804415.1 Candidatus Latescibacterota bacterium | reverse complement strand
ATCCTCGTGAACAACTCGGTCGTGCACACGATGAAAGGATTTGACGGGGATATCGCCGGATGGGAGGCATCGCTTCAGGTCAACGCCACCGGCGCGTTCTACCTGACCCGAGCCGTTGGGAACAGAATGGCGGCCGCAGGGAAGGGGTCCATCATCAGTATCGCTTCCATCTATGGGGTGGTCGGACCGGACAAAACCCATTACGAAGGGACGGATATGGATGTAGACGGGGGCGGGGGCGATTACTATCAACACAAAGCCGGCCTGATCAATCTGACCCGCCATTTCGCAGCACGATACGGCGCAAACGGCGTCCGCGTCAACTGTATCTCGCCGGGGGGGCGGTTCTTCAAAGAACAGCCGCAGCCCGCGGTCTTTGTCGAGCGGTACAACAAGCGCACCTTTCTGGGCAGAATGGCGGACGAGGATGATATCAAGGGCGTGATCGTCTTTCTCGCCTCGGATGCGTCAAAATATGTCACCGGCGAGAACATCATGGTGGATGGAGGCTACGTACAGAAATGAAAGAACTGAAACTTGCCATGCTCGGCATGACGGTGGCCAATGGGCATCCGTATTCGTGGAGCGCGATCATAAACGGGGAATACAACCCGGAGGAGATGGAACACTGCGGATTTCCCGTGATCCCGGAGTATCTCGCATCCGCACCCAAGGAAGACATGGGAATACCCGGGGCCCAGGTGACCCATGTGTGGACGGACAATCCGGAGGATGCCGTGAAGGTGGCCAAGGCCTCTCTGATCCCAAACGTCGTGGAGCGCGCGGAGGATGTGATCGGACAGGTGGATGCCGTGATCATCGGAACGGATATCGGGAGTCAGCACGTGGAGCGGGCCCGGCCGTTTATCGAAGCCGGACTGCCCGTGTTCATCGACAAGCCGCTTGCGGACAACGAAGCTGATCTGAAGACCTTTATCGAGTGGAAGCGGGCGGGCAAGAAATTTCTCTCCTCCAGCGCGATGCGGTATGTGCCGGACTATGAGAAGTATCGAACGACCCCGCTGGAACAATTCGTGGGGCCCGTGAGATATATGACGATCAACACGCCGAAAACGTGGGAGAAATACGGCATCCATGCGTTGGAAACGGTGTACCCCATGCTCAAGCCGGGATTTGTCTCCGTGCGCAACACCGGCACTTTCGAGAAGAACATCGTCCACATCAAACATGGTTCGGGTGTGGACTTGGTCATTGCCGCCATTTACGATATGCAGGCGGGGATGCCGCTGGTCTGCGGCACCGAGGGCCACGAGTATATGGTCAACACCGATACCGCCTTCCCCATTTTCAAGGCGCAGCTCGTCGCGGCCGTAGATTTCTTCAGGACCGGCGAAGACCCCTACCCCTTTGCGGAGACCGTGGAATTGATGAAGATCATCATCGGCGGCATCCAAAGCCGGGAACAGGGCGGGAAAGAGATCTTCCTGAAGGATATTCTCCCTGGCAGCTAGGGCGCCCTGGAAAGGGAAATTGCAGAGATGAGGACTCGCCCCCTGGGAAAGACCGGACTGAATGCGGGCATCGTTGGGCTGGGCACGGAATACCTGCACCAAAGACCCAGGGAAACGGTCGTTTCCGTGGTCCGGGAGGCCATACTACACGGCGTAAACTATATGGACTTCGTGTTCACCTTCCCGGAATATCTGGACCATCTCGGCGCGGCCTTGAAGGGACAGAGGGACAAGGTGATCATTACGGGACATCTGGGATCCGCAGGAAAAAACGGCCACTACCGAAAAACCCGTAACCTCAAAGAATGCGAAGGGCTTTTCCTCCAGATGCTCTCCCGATTGCGCACAGAACACGTGGATGTGCTCTTTCTGCAATTTGTGGATGAAGCAGAGGACTACGAGCGGATGATGGGGCCCGGCGGATTGTTGGAGCTTGCGCTTCGTTTCCAACGGGAAGGGAAAGCGCGCTTCATCGGGCTGAGCGGACACCATGTTCCGGTGGCGCTCTCAGCCGTGCAGAGCGGTATCATTGACGTGCTCATGTTTCCGATCAATCTGACATCAGATGGGGTGTTGGAGGAAAAGGAGTTATTCAGAGCGTGTGCCGGCGAGGGAGTGGGCTTGGTGGCGATGAAACCCTTCGCCGGGGGGAAACTTCTTCAAAAGAACGAGGCGCGATCCCTGACGCCGGTTCAATGTCTCAGTTACACCCTTTCCCAGATGGGCGTCTCTTGTGCGGTTCCGGGAGTCAAGGATTTGGGCGAACTGGAAGCGGCGCTTCACTTCCTGGACGCTACGAGCGCGGAGAAGGACTTTTCCGCTGTCCTCACGAGTCTCCCGCAGCATGCGAAAGGGGCATGCGTTTACTGCAATCACTGTCTTCCCTGTCCTGCCCTTGTTGATATTGGTCAGACCATTCGTCTCTTTGATCTGGCGCAGGCTGGGGTTTCCGAGGATCTCCGGGCTGAATATCGAGCGCTATCCGTGAAGGCTTCCGCCTGCACTGAATGCGGTTCCTGTGCGAGGCGTTGCCCCTTCGGAGTGGATGTCATTTCGAAGATGCAGCAAGCGACGGGATTATTTGAGACAAACGCTTCAGCCTGAGGATCCCATTCTATGCCCAAACTTGCCTTTATTTTCCCCGGCCAGGCCTCCCAATACGTGGGCATGGGCAGGGATCTCTATGAGCAGTTCGAGACCGCCCGGCAGATCTACGATCAGGCGGAGGCGCTCGTACCGTTTGACCTGAAATCCCTCTCCTTCGAGGGGCCTCTGGAGCAGCTCACGCAGACCCGATATACGCAGCCCGCGGTTTTTGTGCACAGCGTGGCCGCAGCCAAACTGCTGAAAGAAAGGGGCATCGCGCCCGATGCGGTGGCCGGGCACAGCCTGGGAACCTATGCCGCGCTCGTGATCGCCGGTGTGCTGGGTTTTGAGGACGCACTCAGAGCGGTGTGCGCGCGTGCTGCGCTGATGCAGAAAGGCGGAGAAGATCATCCGGGCACGATGGCGGCGATCATCGGTCTTCCGGACGAGGCGATTCGGACGCTCTGTGAAACAGCGAGTATCGGGGAAGACGCTGTCTTTCCGGCCAACTTCAATGCGCCGGGCCAGGTGGTTCTGTCCGGGACCATCCCGGCTGTAGAGCGGGCGATCGCGCTTGCCAAGGAATCCGGGGCCAAGATGGCGATTCCCCTTTCCGTAAGCGGGGCTTTCCATTCGCCCCTGATGGGTGCGGTCGAACAGGAGATGGAACGAGTGCTTTCCCAGATCGTTTTTTCGCCGGCCCAGATTCCCTTCGTGGACAACGTGACCGCAGATGTGGCAATGGCTCCAGATCAGATCCGCGATCTTTTGGTCCAACAGCTCACCCATCCGGTGCGCTGGGTTGCGTCCATGCAAAAACTGGTGGCCATGGGTGTGGACACTGTCGTTGAAGTGGGACCGGGAAAGGTGCTTCAGGGCCTGATGCGCCGGATAGACCGAAGCGTTCGGACGCAGGGCGCAGATCGCGCGGAGGACATATAGGGTTGCAGTCCGGCAAGATCACGCCGCGTAACGGCAGATCGGAATGATGTGAGGACATCGATCTCTATGAAAGCTGACGAGTTTGACAAGATGTTTGACGAGGGTGAGAGCATTCTCAACTTCCTGGCAGTTTCGGAAGCGAAACATCCCAAACAAGAACAGAAGCGATTCAGCGTTTATTTTCCTGTTTGGATGCTTCATTCGCTGGATAAGGAAGCGAAACGACTGGGTGTGCCCAGACAATCCATAATCAAAGTATGGGTTGGTGAACGCCTGGAGAAAACCCTCGTTTAGTAGGGGATGCTTACCGGGCGATTCTCTGGCCGCCATCTGATTGCGCTCGGAAGCGGCGGGTGAGCTTGGTCGTCAGGATGTGAGGCGCTCCACTCACCAGCACAAGAAGCAGATGTGGGGAGTCTCCCTCTCCTGTGTGGTCGACTTGAGTAAACCCCTCTCCGTAAAGGATGTGCTCCGATTGATTCCCAAACAGAATCCGGGAGATGCCCGGCAGAAGGGTAGTCCAGAGATGACCAACACCGATCTGACTTTTATCACGAACGAAGAACAGCAAAATCTCAAAGCGAGATTTCGTGTTTTAATAAAAGACACCAAGTTCTTTGAGTGCCTTGTCGGGTATTTTTACACCAGCGGTTTTCATGCCGTTTATAAATCATTAGAAGATACAGAAAAAATCAGAATTCTGATTGGTATAAGCACAAACAGACAGACCTATGAACTGCTATCAAAAGCCAATCAAGAACATCAGCAATCATTACAATTCTCCCATGCGGAAACAAAGCAGGAGTATTCAGGACTTGTCGAAAAGGAGATGGAGGATTCGGAAGACAAACGGGAAGTCGAAGAAGGTGTTGCAAAGTTCATCGAATGGATTCACACCAAGAAACTGGAAATCAAAGCCTATCCTTCTCAGAATATTCACGCCAAACTTTACATTATGACTTTCGCCGAGGGAGACCGCGATGTCGGGCGGGTCATTACCGGTTCCAGCAATTTTACCTATTCAGGTCTGGTGGACAATCTTGAATTTAATGTCGAACTGAAGAATCGCGCGGATTATGAATTTGCTAAGCAGGAATTTGAGGAGCTCTGGAAGAACTCCGTAGATGTCAGCGAAAAATACATTCAGACAATCCAGGAAAAAACCTGGCTTAACCAAAATGTTACGCCCTATCAGCTTTATCTGAAATTCCTATACGAATATTTCAAAGACGAATTAAGCCAGACTGACGAAGTATTTATCAAATATCTGCCACAAGAATTCAAAAAATTGGAATATCAGGAACAGGCGGTATTAAACGCCAAGAAAATCCTTGAGGAATACGGTGGCGTTTTTGTTTCTGATGTAGTGGGTCTTGGAAAAACTTATATATCGGCCATGCTTGCCGGTCAGATAGACGGGAGGACTTTGGTGATAGCGCCCCCCGTTCTGCTTGACCCAAAGAATCCCGGTTCATGGCCAAATGTCTTTTCCGATTTCAGAGTGGCTGCCGAGTTTGAATCGAGAGGAAAACTGGATCATATCCTTAAGAGAGGAACGGAAAAATACAAGAATATCATCATTGACGAAGCCCACCGTTTCAGAACGGAAACGAATATTACCTACGAGAAATTGGCCGAGATTTGCCGCGGCAAACGAGTTCTTCTAGTAACCGCCACCCCTTATAATAATTCCCCAAAAGACATTCTGAGCCAAATAAAATTGTTTCAAAAAGCGAGGAAAAGCACTATTCCCAATCTACCCGACCTTGAGGCTTTCTTCAATGGATTGGAAAAGAAACTTAAAAACCTGGA
>JAZDJA010000242.1:0-12464 GCA_043804415.1 Candidatus Latescibacterota bacterium | reverse complement strand
CTCCTCATCCTTCAACAACTTATAACTCAGACTATCCACAAGTGCTTCCCAACTGGCCTCGATGATGTTTTCCGAAGCGCCGACCGTGCCCCAGATTTCCCTGCCGTCGGAGGATTCGACCAGCACGCGCACGCTGGATGCGGTGCCGTCCGCACTGGAGAGGACACGGACCTTGTAGTCCCGCAGATGCACCGACCGAATCCCGGGATAGAACGGCTCCAAAGCTTTTCTCAGTGCGTTGTCCAACGCGTTGACCGGGCCGTCTCCATGCGCTACAGTGTGAGCCTCCTGCCCATCCACGAGCAGTTCGACGATCGCATCGGAGAAGAGCCGGCCTTCCTCGTTTCTTCGAACGACGGTTCGAAAGGATTGGGTTTCAAAATGCGCCCGATAGGTCCCCATCACCTTGCGGGCCAGAATTTCAAAGGAACCGTTGGCGGCTTCGTACGAATAGCCCTGGTGTTCTCTTTCTTTCACTTTGGCCAGGATCTTGCCTACAATGGGGTCTCGCTTCTCAGCGTCCGGCTTGACCTTCTCCAGGAGACGCGCCACCGCGCTTCCGCCGGCCTGTTCCGACAGGAGGAAGCGCCGCTCGTTGCCCACACACTCCGGCTCGATGTGCTCGTAGGCGCGGGGGTTCTTGATGACGCCATCAACATGCGCGCCGCCTTTGTGGGCAAACGCACTCTCCCCCACATAGGGCTGCCGGTGATCGTGAGAAATGTTGGCAATTTCGCTGACAAAGCGGGAGAGTTTCATAAGCTCCCGCAACTGGGCTTCGCTCACGCAGTCTATGCCCAGCTTAAACTTCAGGTTCGGGAGAATGGTGCAGAGATTGGCGTTCCCGCACCGCTCCCCATATCCGTTGACCGTGCCTTGAATCTGGACGGCCCCGGCTTGCACCGCGAGTAGGGTGTTCGCCGTTGCCATGCCACTGTCGTTGTGGGTGTGAATGCCAAAGGGAACGGAGAGGCTCTTTTTCGTCTCGGCGAAGATGTCCTGCAGTTGGGTGGGCATACATCCGCCATTGGTATCGCACAGCACGATCAGCGTGGCGCCGCCATCCTGAGCGGCCCTCAGCGTATCCAGGGCGTATCGGGGATTATCCTTGTACCCGTCAAAATAGTGCTCAGCGTCATAGAAAACTTCCCGATCCGACCTTTTCAGATAGGCGATGGAATCGGTGATCATACGGAGATTCTCATCCAGGGTGGTCCCGAGGACGTCGGTCACATGGAGGTCCCACGTCTTCCCAAACAACGTGATGAGGGCCGTCTCTGCGCTTAAAAGCGTGTTGAGTATCGCATCGCGTTCCGGCTTGTTCCCGGCCCGCCGGGTGCTTCCAAATGCGGTCACTTTGGAGGTCTTCAGATCCAACTCCCGAACTCGGATGAAGAATTCCAAATCCTTCGGATTGGTCGGATTGGGCCATCCGCCTTCGATGTAATCCACGCCAAAATCGCCCAGCCGCTGGGCGATCATCAGCTTGTCCTCCAGTGAGAAGGAGATGCCCTCGGCCTGTGCGCCGTCTCGCAGCGTGGAATCGTATATCGTTAGTTCAGGCATGGAGATCCTTTCATGAGTCCAATTTCAAAGCTCATAGACCAAAGGAAATTCAGAGGGACAAATACCAAATTCAGGCACTCTGGTGCCGCTTTTCATGCGTTCGTGTAATCCGCAATAATCTGTTGAAATATGGGTTTGACCACAGGAATACGAATGTTGGCTGTCTCCCACACTAAAGCCAAATTGACATTACCATAGCCGTGAATGAGCTTGTCCCTCATGCCGGCCATCGCTTTCCATGAAATTTGCGGGTATTGTCCACGAATCGTTTCAGGAATCTTCTTCACCGCCTCGCCCACAATTTCCAGGGACCTGATCACGGCAAAAATCGTTTTATCGTCATTCACAAAAGATTCATACTCCATACCTTCGATGAACGATTCCGCTTTGGACATAGCTTCCACAACATCCGTAACATAATCCAGAAACTCTATCTTCATACGCTACGTACCTCGCTTAGAACATGCTTGCCAATTCTCGGTTTCAAATCCTCTTTCATGACCAGGTCCACTTTCATTCCGAGCAGATCACTCAAATAGTTTTCCATTTCGATGAATGCAATGAGGTCCATTCGGATTGGTTCTTCGAGTTCAACGAGCACGTCGAGATCACTGGCGTTTTTCTGTTCGCCGCGCACGTATGAGCCAAAAACACCAAGCTCTTTCACGCCATATTTTTCGACCAAAATGGGTTTTTTCTGCTGTAGAACCTTCTGGATTTCAGCAAGCGTTTTCATTGCGATAATTTCCTCTCTTCGAAACTATGACCGCAAATTCCACAGCCTCAGTGTTTTGCAGTGGTCGGGGCGGAGGACAAGGTTCAAGAGCAGTCGAAGGAGCGGGACATCGAAAAACCAAAAGGGGTCGGGGAGTCACCATCCGGTCGTCTTGAGAGTGTAAGCAAAGCGCTCTCGTTTGTCAAGATTTTTTTGGAGTTTTCAATAAGCTAAGCATAGAACCGGCCCCTGATCTCGGATGCCCACTCACCTCTCACCACTCACCAATCCCGGATCTTCTCAAGGATTCTTCACCACGCGGCAAGCCAGCCCCGTTGCCTGGCAAAGCTTTTCGGAGGCCGCAGCCGCTTCCTCCCGGGTCGGATACGCGCCCACCCGAACAAGATGCAGCATATTCTGCTCCCCCGTTCTCTCATCGATCCGAACATCATATCCCGCTTCGGAGAGCACGCGGGCCAATTTCGTCGCATTGGCCGCGTTCCCAAATGCCCCAACCTGCACGCTATAGGACCCCGTTTCCAAAACCGTGTTCTTCGGATCCAAAGCGTCTTTTTCCGTCTCTGCCGGAACCGATGGAGTCAGCGTAGCTTCGTAGCTTCCCGGACACTCCGCTGCAATCCGGCGTCGCGTCGCTGCTGCCTGCTCCTTTTTCCCCAGCTTGTCATAACACTCGGAGACCCGGAAAAGCACGCTGCTCTTGATGGGGT
Source organism: Candidatus Latescibacterota bacterium (assembly GCA_043804415.1). Taxonomy (GTDB): domain Bacteria; phylum Latescibacterota; class 4484-107; order 4484-107; family 4484-107; genus 4484-107. The sequence continues at coordinate 9,455 of JAZDJA010000242.1, read as the reverse complement.
CATTTCCCTTCTCCATCAGCACCCCATCTGCCGTCCGGATCGCTTCCACATACTGCCCTTCCCCGAAATACGCATCCACCATCCCCCCCCGAGCGTAGGACGCCCAGCCAGATTCGGGATAATCGGCCAACATCTGCTCAAATCGCGTCCGCGCCGCTTCGAATTCGTCGGTGGCCAAAAAAGTCAATCCCAACGTATACAGCGCCCGATCGGAAAGATCCCCATCCGGATAGGTTTCCAAAAGCCGGAGCAGGTGCTGGCGCGCAGTCACGTAAAACCCCCGCGCATAATAATATTGGGCGATCCCAAAGAGCGCCTCGTCCGCCAAGGCATGCTGGGGGTATTTGGCCAGAAACATCCGGAAGGATTCCTGTGCCTGTGCCCCGTCCGTCTCCGTCTTTCCCAGATAGAAGAGGGCCTCGGGACTCTCCGGCTCCGCAGCCAGATGGGCCGACAACTTCTCGTGCGCCTTCGCATACTCACCGGCCTCAAAAAGCGCCAATCCCTCGGAGAGCAGATCGCACCTCGCGGGCGAAGCGAGCAGCAGCAGACAAATGGGAATCCAAGGTCTCATGCTGAGATGCCGGTTTTTGGTGAGTAGTGAGTGGTGAGTGGCTATCGGTCATTGATTATGGGATATTCGCCATTGAACATTGACTATTGGACATTGGATATTGGACATTCGGCATTCGACATTGTTTGTCTGTTTTCAGCGGCAAGCTATCCATCCTGCGCGGGCAGCCACACAGATCTGCCTCCATCGACCACTGATCACTGATTACCGATTACTGATCACTGATTACTGATCACTGGTTACTGATCACTGCCTTCCGTCCCACCAACGTGGCTCCGGTGGTATCCACGATCTCGACCCAGGCCCAGTCTCCCACCTGAAGATCTCCGTCATAGACGGCCACGGGTTTGTCCGTCCTCGTTCGGCCCAAAACCCCTTGACCCCGCTTGCTCGGCGCCTCCACCAGGATCTCCGCCCGGGTCCCGACCAGCGCCCGATGAGCCTCTTCGGTGATGGTCCGCTGCAGGGCGATCATCGCGTCCAGGCGCCGCAATTTGTTTGTTTCCGGGACATCATCCACCATCTCAAAAGCCTTCGTGCCCGATCTGGGGGAATAGCGGTAAGTAAAGGCCGCGTCGAAACGAACCCGGCGCATCACCGCCAGGGTCTCTTCGAAGTCATCCTCTGTTTCTCCGGGAAATCCCGCGATGATATCGGTGGTTACGCTCAGTCCGGGGATGATCGCGCGCGCCCGATCCACCAGGGAGACAAACGCATTGGCCGTGTAATTGCGATTCATCCGCTCCAGAATCCTGGACGATCCGGACTGAAGCGCCAGATGCAGATGCTCGCAGATCGCGCCCCCCTCCGCCATGACCCCAAGCACATGCTCGGAGATGTCCTTCGGGTGCGAGGTCATAAAGCGGACCCGTCGAATGGGTGTTTCCCGATCCAGCCGTCCGAGTAATTCGGCAAATCCGGTATCTCCGTCCCGGTAGGAATTCACGTTCTGCCCGAGCAGTGTGACTTCCTGAACTCCGTCCTCGGACAGTCGCCGGATCTCCGACAAGACCAGCTCGGCAGATCGGCTCCGTTCCCGCCCCCGCAGATAGGGAACGATGCAATACGAGCAGAAATTGTTGCACCCCCTCATGATCCCCACCCATGCCTTGAGCCGACCCTCCCGTCTCGGAAAAACGCCCTCATACAGCTCCCCTGGCTCCGGGGAGGATGCCCTGATCCGCGTGCGTTGCTGCTCGATCAGATCCGGCAATTCCCGATAGGTATCCGGTCCGGCCACCAGATCCACGTAAGGATGATCCACAAAAAGCTGCTCGCCCAATCGCTGGGCCATGCATCCCACGACACCCAGCACGAGACCCGGCTTGTCGCGTTTAAGTCCCCCCAGCTCACTGATCCGCCCCAGCGTCCGCTGCTCCGCACGGGACCGCACCGAGCAGGTATTCACCAGAATGACGTCCGCAGCGGTCTTCTCGTCCGTGTGATCGTAACCCGCCGAGGAGAAGAGCTCGAACAGAAGCTCCGAGTCCAGCTGATTCATCTGACAGCCGTAGGTCTCGATGTAAAACATCTTGCGATTGGATAAGGCCATGCAGGATTCTCCAGCAGGAGGAATGGTTCCAGGACAACCCAGATACACGCGACAGGCGAGACGATTCCCCCAAAGAGGCCTTCGCGCCCTTTGAAAGCAGAGAAACATGCGGAACGGCAATGCCACCGAATTGCCCTTCGGGGAGGGATCGCTCGTCTATTCCGCTGCGCCCACATCGGGTTTCAGACCGCTGTACGAGTGCACTAAAATACGACACTCTCCCCTAAAAGTCAATAGCTTTTCTGAGTTTCGCCAGCAGGGAAACCACCTGTGAGGAGGGACCTTCCCGCATCTGTTCGCGAAGCAAAGCGTCCAGGAGACAAAGTTACCAGATGCGAAGAAAGTGCTTGACAAATACGCGGCGATCGGCTATATTTGATTACGCTATTGAGACTCAACTTCAATAACAACCGATGAGGCACTCAAATGGATGAAAAGAGCGTTTTCGAAACCTTTCTCAGATCCGAGGGACTGCGGGTTACCTCCGAAAGAGAACTCGTCTTGAAGGAGGCCTTCTCCATCCACGAGCACTTTGAGGTCGAAGACCTCGTTTTCAGCCTGCGACAGCAAGGCCATCGGGTCTCCAAAGCCACGGTATACAGGACGCTGAGCCTGCTGGTCCAATGCAGTCTGCTGCGCGAGGTGATCTTCGGCGAACGGCACAGTCATTACGAACACATACTCGGGCATAAGCACCACGATCACCTGATCTGCCAAAACTGCGGGAGGATCATCGAGTTTGCAGATGGAACGATAGAGCAGCTTCAGAAAAATGTATGCGAGCTCTACCGTTTTGAACCGATCCGCCACCGGTTGGAGATTACGGGATGCTGTGAGGAGTGCGCAACAGACCGGACGCAATTGGAACCGAAAGACCAAAGCCCTGCAACATAAAACACAAATGGGAAGTGGAAGGCGCGAAACAGAACATCTTCCGACAAGAAACTGTGGTATCCATGTTTTAGAAGGGAGCCTATTGAATGGGTAAGAACGGGAAGATACCCCTTACGGAACTGCCAAACGGCGTGACCTGCAGGGTGGTCGAGATTCAGGGCGGGCAGGGCATGACCGATCGGTTGCGGGTGTTGGGAATCGGGGTGGGAAGAGAACTGAGGAAAGTCAGCAGCCAATTCATGCGGGGGCCCGTGGTCCTGGAGATCGGGAACACACAGATTGCGGTGGGCTTCAACATGGCCGAAAAAATAGGAGTGGAGGCAAAAAAATGAGAATTCTGCTGATGGGAAATCCCAACGTGGGAAAGAGCGTGGTCTTCTCCCGGCTGACCGGGGTGAATGTGATCGCCTCGAACTATCCCGGCACCACCGTCGAATTTGCGAAGGGCAGCATGCGGACAGGAACGGAGAAGGCCGAGCTGGTGGACGTTCCGGGAACCTACACGCTGCAGCCGACCTGCCGGGCAGAGGAAGTGGCGGTAAACATGCTGGCGGAGGGGGGCATCGTCATCAACGTGGTGGATGCGACGAACCTGGAACGGAATCTGTACCTGACCCTCCAGTTGCTCCAGCGCAAAATCCCGATGGTCGTGGCGCTCAACATGTGGGATGAAACGAAACACACGGGGATCACCATCGATGTGGCAGAACTTGAGCGTACCTTGGGCGTGCCCGTAGTCGCCACCACGGCCGTGACCGGAGAAGGGATCAAAGAGCTGGTGTCGCGTCTCGGCGAGGCGAGGGAGGGCACGCACGAATCGGCGGACGAGGACCTGTGGTCCCGAACCGGAGAGATCGTCGGACGGGTGCAGGACCTCAAACACCGCCACCACACCCTTTTGGAGCGATTCGGAGATGCCAGCGTCCGACCATCAACTGGGATCCCGCTTGCACTCCTCGTGCTGTTCCTGACCTTCAAGATCATCCGGTTTGTCGGCGAGGGATTGATCGGCCATCTGTTCGAGCCGCTCTTTGACGTCCTCTGGAAACCCTTGATGATGAAGGTGTCTATGTTTCTTGGATCCACGGGATTTCTTCACGATATCCTGATCGGAAAACTGGTGGACGGCGACATTGATTTTGTGCAATCCCTAGGGCTGTTGACCACGGGATTCTTCGTGCCCATCGCGATGGTGTTGCCCTATGTCTTTTCGTTTTACATGATGCTGGGATTCTTGGAGGACAGCGGGTATCTGCCCCGATTGGCGGTCCTGGTGGACAACATCATGCATCGGCTGGGTCTGCACGGTCTGGCCATCATCCCGATGCTTCTGGGGATCGGATGCAATGTCCCCGGCGCACTTTCCACCCGGATCCTGGAGACCAAACGGGAACGCTTCATCGCGGCCACCCTGATGGCGATCGCCGTCCCCTGCATCGCGCAGCTGGCGATGATTGTGGGGTTGATAGGAAAATACGGCGCGAAGGGACTGGGGTTGGTTTTCGGCACGTTGTTCGTCGTGTGGATTCTGCTCGGGCTGCTGCTCAATAGAGTGGTGAAGGGAGAAAGCCCGGAGATCTTTGTGGAAATCCCCTCCTATCGCATCCCCTATTGGAACGCAATGGCCAAAAAGCTCTGGATGCGGATCCGGAGTTTTGTGACCCATGCCGTGCCCTATGTGCTGGTGGGCGTGGTTGTGGTGAATATCCTCTATGCGCTGGGGATCATAGAGTTTATTGGAAACCTCGCCGCTCCGGTGATCACCGGATTGCTCGGCCTGCCCAAGGAGGCGGTGGGCGCTTTGATCATCGGATTTCTTAGAAAGGATGTGGCAATCGGAATGCTGGTGCCCCTTGGGTTGAGCATGTCCCAGCTGGTCATCGCCAGCGTGGTGCTGACGATGTATTTCCCGTGCGTAGCCACGTTTGCGGTGATGGCCAAAGAGCTCGGTGCCAAGGATATGATTAAATCAGCCGGGATTATGGTGGCTTCGTCTTTATTGGTGGGTAGTCTGCTGAACCTGATTCTGTAAAGAGAAACCAGAACAGATTGCGCTGCTTCGTCTGGATACCAGATCCTCCGTCAAAAGCCATGAATAGGCAAACATTTCCCAGGGGTGGGTAGGTCAGACATTCCTGTCTGACCAGAATGACCACAGATCCAAACAGACAGGAATGTCTGTTCTACCAGGGTCTGGAACGGACTTTATCTGCTGAGAATGCTTCGGCTCTTGCGGGGAAAAGTCGGCGTTTCCCTTACGCCACAAAAGCCATTTTACCGACGGGCACGGAGCAGCGCCAAGCCATTCTTCGGGCTTTTGCAGCGTTCTCACCACAAGAAAATCGGGACCGCCTTGATCGGCGATCCCGATTTTCCTGTCTGGGACTATGGTGGGCAGTACTGGATTCGAACCAGTGACTTCCTGCTTGTAAGGCAGGCGCTCTAAACCAACTGAGCTAACCGCCCGATTTGCGTTTCTTCTCGCCGATCAGGATGGCGATGGGAACCAATACGCAGTATCCGATCACCAGAAGGATCGGAGCGAGCGTAAGGGACAAGAACCCTTGAGCCGGAGGAATGCGCAACACCATATACCCCAGGACAATCACGCCCAGGCCGATGAAGAAAAGCACCCAGTTTCTTCGGGTAAAGGGCCATCCAGAAGGTGTATGATACTTGGCCATAGCAGGGTCTCCCAAAACCGGTGTCATGCCATCATGAGGCGTCAAAAATAACACAATCTCCAAAAAGAGTCAAGCGATTTTTCTTCAGAGCCGTTTTCCCATAGGGAACGGGCTGATCCACTTTCTTTTTCAGCTGAACAGTTCCTTCGCAGCCCCAATCCGAAAGGAGACCCGTCCAATAGGGCATCGCCCCGAAATAGTGCTTGCGTTTTGGCCCGGAATTTGATATGTTCATCACGGAAAAAGCGAAGGGATGATCTTCTGACGGATATGGAGGTTACGTGTCACCCGAAAGGAATGGGGTCCGATGGGAAGCGAAGAAACGATGGTTTCTCTCGAACACGTGAGCGCAGGATATGCCGAAGGGGTTGCCCTGCAAAACGTCTCGATCTCGGTGCGCAGGGGCGAGTTTCTGGGCATCATCGGTCCCAACGGAGCGGGAAAGACCACCCTCTTCAAACTGGTGCTGGGACTCATGAGGCCGGCATCCGGGAGCGTGGAAGTCCTGGGATATGCGGGCAGGGACGTCCAGAAAGCCCGGCCGCGCCTGGGGTATCTGCCTCAGCGCGAGGAGATTGATTCCCGATCCCTGGGATCGGTTCTGGATGTGGTGCTGATGGGACGGTATAGCCGAATCGGGCTGTTTCGGAGGGTGCGCGCACATGATCGGGAAATCGCCCTTGCGGCTTTGGCGCAGGTACGGATGAGCGCATTCGCCTCCTATCCCATCGGACACCTTTCCGCAGGACAGCAACAGCGGGTATTGGTGGCGCGGACGCTTGCTCAGGAGCCGGACATTCTGCTTTTGGATGAGCCTACCACCGCGCTGGACGTGGCCACGCAACAGGAGTTGATTCATATTATCGGAGAGATCCATCGGACGCTGGGGCTGACCATACTGTTTATCACGCACGATATCAATATCCTGATCGGTCTGGCGGATCGGGTGCTCTATATCAATCGCCGGCTTTATGCGATCGGGCCGCCGAAGGAAATCCTGACAGAGGAAATGCTCACCGAGATGTATGGACACGAGGTGACCATTCTGACGCGCCCGGATGGCCGCCCATGTGTGATCGTGGGAGACAGCCATGCTTGAGTGGATGCACTATGGATTTATGGTGCGCGCGGTGATCTCATCCCTGTTGGTGGGCCTCGTGTGCTCGGTGGTCGGCGTATTCGTGGTCACCAGAGGACTGTCGTTTATCGGCGCGGGCATCGCGCATGCGGCCTTTGCGGGGGTGACCCTGGGCTTCCTGATCGGCTTTTCGCCGCTGACCCTGGCGGTGCTCTTCAGCCTCGCGACCGTGTGGCTCATTCAGTTGGTGGAAAGAAGGGGGCGGCTTCGCCTCGACGTATCCATCGGAATTTTCTTCTCGCTCACCATGGCGTTGGCGATCCTCTTCATCGGCCTGATGCGATCGTATAACGCGGAAGTGTACAGCTATCTTTTCGGAAATCTACTGGGGGCAACCCGGCTGGATCTGATCATGATCCTCGTTGTCAGCGCGGTGGTGCTGACCCTTCTGGCCCTTTTCTTCAAGGAATACGAGTTTATCCTGTTCGATTGCGAAGTGGCCGAGGCCGCGGGCATTCCCACCGGTATGCTGTCCTTGCTTTTGCTTACGATGATCGCCGTAACCGTGGTGGTTTCGCTCAAGGCCGTGGGCGTGATTCTGGTGTTTGCGTTGATCATAACCCCGGCTGCCAGCGCATATCAGTTGACGCACAGCCTCAGGAGGATGGTGGCCCTCTCTGCGGTCTTTGGAACCGCAGCTTCCTTGGGCGGGCTCTTTCTGTCCTATGCGTTCGACCTGCCCTCCGGCGCCACGATCGTGCTGACGATCAGCCTCATCTTCGGGCTCTGCACGGCTTTCTCCCCCAAGCGGAGGCAGTGCGAGGAAATGCGGCTGGAACATACGGAGAAGGAGCGGAAACAGAAATGAGAAGGTGGTTGACTGAAGGCGCGCGGCGATGGAGGGAAAGAGGGATGGATTGGTGAGGGGAACCCAAGTGAAAAGCGTGCTCCGCCGGCGGAAGCCAAAAACCACTCAGGTTGTTGGAGGCAAAAGGAGAAGAAAGCTATGCCTATCCAAATAGACGGCGTTACGCTATACTCACTGAAAGAGCTATCTGAGAACACCACTATTCCAGTCCAAACTCTCGAGGACCAAATTGAGACAGGCAGGATTCATGGGTGGAAGATGGGAGATAGGTGGTACGTGTCGGAAATGAGTGTCGTGCTGGTGGCCTCGCCGCGTGAGAAGGCGGGTGCGTGCGAACAGCTTGGAAGCTTGTTGGAGAAGATAGGTGAACATGAGAAAGCTGCCTCGGTGTATGAGAGGGCTGGTGCATACTTACTGGCTGGAAGCTTGTTTGAGAAGATAGGTGAACATAAGAAAGCTGCCTCGGCGTATGAGAAGGCTGGTGCATACGAACTGGCTGGAAGCATGTTGGAGAAGATAGGTGAACATGAAGAAGCTGTCTCGGCGTATAGGAGGGCTGGTGCATACAAGAGTGGGGGTAGGCTCCTGGTGAAGATGGGCAGGCAGGAGGAAGCACTTTCGGTGTATGAGAAGGCTGGTGCATACAAACTGGCTGGAAGCTTGTTGGAGAGGATGGGGGAACAAGAGAAAGCTGTCTCGGCGTATGAGAAGGCTGGTGCGTATGTCAGTGTAGGTAATCTCCTGGAGAAGATGGGCAAGCATGAGGAAGCTCTTTCAGTGTATGAGAAGGCTGGCGAGTATGAGGAGGCGGAAGAGCTGATCAATCGTCTGGTGGAAGCGGGTAGGTATGAGGAAGCTGTACGGGCATACGAGAAAGCTGGTGCATACAAAAGTGCGGGTAGGCTTCTGGTGAAGATGGACAGGCAAGAGGAGGCACTTTCGGTGTATGAGAGGGCTGGTGCATACGAACAGGCCGGAAGCTTGTTGGAGAAGATGGGGGAACAAGAGAAAGCTATCTCGACGTACAAGAGGGCTGGTGCGTATGTGAGTGCAGGTGATCTTCTCGAGAAGATGGGCAAGCATGAGGAAGCCGCCTTGGTGTATAGGGATGCTGGCGAGAATGAGAAGGCGGAAGCTGTAGGTTTGGTGGCAAAGGGCGAATGGAAGGAAGCGATTTCGGCATATGAGAAAGCTGGCGCATACAAAGATGCTGGCAGGCTCTTGGAGAAGATGGGCAAGTATGGGGAAGCCGTCTTGGCGTATAGGAAGGCCTTTGCATATGAGGAAGCGGCAGGAGTGGGAGACCGCTTGGCGGCGAAGGGCAAGCACAGGGAGGCCATCTTGGCGTACAAGAAGGCCGGTGCTCATGAAAAGGCGCTGGGCGTGGAACACCATCTGCTGGAGTTGGGAAAATACGAGGAGGTGCTTTCAGCGTATATGGAGGCTGGTGCATACGAAGATGCTGGTAGGACTCTGGAAATCATGGGCAGGCTGACAGAAGCGTCCTCGGCGTACGAGGAGGCTGGTGCGTACAAGAAGCTATCGGAATTGGGTGGGCGGCTGGTGGAGATGGGCAAGCATGAGGAGGCAATCTCGGCGTATGAAAAGGCTCGGGAGATACTGATCGAGTATACGGAATCTGGGACGTGCAGTTACTGGGCAATTGAAAGATCAGTTATGGAGATAGACAATCGACTCGCAGGTATCCCCTCTCCTGGCTCATCGGGCGAATTACGGGAGAGGCAACCCACTGTGACGGAAGCCTTGAGGGCATCCTTGAACACCGAGTATTTCAAAGAAAAGGC
>JAZDJA010000241.1:0-2567 GCA_043804415.1 Candidatus Latescibacterota bacterium | reverse complement strand
GCCATGAAGTCCCGGATGTATTGGCCAATCCCGGTAGCTCGCACGAGAGACAACCCCGAGAGCTTTCTCGCCTCCAATAACACCGCTTGTGCTACATCCCTGTACGCCCCGGTATCCCACCCGGAGTATATCTCGATCACGGAAGAGGTGAGCCGTTGCAGAACATCCGACAACCGGAATTGCTCGGTTGAGATCGTGTAGTTCGCCTCTCCATGTGATCCAACCCCGGAACCGAAACCGATAATCTCCCGGGCTTCGGTCGTCTCACGTCCCTTTTCGGCGATCAACCTTTCGTCAATATTGGGGTCTATGCATACTACCCATTCCGCCCGATGATGCAGGGCATCCACAACGCCCTGCCACGGCGCATAGTCGCCCAAACCCAATACAACGTGGTAAGTGCCTTGTGGGGTAGCAGGATTCTTCAGGCGTGCCATGATCTCCGTGTGCCGACTGCTCAGACGGAACTGGCGATTGCTCAGAATTCTCGCCCGCTGGAGATTACGGCCCGGCGCACGTACGGAGCAGAACGCCTTCTCAAGGACAGGGAATTTCAATGTTCTCTTCGTTACATCGTAGGGTTCAACGCGCTCAAAGTCATTACCGTCAGTCCCGGCCCCTATGAAGCCATTCAACACCGCTATGTCAACTTGCAGACCATCCTTAATCAACTGCGTGAACTGCCGGTAGTGGCCTGCAGGTGAGACGATCCTGTGGGCAACCGCAAGGCGGGAAGCACGGTAGTGCGCCAAGGCTCCATCGGTTTCGGCAGACTCCCAGCGCTCCTTCCATTGACCGATCCACCGGGAAACACTCGTGTCATCGCTCGATTCCGTGAACAGCGTGACCGACATCTGGTACTTCGTCCTGCCGTCCTCACGCTCCGAAATCACCTCCGCCAGGAATTGGTCAACGGCAGCGATCACAGGCTGAATGTCCTGGTTTTGATAGACTGCGATGCTCAAACCGTCATCTGCATGAGGATGGAGTTTCCGATAGTCACGCAGAATTCTATAGAGAAGCACGGACTCGCGTGTGGTCCTGAACAGTTCTGCGTCTGTCACCTCCTCATCATCAAAGGCGTCGTACCTCAGCAATAGACGCGTCGTCAGCGAAGCATCCGTATTCCCAATGCTCCCCACACGGTGAACGAGGGCGTCGCCACGCACACTGGTGTCGAGGATCTTGTTGAGATCCCGAATGAGCCCACAGATCGGGGTCTGAATGGTCGAGAGGTCCACGTAACTCTGCCACACGCCATCCCGAAAAGCCTGCGCGCCGGGTGCCCGGAGAGCCTTCCTGGCAAGGGCCGTGAATGCTGTGAGCAGATAAATGATGTGCGATTGGAACATCTCCAGCAAGGCCGGATGTAGAACCGTGATCACCGCAGAAGGCTCAAATGCCGCCCATGCCCACCTGTCGCCCTCAGCCTCGCTCCTCTGCCTCACGATGAAAAATGCCCGGAACAACAGAGCTGCCATCGGACTCTCAGCGCACGACGGCTGAGAGAGATACGCATCACACGCAGACTCGTAGACCCTCCTCAGGTCATCCCAGTCCGTCTTCAGCGCAGCATGGATGCCGTTCTTTCTGGCCGATTCGATGAACCGGCCATAGGAGATCGCGAGGTTCCTTACGTGAGGATAAAGGGGATCATGCGAGTCAATGTCATAGACCGCCAGGAGATTGAACACGCTCTGGTCGTCGTCCTGAACGCACTGAAGCAGTACACGATGGGTCTCCTCGTGGTCTTTTGCTAGCAGGAGTTCCTCGTAATAAGGCACATGGAAGACAGGCAGGCAATAGCCGTCAGCGGCGGCGATTCCTTGCCAGGCCCATTGAATCACCTCATCGGCTACCCGGTATGGTTCCACCTCGGGCAACCGCCAGGCAAACTGACCAGTCACTGGCGTATCGAACCCATCCGCCTTCAGGGACACTGAAAAATGGAAATATGGCTCGCCGGTCCGAGCCGACTGACAATTCAAGTCCGGGCGAACAAGTCGGGACTGGACCTCCAGGTCACGGCCATCTGCCCCCATTTTTGCGGCACCGAGCCAGTCCTCCAGCCATTTGTCAACGCCACCGAGCAATCGAGCCACATAGGTAATTGCACGCCGCTTTCGCTCATCTGGAGATTCCCCGTCGCAGTCATGCTTGAATAGTTGTCCTTCGATAGTGATGCCCTGCAAAGCCTCGTGCGCAAACACACCACGCTCGTTGGAGATATTCTTGAACTCCGCCAGGGTCTTCCACAAAGCGGCAAGTACTACTTGGATAGGGCCGCCCGTCAGGCGTCGGATGGTTTCTTTTTTCGGGCGGGCTTGCTTGGGGGGACGGAAATTTAGAATGCGGTCACGGATCAGGACAAAGTCGCAGGTTAACAACGATCGCCTTGTAGTTCCGTCCGCTGACCCCACGTAACGCTTGAGCGCATCAATGAACTCTTCGTCGCTGGCAAACGTGCCTCGCTCTGACGCGTCGAACAACTGGCCAAGCGGATTATGCTCCACGAATTTCTCGATGGTCGTCAGTGCCCGGTCACGGGCTTTCTCCTCAAGGAACAT
>JAZDJA010000240.1:0-2830 GCA_043804415.1 Candidatus Latescibacterota bacterium | reverse complement strand
GCGCTCAAAAAGCGCTTCACTGCTGGTCAAAACCGCTCCGCCCTCGCCGGCCGCAAGGGACTTGCTGTTCTGGAAGGAAAAACTGCCGAAATCTCCCCAGGAGCCCGCTCCCTTGCCGCGCCAGGAGGTACCCTGGGCATGTGCGCAATCCTCCACGACCAACAGATCGTGTTTTCTGGCAACAGGCAGTATGGCGTCCAGATCGGCCATATAGCCGCCATAGTGGACCACCATGATCGCCCGCGTGCTCGGGGTGATCGCCGCCTCCATCGCGGACGCGCTCATCTGGGCGGTGCGTGGATCCACATCCACAAACACGGGAACCGCGCCCACCGATACGACCGCAGAAGCGCTGGCCACAAAGGTAATCGCAGGAACCAGGACCTGGTCGCCTGGCCGTACGCCACCTGCCCGCAGGGCCAGTTCCAGACTCACGGTGCCATTGGCCACCACCAACCCATACTCGGCATCCTGATACCGGGCAAATGCCTTTTCAAAAAGGACTGCAGGGGAGCTTTCATCGCCGAGGCCGCCCACGCGGTTATCCCGCAGTGCTGTCATTACGGCCCGCTCGTCCTCTGGGCAAGGGCCCTGTCGCTCCCAGGGGAGGGGGAGCGCTTTCAGTCCGGCTGCTGCCGGAGGACCTCCGTGGATTGCCAATTTGGGCATGGTAGCATCCCTCCTTCTTCGTAAGGTGCAGCGCGACAAAGGTCATCCCTGTTTCGCTACAATTCCAGCGCCAACGTGGCCGCTTTCGGAGCGGAAAGGAGCAGCTTGCCCCCAACCTTCAGATAGGTGCCTGCCCGCATGAAAGCCCGCACAGGGGTTCCCGCGTGGTCGCGTGTGACGCAGAAGAGCGCTGCATCCGTCTCCACCTCCTCAAGGCTTGCGTCTTTTCGCGCTCCGAACCGGCGCAGTCCGATCAGGTCGTTCTCGTGCTCCCGGTCCACCCGCACGCCGATCCAGCCTTTTCCACCCATTTCTTCGAGGGTCGGCAGGGCCTTGTCGGGGCCAAAAGGACAGAGGACCGCAAGATAGTTTTGACGTTTGGTATTGCGCGCAGGGGTGATCTCCAGATAGTCGCCTGGTTCCAGCTCCTGTTGTTTGTCCCCGGTGCTTTTCACCACGTTCAGATCCTCGTGGTAGGTCTTGTACCCCTTTCCGATCGTGAGGAGATGCTTGGCAGGCTCGATCATCTTCACTAGCAGATTCGCGTTCCCCTTCCGTATGAGATACCCCTCGTCCTTGCGGGTCAGCTCTCCGTCGTAGTGGAGCAGCCACCCAAAGGGGCCATCTGTTGCCTTTCTGAGCCAATCGGCCACCACGTAATACTCAGATCCCACATACAGGATTCCCCGCAGGAACTGGCTCAGCCGCCCTTCATAGGGCGCGCTGGCATCCCCCAATACAAACGCCAGTCCTGGGACGGCGATCTCCTCCACGATTCTTCCGGGAAGCCGCTTGATCTGCCCTTCGCCGCCCACCAGCATGGTATTGTGCGCCCGCGTGGTCTGATAGTATCCATTCTGCTCGGGCATCTCATACCCACAGCAGCCGGAGTCGGTGGCCAGCAGTTCGTCGTGGCTATAGAGCACAAAGGAGCCCGCGTCCGGATGCGCATGGCCTGCCGTGGCGCCGCACTTGAGCACCAGCATGCTGTCAGCAGGTCCCCATCCATTGCGCATGATCGCCCAGCTCATGCCAGGATAGACCTTCAATGGGGGAGCATCCTCCGGTTCACGGGCCGGCACGGCTGGATCATACCAGAGGAAGGTGAAGGCCGGGGCTTCGAAGAAACGAAAGAGCGAGGCCTCGCCGAAGTTCTTCTGGCAAGAGCGCAGGAACCACTGCAGGCCCGAGTGTCGCAGTCTCTTGGCCAAATAGGCCGTCACCACCGGACCCGTGGCAAAGCCCGCCCGGCAGTCGTCGAAATTGGCCGCCCGCATGCGATCCCCCGTTCGAAAGCTGCCGAGAAGGATCAAATCCGCCACCTTCCGGATCTGTTCCATGGGAAGGATCTCCACCCCGGTCTGCCTGCGATACGCCTCTGAGAAGAGGAAGGAGTTGATGAGCACGCCGTCCATGTAGTTGAGCCCCTCCCAGTACCCGCCCTCGGAGTCAAAATTCGGCGGATAGTAGGTTCCTGCCGTATCGCCGGTCAAGAGTTCCTGGGGCATCTCCGGAACCGAGGCGCCCTCGAAGCGGAAGAACACATCGGATCCCTCCCGGCAAAGCTGCGCGAACCGCGCCGTCAGGGGATGTTCCCCATAGAGGGCCATCACGGCCTCCCCCGCTGGCGCGATGCAGTTTTGCCACCAGTTCCCCCAGGGCAGGATATGTGTGGAAAGGGGCAGCCGGGTCAGCGGATCGGCCCAGTCCTGGACCAGCGGGAGAATCCCCTTATACAATAGGCACGTGCGCAACCGATGCCGCTCCCTCTCGCTCATCGCGTCGTAGAGCCAGTCATATCCACAGGCCACGGTGTGACAGAGGTGGGCCGTCTCAAGCGTTCCGCGCCAGGGCAGGCGATAGTCGGTACCGAAGAAACGAGGACTGGTCCAGAAGTCGAAATCACACAGGGCCATCAAGAGATCGGTTGCCTTGCGCGCGTGGGGTTCGGAATGATCCAGCACCCAGGAGAGCCCCAGATTGACCACCGCCTTGCCCAGATCCCAGGCCACGGATACCAGGTTTTTCTGGTTGTCCGATCCGGTATCCCATTCCCAGCGGTCCGATTCCTTGGGGGAGGACACCGCCATGCCCGTTTCGATCTCCGCCTCAATCCGGGCCCAGGCTGCCAGCGCGATCTCATCCGTGTTCCGCTTGTGTC
>JAZDJA010000239.1:0-2459 GCA_043804415.1 Candidatus Latescibacterota bacterium | reverse complement strand
TGTATCCAGCTGTTTTATCATGCGGATGATCTGATCAGCTTTTTTTGCCCCAGGATAGGTACGGTCATTTTGTTGAATTTTTTTTCAATATCCTCCGGCGATAATGGATTCTCGGGGTCTCCCCTGAAGGGTCCATCATGACGATGGCTGAATTGCTTACCGTCTTTTGTTTTGATTGTCAGGATGCACGGCTTTTTTCCGGGAAGGCCTTGTCCAATTCGGGATCGCCCACAAGGTTGATCCTTTTAAACAAATCGATAACCCGGGGGTCCTTTCTGTTTTTCGGCAACGGCTAACAATGCGGGGAGTAACGCCGCGGGGAGATGGTGTATCGTTCTTTTATGGACTGCGTCAAAATGATCATTCACCCCGATGGCGGTATTCACCATAGCGGCACTCAAACAGGGAAGTTTCTCGCCCGTTCCTATCACGGTCGATTCTTCTCTGCCGCCAAAGCTCTTCATGAACTGAGCGATATCAGGGTAGTCTTCCCTATAGGTGCCGTAGGATGCGATCATCAGACCGATCTGATCCATCCAGCAGAGTTTGGCGAATCGAACCGCGTACTCGGGCAGCGCGTCAAATCTTGTTTTTATGCAAAATTGCGCCAACGCATCCCGAATCAACAGTGGCTTCTCTTGGCACTTTTCCAAACCCATGGATGCTACCATGTCTTGTCCCCTTACGGTTATCCCATCGGCTTATTCGCCCTTTCGTATTCCCGGCGTTTCAGCTCCTTCCGCTTGATCTTGCCGTCGGGAGTGACGGGAAGTTCGTCGACAAACTCAATCGCCCGGGGGTACTCGTGCCGGCTCAAACGCGTCTTGACAAAGTCCTGTATGTCCTGCTTTAAGGAATCGTTCTTCTCACGGTCGGTGATGATGAAAGCCTTGACAATCTCTCCGCGGTCCTTGTCGGGACTGCCTACTATGGCCACTTCCTTGATTGCCGGGTGTTTCAGAAGCATGTTTTCAATCTCGAGCGGCCCGATCGTATAGCCGGCTGAGATGATGACGTCATCGATGCGGCTCTTGTACCAGAAGTATCCATCTTCATCGACATACACGGCGTCTCCCATCTTCGTCCACGGTCCGCCATCCCTGTAGCGTATCGCGAGCTGCCCCACCTTTCCCTGGGGCAGTTCGCGGCCCTCTTCGTCAAGCACGCCCACCAGCGCGCCCGGAAGGGGTTTCCCCAAACTGCCGGGCTTGGGAATCCAGTCGTCGAAGTCGTAGTCGGCCAGGAAACCGCCCGTCTCGGTCGACCCGAAATTCGTCTGGATGATCAGCCCCAGTTTATCCTGGAAGTAGCGGATGATGTCGATGTCCAACGCTCCGCCGGTGTAGGTCAGACGCCGCAGCTTCAGTTTATAGTGGGTAAGCTTGCCGCATTCCATCATGTGGCGATAGATTAAGGGGGTCGCATAGAGGCTCGTGACTTCAAATTTCTCCAACCCGTCGAGGAGCGTTTCCGCCGAAAACCGGCCCGAGTAGGTGCCGATGGCCTTGCCGAAAACGAGCGGTCCGACCGAGCCGTACCAAATGCCATGTCCCCAGGCCGGAGATGAAGGACAGAAGTACGTATCCGTCTCCCTGAGTCCGGCGACATACTTCATGCGAAAAGCGACGATGCCGACACTCCTGTGGCGGTATTGAACCGCCTTCGGCAAGCCGGTGGTGCCGCTCGAAAACTGCATGAAGGCGAGGGTATCCGGAGAGGTATGCGGCTCGTAATGCTCATCCTCTTTCCCAATGAGTCCGATCAATTCCTCAGCGTTGATTACCCCCTGCACGAGTCCGGGTTTTACCAGGTCTTTTCTGGTCTCGTTGATTATCACCATTTTGGCGTTGGATTTGCTCACCCTGAACTCGATCGCTTCCGTCCCGAAGAGGGGGGAGCAGGCAACGACCACTGCCCCCATCTTAAGGATACCGTGCAGGCTGACATAAAACTCCAGCGAGGGATTCATGACGAGGGCGATACTATCCCCCTGCTTTATCCCCAGCCTTTCCATGCTATTTGCAAACTGTGAGGTGAGACGGGCAAGTTGGCCGAAGGTGTAGGACTCGCGATGGCCGTCATCAAATATGATATTGATTGCAGTGTCCTCTTTCGGGTGGCGATCAATACATTCGTGGGCGATATTGAAGCTGGTCTTATTGCCGTCAAAGAATTCCCATCGCTGGTTCGGGTTGTAGTTTTTTATGAATTCTTCGTAGGTCTTGAATTCCCTTGGTATCATGCAAAGCCTCCGTATTATCGAGCAGGATGGAAAACGGCGCTTACTTGCCCCTTGACGGAAGCCGGACCGTAGCCGTTCCGGGCAGCGTAATTTCGCCCCGCTGATTTTCCGCCCAGCATTCGATATCCACAAGATGCTCCGCTTCTTTCAGGTATTTCTGCGTTACCTTACCCTTGAGCCACGTGGTATCGCCGACAACGTTGAAGCGGCGGAGTTC
>JAZDJA010000238.1:0-28543 GCA_043804415.1 Candidatus Latescibacterota bacterium | reverse complement strand
AGCGTCCTGCCCGTTCAAAACGAATAGCAATCTCCAATCTGGAATGGCGGGCCTAAGCATTCCATTACTATTTGTTCCTGAAATAGATACAGCAGGTTCGATTCCGAGGCGCTGCGTTCAAAAAACGGTTGCAATGTACCGCCGGATGTATTATACTTTGCAGCGATGGGTTTGTTGATGGGTGCACCACTTCCCCTGTTCGTGGGACCGGGAGAAAAGGTAGATCCGCGGAAATGGGCATGCACATCTTCCGGACCAGAAAGGTGATAAGGTGTATCGGCTTATCGCGGAACCAGGACCTCAACGAATGCCTTTATCGGGTGCACAGGATAGCGACATGGACAGGGGATCGCGAAGCACTGTGGATGAAAAGACACGGATCGCAACGATCCGGAGCCGACCGGACGAGCCTGAGGCCATCAAGCTCGCAGAGAGAACCCCGCCTGGGAGATGGCAGATGCAGGCCCGGTGCACTCCCGATCAACAGCGGCCAATCCCAATGCCGGGCAGATGAAAGGAGCGCACGTGTCATTCCCTGTATTCGAATCACCCTATTTTGGGGAGGGTGCTGCTCTACGTTGGCTTCGTGGAAATCATCACGGTCATTCCAACCACTCGGATGGCGCGGATGATTCGATCACGATACTTCGTGCCTACGAGGACGAGGGATACGACTACTTGGCCCTGTCGGAGCACGACTGTCTGCTTTCCCCTTCCTTTCTCCAGGCGCACACCACCATGTGTATGCTGCCCGCGGTGGAGGTGACCTCGCGTTTTCACCAAACCCTGCTTTTCCTCGGCGCTGATGGGGCGCTTCCGAAGGCACAACTGACCCCGAAAGAGATCATGGATCGGGTGCATGCTTCAGGAGGGCTGTTCCTCTTCAACCATCCAAACTGGCTTCCCTTTCCAGACTATGCCACAGACGAACTCCTGGATTCACTCGAGGGGCTTCGAGGAATGGAGATCTATACGGGCGTGATCAGGAGGATGAACGGAGCCCCACTCGCAACGGACCGTTGGGATCGGCTGCTGACCAAGGGTTGGCGCGTGTTCGGCCATGCTACCGACGATCAGCACTGCGCCGGGGATCAATTCATCGCCTGGAACTGTGTACAGTGGCATGCGGATCTATCACCGGATTCAGAGGGAATCCTGGATGCCCTGTCAAAGGGAAGGTTCTATGCGTCGACGGGAGTCGAAATTTCGGATATCACTACAGTGGATGGCGGGAAGAGGGTCCTCGTTTCATCAGACGGAGAGGAGGCGAATTGGATCACCTCAGGAGGAACGGTTTTCAAGACGACCTCTTCCGGAAGCGGATCCTGCTCCGCGATGGAGTGCCTGGCTGCAGCCCGACAAGTGTCGGACGAGGGCCGCAGCAACCCGGGCGTCTATCTTCGGGTGGAGTGCTCCCGGAAGGACGGTGCTACCGCATGGTCCCAGCCGTTCTGGGTACGTGACGGATCCAACTGAGAGGAAGCCCGACAGGCAGGATACAGGCGACATCTGCCAGCGCGCTTTGGGGCTGGCGTTATGTGGAGGAAAAACAAGGATGACTCGAAAAGCAGTGTCTGGTGCGACACGGCCGGAAGTCGTGGCGATCTACTGCCCGCTCTGGCATACCTACGACCACGCCTCGTCCTGGAAAGGTGAGGGCTGGTGCGAATGGGAACTGCTCAAGGCGGCCACCCCTCGTTTTCCAGGGCACTACCAGCCGTACCAGCCGACGTGGGGATGTTTCGACGAGAGCGATCCGCTCTCGTCTGCGCGAGAGATCTCGCTGGCAGCAGACCACGGGGTTGACGTTTTTCTGGTCGATTGGTACTGGTATAGTGGCGTGAAGATCATGGAGGAAGCACTCGAACGGGGACTGCTGGAATCCAGCAACCGGAACAGCGTGCAGTTTGCCCTGATGTGGGCCAATCACAGCTGGGCCGATTACTTCCCGGCGCCTTTTGGTCAGAAATGGAACTCATGGCTGCCGTCCCGACACTCCCCGCGTGACTGGGCCGGGGTGATGGATTACTGCGTGGCGCACTATTTCTGTCAGCCAAACTATTGGAAGGTTGATGACCATCTGTTTTTCAGCCTGTTCGAGCCCCTGCGATTGGTGCGGGAACTGGGCGGCGCAAAGGCCTTCCAAAAAACTTTATCAGCCACCCAGCGGTTGCTGGCAAAAAAACGGCTCCTGCCCTTACACCTGAACGCCATGGTCTGGGACGAGCATGACGTGGACGAACTCAAGGAGGCGGGCTATTCGAGCACCACGACCTACAACATCACGGCGAGTGGCAAGCTTTCCGACAACTTGACCGAAAGCTACGAAGATCTGATCGAGGCCCATGGTCACTATTGGGCAAAAATGGCCGAGACCTCCCTGCCTCATTCTCCGGTTGTCACGATGGGTTGGGACGTGACCCCGCGATGTGAACAGAACGTAAAATGGCCGTTTCCATCATCGCCACTAACCGGGAAGAGGGACTACCCGTACGGACATGTCGTGGAAGGCAACACGCCGGCCCTTTTTGAGAAGCTATGTGATCTTGGGCTCCAACACTGTATGGGTACAAAACCCAAGCCATACGCCGTGTTCGTCAATTCGTGGAACGAATGGACTGAGGGCAGTTTCCTGCTTCCGGAAAAGCGGTACGGTATGCGCTATCTGGAGGCCATCCGGAAAACATTTGGGGTGGAACCTTCGAAGATGGCATGCACAACCAAGGACATCCCGACCGCTCCCTTGGGTTAATATCCTGGAAAACTGCGTATGGAGAGAGGGCTCTTGCGGAGGGAATCTGCTGACCTGCCCGACGTGAATGAGATGAGCGTGGTCGGTTGGGAGAAAGACAAGGTTGCGCCCTTCCAGGGGCGCGCAGATGGTTGGCTGCCTTTCTCCGGGTCGAGGGTCGGGCGATTATCGAATATGATGATCTCTTCGATGACCGTGAGCGAAAAGGGATTGCCGCGATCAAAGAGACAAGCGAGGTCTTAGAAACAGGGATACCAAGCCATGGGGTCGGCATCGAGCGGAGCGATTCAGTATGACTTGGGAGATTCGGCATGGCCAGGGGCGGTGAAGAGGGAGAAAAGAGGGAACCGCACCTACTATGGGTTTCGATGGCAACAGCATAGTTTCTGTGTCCCACCTTAAACCACTCATTTCTGCCCATCCACCAGAGAGAGCCTGCTTTGGGAGATTGCCGCGACCGTCCGTTCCGGGCGGTATGGCTGTCAGCAATCGGGTGGCATGCTTTCCACAGGAACCGGCTCCGATGAGGCGGTTGTCCGGTCCCACGTGGCCCCGGGTGGCGCAGTCCGGGTTTGGTCCAAAATAGAGCCCTTCTCGATCGTCTTCTTGCGGCCCCATAACCCTCCTCCTCTCTTTCTTCAAGGTGGATGGCTATGGCATCACAAACCAACCAGATCATCAAGGACGTCAGGGGAAACCATGCATAAGCGATTATTCCAGACCAATCTACCCGCACTGCAATGGGTGGAGTTCGACACGGAAGGTTTTTCGATTCCCGTCAGTGGCGTGATTTTTCGTCCGGACAAACCGACCTGCTGTGGCGTGCCCCTGGGTGGTGTCGCTACGGGGTGTCTGGACGTGGAGGTGGGAGGTGTCCTGGGTTTTGAATCCATGTTCGTGGCATTCCCCCGTCGGCCGCAGTTGCAGCTGCCCTTCCTGGGCATAAGTGTGCACGGCAAAACGACCGTTCTGGCTCACCGGAAATATATCGAAGGGGGAACGCTGACCGGCTGCAGCGAACCCGCTCTCAAGCCGGAGGGTTGGGAAGCGACCCTCACCAAACTGGAGGACGTTCAGGCCGCTCGGGAGATCCACTATTTCGGGCATTACCCGATGATTGACATGGAGTATGAAACAGACTTGCCCATCCATGTGGGCATGAGAGCCTGGTCGTCGTTTGTCCCCGGGGATGTGGGGGCCTCCAACATCCCGGCGGCCGTCTTTGAGCTTCACCTGCACAACACGAGCAGCCGTCCCGAGAACGGGACACTGGCCTTCAGCTTTCCGGGGATACCGGCCAACGCCCTGCTTCGCGATCTCGTCCCTCAGTTTCATCGGGTCGCGCTGGCCGCTCCGGTCGGAGGGGTGTCCGTGACGGCAGCGGGAGGATATGGCTATGTTCTGGGCGTACTCGGCTCGGAGAAGGTTCGCACGGGATCCGAGCTCCACACCGACGGCCATGCCTGGGCAAATATCTCGTCCGCACTGCCTGCTGCCTCCCCGGACCGATCCGGCTCCTCGGTGGCCGTTGATTTTGTGCTGGCACCGGACGAGGCGAAAACGGTGCGCTTTGTATTGAGTTGGTATGCCCCTGAGTTTTTGGGAGATAACACCATCCATTACACCCAATTCTATACAACCCGTTATCGTGATGCGGTGGAAGTGGCGGGACGGATCGCCATGGAACATGAAAGCCTGTTGCAGCGCGTCATCGCGTGGCAGGAGGTCATCTATGGTGAAGAAGGTCTGCCGGTGTTCCTGCGCGATACGCTCATCAACAATCTCAGTTTGATCACGGAGACGAGCTACTGGGCGGTCGCCAGGGATCCTCTCGGCGATTGGGCCTATCCCGAAGGGCTCTTCGTGATGAACGAAAGCCCACGCGGGTGTCCCCATATCGAGTGCATTCCCTGCACCTGGTATGGCAACATCCCGATCAACTACTTCTTCCCGGAGTTGGCGCGCACCACCTTGCGCGCCTATGTCCACTTCATGAGAGAGGATGGGGCCGCGCCCTTTGAGCTCGGGCCGGTGGGAATCGTCGGATTGATAGCGCCGGCGTACGAGCACCAGAAGGCGCTCAATGGCTTCTGCTTGGTGGACCTGGTGGATCGCCTCTGGATGTGCACGGGCGATCGCAGCGTCCTCGACGAATTTTACCCGGCAGTCAAGGAAAGCACGATCTACACCGTGGCTATGAGCTCCGGGCCGGACGCGGTTATCAGCATTCCCGATGATAGCCGGCGTGAGTGGTGGGAGGGATTTGACTGGTATGGGATGACCGCCCACGCCGGGGCCTTGCGCCTCTCCAACATGAGCATGGCCGCACGGATGGCCGATGCCGTTGGCGATCACGAATTTGCTGATCAGTGTCGTGAATGGCTCGAACAGGGCAACTCGTCGATGCAGACGAAGATGTGGAATGAGCAAGTCCAGTCCTATCTGCTCTACCATCACCCCGAGCTGGGAAAGCGGGACGACACCATTATGGCCAACCAGCTCGATGGGGTGTGGAACAATGACTTTCATGGTCTGCCGGGCATCTTCCCGGAGGATCGGATCAGGAAGGTGCTGGCGACCGTCAAGGAGAGTTGTTTGACGGACTATGGCTCGGTCAGCTTCGCCAAACCGGATCGTACCCCCATGGTGACCTACGGCATTTTCCCGCCGGAGATTATGATGCTGTCTTTCACCTACCTGTATGAAGGAGATCGTGAAACCGGGCTGAAGATCTTAGAGAAGTGCATGCGGAATCTCGTTCTTCAACACAGGCATGGCTGGGATCTGCCCAACATGGTGGCTGGCGCGCTCGCCTTCTCCAAGGAAGGCGAGGGGATGGTGGTCTTCGAGGACGGACGTGGGGAGGGACGGCGCACCTTTGGCACCGATTACTATCAAAACATGATGCTCTGGGCGGCTCCGGCGGCGATGGCTGGCACCGATCTCAGTTCGCCGTGCAGGCCCAATGGCCTCGTGGACAGAATGATAAAAGCAGGTCGGGCACGATAGGAGGGACACGGAAGAAAGGTAAAGGTAAAGGTAAAGAACGACGACGGCAGGCTGAGGTGATCTCTACTCTACCTCTACCCCTACCTCTACCTACGTTGTGTCCTCTGTGTCTCTGGGGTGAAAAGAAAAAATATAAGGCAATCTGGTATATGATGAAAGCGGCGGTTCTACACGAGATTGGCAAGCCTCTAATCATCGAAGAAATCCCGATGCCGGAGCCGAGGCCGGACGAAGTACTCGTCCAAACCAAGGCCTGCGGTATCTGCGCTACCGATCTCCATATCTCTGCCGGATGGGGCTACAACCCTGTTCTCCCGTTTGTGATGGGCCACGAACCTGCGGGAGTTGTCCATGCCGTCGGTACCGATGTGACCGGTTTTCAGCCGGGCGATCGGGTTGTCCCGAATATCTTCTACACCTGCGGGAATTGCCGATATTGCCGGACGAATCGGGAGACCCTCTGTACGGCCTTAGACGGTATTCTGGGTGTGCTCAACCACCACGGAGCATACGCCGAATACTTCACGATCCCCGCACGTCAACTCTTTCATCTCCCTGACACGATCTCATGGGTAGATGGTGGGGTGATTGCCGATGCGGTCGTCTGTGCCATCCATGCGGTGAGGCGGAAGGCGCAGGTCTATCCGGGAGATTGGGTGCTGGTCATTGGCGTGGGTGGAGTGGGGTTGAGTGTTCTGCAAGCGGCGTGCTCGGCCGGAGCGCGAGTCATCGCGACCGACCTCTCTGAGGGAAAGTTAGAATGGGCTCGAACAATGGGGGCCTGTCAGACGCTCCTTGTGAACAGATCCGACGGTGGCGACGCCATCCGGCAGATAACGGATGGTGAGGGGGTCGCTGTTGTCTTCGACTGTCACGGCTCAGAACAGACCCTTACGCAGGGGATGGCCGCGCTGGCGAAAAACGGTCGGCTGGTTATCATTGGATACACTCAAGAGACCTATCCTCTGGCCCCGCAGTGGATGTCTCGCTATGAACTGGAGATCGTGGGGGTGCGGTCGGGTGGGCGGCAGGACACGGCGGACGCCATTGAGCTGGTCGGCAGGAGACCCAGGCATTCCATCGTCTCCGATACCTTTTCCCTCAACGCGGTAGACGAAGCGCTGAGCTTTCTCAAAACAGGCAAGGCGCTGGGGCGCGTTGTCATCACCTTCGATGGAGGATAATGTCTTGGCATATCAGCGATTATACGGTTGCCGAGGAGAAAGCAGCATGGTCAAAAAACTATTTCCAACCGACATGCCGGTGTCAGACTGGGTTGAATTCATGGCAGAAGGGTTTTCCGAACCTGTCACCGGTATGATCTATCGCACGGAAAAGCCGGCGAGCTGCGGTATGCCACTCGGTGGAATCAGCACCGGCTGTCTTGATATTGAGACATGGAGCGTGTTAGGCTTCAACACCATGTTCTGTCCCTTCCCCCGGCTATGGATTGGCAGCGCGTCCCCGGACACGCCCGATCCCTGGTTCGCTTCGCCATTCCATCCCTACCCTACGTCCCCGCGCTCCTATTTGCCTTTCCTAGGGTTGACGGTACGCGGGCAGACGTGGGTACTCGCCAGCAAACAAATCCGCGCCGGTGGCTACTTCGATGATCGAAGCGATGACATCACGCAGCGGGTTGCACCCTCAATCGTTCCGGAGATCAAGGGTGTACGGTGCGCCACCGAAATTCACTACTGGGGTCACTATCCTATCGCTGATATAGAGTACGACACCGACTCTCCCGTTGGTGTCGGTCTCCGGGCGTGGTCGCCATTCATCCCAGGAGACGCCGTGATTTCCAACACGCCGGCCGCGGTATTTGAGGTACACCTACGTAATGTCTCGGAGCAGCCGCAACAAGGCAGGCTTGTATTCTCTTTCCCAGGTCCCAGCGAAGTGGAGGCACGGTTTTCGGCAGCCGCTCCTCGAAAGAGCATCCGCATCTTCAGTGACTGGCAAGCGTGGATTCCAGAAGCGTCGAGCCCCCTCACGGCACTTCGCCAGACCGTTCGAGAAGGGCCCCTGAATGGGATTACCGTTGCATCGGAGACCGGCACAGGATTCTTTTTGGGAGTGATCGGGAACGAACACATCCGGATGGGAGGCGGTCTGGATGCGGATGATTGGAGGAGGATTGACACCACCTTGCCGGATGTGCAGCCGACTGACTTTAGCGCCTCCCTATCCGTGGACTTCGATTTGGCTATCCAACAAGAAAAAGTTGTCCGCATCGTGTTGAGCTGGTATCAGCCGATCTGGTACGGAGGAGATGGCGAGGCCTACACTCAGATGTATGCTTCACGTTTCCGCGATGCCACCGACGTCGCTCTGTTGGTGGCATCGCAGCATCGTTCCATGCTGGATCGAATCCTGCGTTGGCAGGAGGTCATTTATACGGATGGCGAACTCCCACCCTGGCTGAGCGACGTCCTCGTCAACTCCCTCTCGACGATTCCCGAAACCTCCTTTTGGTCAATGGACAAAGGGAAGCTGGAGGAGGCTGGGCCGGAGGGATTCTTCGGGCAGATGGAAAGCGGGCGGCGCTGCCCCGCGATCGGCGTAATTCCGTGCGACTTCTACGGCAACCTGCCCATGGTCTATTTTTTCCCAGAGCTGGCACGGAATACATTACTCGCCTATAGTCGCGCCGTCAGAGATGACGGTGCCGCGCCCATCGCACTTGGTTTTGCGGGGCTGGGGGAAGGATACGAGATTCACGTAGCGATGAATGGTGTGTGTTTTGTGGATCTGGTCGACAGGCTCTGGCGGCGCACGGGTGATGAGGATCTCCTCCGCAATTGCTATCCGGCGATGAAGAGATGCACGACATTCACCGTGACCCGGAAACCCGGGCCGGAAGGAATTATCAGCGTGGCAGGAGCAGGCCAGTTCCAGGATTGGTGGGAGTGGTACCCTTTCTATGGGATGACGGCCCACGTGGGAGGATTGCACCTGGCGATGCTTCAGATGGCTGGGCGAATGGCTGAGAAATTGGGTGACATGGAATTTTCCCGCCAGTGCCAGGCATGGTTCGAGCAGGGGAGCAAGGCCATGGAAGAGCACCTGTGGAACGGCCAGTATTATCTGCTTTATCACGATCCGGAGTCTGACAGGAGATCGGACACGATTATGGCGTGCCAGTTGGACGGAGAGTGGGTGAGTCGGTTTCACGACCTGCCTGGGGCGTTTTCGCCGGATCATGTGGAACAGACCTTGCGAACGGTCCGACAACTATGCATGGACGAGATCATCGGGGCGTTCCCCTTCGTCACATCCGACGGAAACCCTACCCTTCACATGACGCCTTTGGAACACCACAGCGTCATTCCCTATGCGATCTTCCCACCAGAAACCACGATTCTGGGCATGACCTATCTCTACGCTGGAGACATGCCGACAGGCCTGGAGATCATCAGGCGCAACTGGCACAATATGGTTTGCCGCCACGGTCATGCTTGGGACCTTCCCAACATGGTCAGGCCTTATTCAGGCCGGACAGCGATGGGGACGGAGTATTATCAGAACCTTAGTGTATGGGGAGTACCTGCGGCGCTTGCGCGTCATGGTCTGGCCGCCCCGTGTCAACCCGGTGGTCTTGTGGACAGGATAATAAAAGCAGGTCGGGCACGATAGGAGGGATCCGAGGGACGCGAACGAGCCCGGGATGTAAGCTCGGCTTGCGCCCGGTGCCCCGGGAGGCATTCCGCACCCGGCTCATCTTGCTCCCCATCGGCCCAACGATAAGGGGGAAGCAGGCCGACTACATCGCCAAATCCATTTGGGAGATCCTCGCCAGGATCAGAAGGCGAGCGAAAGGATGACGTCCAACGACAAGCTTCCCGTCCGGGTGCTCAATCCCCGGAAGATCGGGAAGTCGGAGATTCCCGCCGAACGCACCTCCCACGGCGCCGGGCACAGGCCATGCCTGGCGCTCCTGCCGGACGGGGAGCTCCTCATGGAGATTTTTCAGAGCATTGTCCCGTTGCCGGGTGAAGAAGCCTGCGGGCGCCGCATCCGCCATGTATGCTGGAAGAACCGCCCCCTTTTCGTGTCCCCATTGTCAGAGTCAGGACATGGCCCCCTGGGGCAAGTATCACAGAAAACCTGGCATTCGACGCGACAGGTGCCAGGCCGACGTCCGCACCCGGTCAGAGGCGATCGTTCTTGATACGCTGTTTGACCTGGAGCAACCTTCCGACCCGCTTGGTGGCATCGGTGGACCCGGCTCCCTTGGTGTTTTTGAGCGCCTCCAAGAGGCGCAAAACAGATGGACCCGCAAGCGAATCTGCCGTCATCGGGCAAGTTTGCTCTTGACTGATCATTTGGGATGTGTTATACTCCCCTCAAACAGCTTTGCCCCAGGGATGTCCGCGCCACCTCGATTGAAACCTACATACGCAGCTACGGGGGACAATGTGTGACAAGCCCGTTCGATTCCTCGTGAAGAGATCTTTCACAGCGCCGCAGCCCCACTACGAGAGATTCCCTCTCCCTCCATGACACAGCGATGTTTTGTCGGATGGGTGAGAAAGAGAAGACCCTCCTGCGTGTTACATGGAAGCCATATAACACGCAGGACATGATCGAGGTTATTCCCTAAGGGAATACCATGAATGCACCTAGATCTATTACATCTCTGAGCAGCTATGCGGAAGGAAATGGCTGCTGGGATGTTATCTGGAAACCATATGATCAGTGGTTAGGCATATAGCAGGATACCAAAAATGAATCTGCAAATATTTGAAAATCAGAATTCCCAAATTGATATTTGGGAGTGTTAGCTTAACTGTCGCTATGTCTTGTTCTAACGTATTATATGTAATGTTGTTATATGGGCTTATTGGCTTGTCAATTCAATAACATGGAATTCTGATGAAACAAACTCCGCTGCCGCTGATGTGGTTTGCCCGGCACTAAGAGGGACAGAGCCACTTCCTGAGCACCTCTCGGCAGCGTCGCAAAGCGGTTCAAAGGATCCAGAGGTTTTGCTGTCAAGCGTGTTACGGAAGCTTCACTTGGCCATCTATGTGAAACAGAAGGAATTGTTCTTACAGAGTATATAGTGAGACAAGGAATGGCGTGGAGCAAGACAATGCTTACTATCTCCTGAAGCTGTGGTTCGAGACTATCGATTCAGTCTCTTCACACGTAGCAAAGTATTTGCACCAAAACGGCCGATCATCACTCTCTCTGTCGGGAGCCAAACCATTATAAAAAACGGTTGGTTGAGATCTTTTCAAAGAGAATACAGCGACAGTTAGCTTAACAGTCCCAATTATCAAGTAGTCATTGTCCTGCGTTAATCATCAAAGGCGAAAAAGACGCAGACATCAATAAAAGCCTAAATACTACAATCAGTTCTTTCAACAAGCGTGGCAACTTCACTTTGCTTGAATTCGAAAATACTGGTCATTTTGCCAATTTGGATTCTCCAGATAGGTTTAATGAGGTCTTGTTGGAGTTCGTAAAATCTGCCTAACAAAAATTTCGACCTGACTGGAACGGCGATTGGCGAATTTGATTTTTCGGTTCTCGCAACACATTTTTACAGTATTGAAATACAGTGCGCCGTAAGTTCCAGCAGGTTAAATTAACGTTGGGCTGTAGAGACGAGATAATCGCATGCACTACTTGGACGAATCACACATACTTCTCTTCCTCGTACAGGTCTTCATCCTCATGGGGTGTGCTCGTGGATTTGGCGAACTGCTTCGCCGTTGGAAGCAACCCGCTCTGGCCGCCGAGATTCTGGTCGGCATCGTGCTGGGGCCGACGATCATGGGACGTTTCTTGCCGGAACTCCAACAGGCCCTATTCCCCCCCGAGGCTATCCAGCAGGCCATGCTAGATACACTTGCCTGGTGCGGCGTACTCTTTCTGCTCTTGGACACAGGCCTTGAAATCGACTTCTCCATCGCATGGCGGCAGCGCAGCAGCGCTCTCGTCATTGCCATTTCAGATATCATTGTTCCGATGGTTGTTGCCTTCGCCGCAGTCGCATGGCTGCCCGGAAGGTATATGGTGGACCCCAACCAGCGGATCGTCTTCTCGCTGTTCATGGCTACTGTGATGACGATCAGCGCAATGCCCGTGGCGGCGCGCGTCCTCCACGATCTTAAGTTGCTGAAAACCAACCTCGGGTACCTTGTCATGTGTGCGCTCGCGGTGAACGACATCATCGGCTGGGTCATGTTCACAATCATTTTGGGAACCTTCACGTCAGAGAGCATTGCCTTGGGGCCAGTTGCCCTCGTGTTCGGCGCTACCGTGGGCTTTGCTGCGCTGGCGCTGACCCTCGGGAGACGCCTCTCGACGAAGGTGTTCGACTCGGTCAAGCGCAGGAACTTCTCAGAACCGGGGACCTCGCTAACGATAACGGTCCTACTGGGGCTGCTCTTCGGGGTTTTCACGCAGAAGCTGGGGATTCACGCGCTCTTCGGTTTCTTCGTT
Source organism: Candidatus Latescibacterota bacterium (assembly GCA_043804415.1). Classification (GTDB taxonomy): domain Bacteria; phylum Latescibacterota; class 4484-107; order 4484-107; family 4484-107; genus 4484-107. The sequence goes on along the minus strand of JAZDJA010000238.1, from coordinate 16,329 downwards.
GCCGGCGTGGTGGTAGGCGAGGCGAAGAGTCTATCGGAGCATACCCGCGGTGTCATTTCGCAGATGGTGCACTCCCTGTTTGTCCCGTTATTCTTCGCAAATATCGGGCTCAAGATTGATTTTGCCGCCAACTTTGATTTCTTCCTTGTTACCCTCATGTGCGCCGTGGGTATCGGTGGGCGTTACCTTGGGGCTTGGCTCGGAGTTACGTGGAGCCGTGTGCCTCGGATCAATCGTGACCTCATTTCCATCGCACACACGCCGGGCGGCATGATGGAAATCGTCGTGGCTCTTCTGGCTCTCCAGGCCGGCCTTATCACCCCCGAGGTATTCGTGGCCATTGTCTTCAGCGCCATATTCTCGTCCATGCTCATGGGTCCCTGGATGGCGAGGTCCATGGCTCGTCGCACGACAATTGTGCCCGCGAAGTTTCTGACGCTCAACACCGTCATCGCTGAGCTTGCGGGCGCGACCCCCGGAGAGGCCATTCGCGAACTCGCGGACCGGATCGCCCGCCAGGAAGAATCCGTCAGCTTGGACGTGCTCGAGGAGCGAGCGATGGCTCGCGAAGAGGAGTTTGGCACAGCGGTTGGCCAGGGCGTGGCCATTCCGCACGCGCGTGTGGATGGACTGAAGAACCCCGTCATCGCCTTTGGAAGATCGCGTCAGGGGATCGACTGGAACGCGCCAGACGGCGCGTCTGTGCAGCATGTATTCTTCTTGGCAACGCCCATGGGCACGGAGGATATCCATGTTCAGACGCTCGCCTCCATCGCTGCCAGTATGTCAATTCCGGGAAATCGCCAGCGGCTTCAAGATGCCCCGGACTCGCCCACACTGTTCCGCGTTATCCAGACGCTGCTGGCTGAGAAGCCGAAGAGTCAGCCCAACAAGCCGGATGCAGGCGACGCTTAACAGCGCGCCTGATCCGCGACGTTAGAACGCTCTTCGAGTCAAGGCCCTCCGTCTTGGCGGAAGGAGAAGTGGAGAGAGCCCTTGTCGGCCTTGCAGTATTTGGGACAGGCGTACCAGACGCCATACAAGCAAACTCTGAGGAATGTCAGGATGAGAACCAGCAGTCAAAGCAACTCGCATTTTCAGGTGGCAGGCATAGATAGCCATTCGATTGCCTGGCACAGCCTTTCCGACTATGCTACGCAGAATAAGCTCCAGACCGATATGAATGGCCTCAGCCAATCCCAGGCCGAGGAGCGGTTGCAGGAATTTGGCAAGAACACTTTGCCGTCGCCAAAACCTCCCGCGCTGTTGCTGGTCGTCTTGCACCAGTTTGCCAGTCCTTTGATCTACATTCTCTTGATTGCAGGCGTCGTTGCCTTGGCGATGGGGGACGTGAAGGATGCTGTTTTCATTTTTGCCGTGATTCTCCTGAACGCCGTTATCGGCACGATGCAGGAGTGGCGTGCCGAGCAACAAGCGCATGCCTTGCAGGTCTTATTGAAGATTCAGGCCAAGGTGAGGCGAACAGGACGTCAACAATCTCTGCCTGCCGAAGAACTGGTCCCCGGGGATGTCGTTCTCATTGAATCGGGTGACAAGGTGCCCGCAGACCTGCGGCTGATACAGGCGAATAATATAGCGATTGACGAGTCCTTCTTGACCGGTGAGTCGCTCCCGTCGGAAAAAAACACCACCGTGTTGAACAAGGAAATTCCGGTAAGTGACCGGAAGAACATGGCTTATGCTGGCGCCACGGTGATCACCGGTCGCGGCATGGGGCTGGTCGTCGCCACAGGCATGCGTACCGTGGTCGGCCAGATCGCCGATTCCATCACTACAACAGAGAGCGCCAAGCCGCCGCTGCTCATCCGGATGGAACGGTTTGCCCAACAGATCAGCGTGGTTGTGCTCGTGTTTGCCGTCTTGTTGGGTCTGCTGATGGTCTCTCGAGGCTCGTCTTTCAGCGAGGTGTTCTTCCTCATGGTCGCCATGATGGTATCGGCGATACCGGAAGGCTTACCGGTCGCCATGACGGTTGCCCTATCGATTGCGACATCCCGCATGGCGAAACGAAAAGTGATTGTGCGCAAACTGATGGCGGTGGAGAGCCTGGGGAGTTGCACAACGATCGCCAGCGACAAGACCGGCACGCTCACGGTGAACCAACAGACTGTCAAAAGGATTTTACTCCCCGACGGAATAGGAATAGAGGTCGGCGGCCAGGGCTACAATGATGAAGGAAAGGTTCGCGGCGACGAGGGCGACAGCCTTGACGAGTCGCTGCAGACCCGTCTGGCAGACCTGGCCCGCGCCGGCGTCTTGTGTAACGAAGCGTCTCTGACCAAGGAAGACGGCAATTGGCAGCACAGCGGCGATGCGATGGATGTTGCCCTGCTGTCTCTGGCTTACAAACAGGGGCTCGATTCAGAAACCGAGCGGGGTCGGTTCCGTATTGTCGGCGAGATTCCGTTCGAGTCGGAGAGGCGCTATGCGGCCACGGCGTATGGCGATAAAGAAGGCGTGTACGTGGCTCTAAAGGGAGCTCTTGAAGCGATATTGCCCTTCTGCGCACGTATGCGGACAGCCTCCGGCGACCAGCCGCTGGATAAAGATATTCTTCTGCGGCAGGCGCAGGAACTGGCCGAGACCGGCTATCGGGTGCTGTCTATTGCTACCGCCCCCCTCCCGGCAACCGACAAGGATTCCGGATTCAATGAAGGGCGCCTGACGGACCTCACGCTCCTGGGGCTCATCGGTTTCATCGATCCGCTACGTCCGGAAGTGAAGCAAGCCGTAAGAGAATCTCTTGAAGCCGGTGTCCGGGTCATCATGATCACCGGGGATCATCCGGCCACAGCCATGGCCATTGCAAAAGAACTCGGTATTGCCGACTCGCCCGAGCAGGTGATCACCGGGCAAAAGATTGACGAGCTGAATTCGTATGATACACCGGAGTTTTTTGAGCGCATCAAGCACATTCGTGTCTTTGCCCGCGTCACACCCCAGCAGAAGCTTCATATCGTAGATGGACTGGTAAAGACGGGAGAATTCGTGGCCGTGACCGGGGACGGGGTCAACGACGCGCCGGCCCTGCGCCGGGCGAATATCGGGGTTGCCATGGGGTCCGGCACGGATATCGCCAAGGAAACCGCATTGATTACGGTGACCGATGATAATTTCGCTTCGATTGTGGCTGGTATCGAAGAGGGCCGCTTCGCCTATGCCAACGTGCGCAAGGTAACGCTGCTGCTGATCTCCACCGGTGCTGCGGAACTGGTCCTGCTTGGCGCGACGGTTCTGATGGGCCTGCCGCTGCCTTTACTTGCAGTGCAGCTCCTCTGGCTCAACCTAGTGACCAACGGCATCCAGGACGTAGCCCTGGCGTTTGAGGCCGGTGAGAAAGGGGTCATGAAACTCGCGCCGCGCCGCCCCAAAGATGGCATTTTTGATCGCAAGATGATCGAGCAGGTGCTTATTGGCGGAGTGACGATGGGCCTTGTCTGTCTGGTTGCCTGGATCGTCATGCTCGATAGCGGCATGGAGGAGGCAGTCGCGCGGAACAGCCTTCTTACCCTGCTGGTGCTTATGCAGTTCTATCACGTGCTCAACTGCCGCTCGGAGAGCCGTTCCGCCTTTCGGGTTCCGTTGCGTGACAATCCTATCCTCATGGTGGGCATGCTCATCGCGTTCGGTCTTTATGTGCTGGCCACACAGATCCCTTTGATGCAATCCCTTCTGCGGACGAGCCCCCTGCCAATTGAAAGGTGGTTGGTTCTCGGCGGAGTTGCGTCGGTGATCATAATAGTGATGGAGATTTACAAATGGGTGCGTCGGGCTGATTCAAGCCGGCAATGAAAGAAAGCGCGAAGTAGAATAACCACCACTTCGCAGATGGACTCAGAAGGACGCGTGCTAACAACGGCTTCCATCGGACGGCACTCCGCTCCGCCGCTGAAGCCGAACGTTGGGCGAAGGAGAATGAATGAACGAGATGCTCTGGTATGTGATCGTTGGTTTTGTGGCGCAGATGATTGACGGGACGCTGGGGATGGCGTACGGCGTGAGCGCATCGAGTCTCTTACTGACTCGCGGGATAGCCCCGGCAGTTGTCAGCGCAACTGTGCACGCTGCCGAGGTATTCACCACTGGCGTTTCCGGCGTGTCCCATCACTACTTCGGCAATGTTGATCGCCGCCTGTTCTGGCGTCTGGTGAAGCCTGGTGTCCCGGGGGCGATTGTCGGAGCGTATGTTCTCAGCCAGATTGGTGGCGACCGATTCAAGCCATTCATCGCGGTCTACCTGCTGGGAATGGGGATGCTCATCGTGGTCAGAGTATTCCGGACCGTGCCACCTCTGAGCATCACCACGCATCTGACGCCCTTGGGCTTCCTTGGAGCATTCATCGATGCCATTGGAGGAGGGGGATGGGGACCGGTTGTCGCGTCCACGCTCATCGCGCGGGGGAATCACGCCCGAGTCACGGTCGGATCGGTGAACGCGGCGGAGTTTTTCGTGACCTTGGCCGCATCCATTACGTTCATCCTCACGATGGGGCTGACCCACTGGCCAATCATCGCGGGACTCGCCGTGGGCGGCATGGTAGCCGCTCCACTCGGGGCGTACACGTGCAAGCGAATCCCGCTTCGCCCGTTCATGTTTCTTGTCGGTCTTCTGGTCATTGGTTTGAGCATACGAACACTTATCAAGGCCTTGATATGATCAGGCCCAACCAGCAGGTCCAGGCGACACGTTACAGCGCGCCTGACGTGCGCCGTTGGAGGATGGAGATGAACTATGATCGCAGCCGGAGCCAACAAATACTTTAGAACTCCGTTCAACAACGAGACGGAGATCGAGACGGTGGTCAAAGATTACGCCGAGTATCTATTCGGCTCCAGCATCGTTTTCATTCCCAAGTCCAAGATTACCACCGTGGGAGGCGCGGGGACGATTTCCGACGGGTTTGTGGTCGATGTGGAATCAGAAGAATGGTTCCTTGTTGAGGCGGAATTGGCGTCGCACGGAACGTGGCAGCACATAGCCCCCCAGATTTCAAAACAGATAGCTGCTGTGGACTCACAAGCAACCAGAGACTCGATTCTCGCCATCGCACTTGACCTCGTGAAGTCCGACAAAGATGCGGCAGGTGTCTTCGCCGACCTTGGAATTGCTCAACTAGATATCCACGGCAAGTTGCAGACCATTCTAAGGAAATCTCCCACGATAGCTATCCCGATCGATGGAGTCCCTTCTGACCTGCAGGCGTGGGCCAAGACTCTCAAATTCAAGGTCAAGATTTGGGTCATCGAGAAGTACCAATCCCTTGATGGCTCCTCTATCCTGTATTCTGTCCCTGACGAGAACGTTCCGACCATAACCACAAGCACAAGCAAGGGGCAACCCACGGCCACGGTAGCTGCCCGATGGTCGCAACCGTATCAAGACGTTATGCAGGCCGGCCTTATCCATGAAGGACAAAGAGTTCTTTTGGAATACGGTCCCAGAGGCAAACAGAAGAAGGTATTCGAGGGAATCCTGCGGAAGGAAGGGGTTGAGGTGGACGGAAAGGTCATGTCGTTGAGCGCATCTGCCATATATTGCATCCAGAAAGCTGGGAGCCAACGGGAAACAGCGAATGGCTGGATCATTTGGAGAACTGAGGATGGCACCTACCTTAACGATTTCTACAACCAGGTCTACTCTGCCGACCGTGAGGAATCTGAAGGCAAAGGCGTCCAACAACCGGGGGCAGGCGACGTGCTGCCCGCGCGCGCCTGACCCGAGGCGTTCGCCAGCCAGGACGAGATGAGAAGAAAATCCGACACAGTGTTTTTTGACGATTTCAGCAACGGCATCTGGACAAAGTATGTCGGCAATCCGGTCATGGTCCGCACGCAGTTGTGGGCAGAGAGCGATTACATCTGCGAGCCGAATCTCCTATACAAGGACGGCCTCTTCCACAATTGGTTTGCGCAGATGTACCCCGTCGGGGGCCAGCGCACAGCGCTCGGGTACGCGACCTCGCATGACGGGTTCACTTGGACGAAGTACCCGCAGAACCCGGTGTTGGCAGAGGGCGAGGTGCATCGGCCTTATGTAATGGAGCATCAGGGGATCTATTTCCTCTATGCGGTCCAAAACGAAAATGTTTCCGACTCCGCAACCATGCGACGATGGTCGTCACAGGACGGCATAAACTGGTCAGACGAACGCCTTGTCATGACTTGCAGCCAAGGATGGGAGGGGGGGCTCTCCAACATGGCTGTTATTGTCGATGACGACGGCACATGGCGCATGTTATATACCGGTGCCGATGCGCCCCCTGCCCCCCAATTCGGCTATGCCTTTTCGCCGGACGGCGTAAGGTGGACCAAACACGAGGGCAACCCCGTGATCGATGGTTTCTATGGGGGAGATCCCTTTTTGACAAAGATCGGCGATAGATACTACACATGGCACTCGGAGGGCATGGCGGGTTCTCTGCGAATAAGTTGCCGATGGAGCGCTGACATGATCTGCTGGCACCCTGTCGCCAACAATCCGCAGATAAACTACACGCAGCCGTGGGAGCGCGGTATTCCACCGGACGAAGGGGGAACCACCGCGGGACACTACGGACATCTGACCGACGCAACATTATGCGAAACCCAGGGCAAGGTGTTTATGATCTACCAGGGCGCACAAACACCGCTGGGGGTGGCTACGTTCCACGGAACCCTTGCGCAACTCGCCGATCGCCTTCACGACCCGCCTCTCTCCGCGTGGAAGGAATCTCCATTCGGCATGGTCGATGGTGGGATGCTGAAACTTGCCGATAACGGTTCAGACCGAGCACCGTTGGTTGCCGAGATACCCGAGGTCCGTGACCGCTACGCACTTGAGAGCCGAATCCAGTGCTATGCCGGGGCAACACACCGGGTATCGGTGGTCATGCGCTATGGTGACCCGAATACGTTTGCGCGTTTCTGGCTCCACGACGCGGATCACACGTTTTACCAGGAGTGCGTCAATGGTCTTATGAGTTCGCCGGCCAATATCGGGCCCAACCCTGCGTGCAATGCCGGGTGGCACGACTGGACTGTGAAGGTCTGCGGCAACACGAATCATCTCTCGATCGACGGTCAGGACATCGGCACCATCCGGACGAGCGATGCGCTCCTGAGAAAATTGTCTCAATGGCCAGCACATATCGGTTTCGGGACGCACGAAACCTACGCTGCGGTGGACTACGTGCGCGTTGTACCTCTGAACACCTGATAGGAAGGAGCTGACTGAGCCGAGGAAACGCAAAGAGAAAGCGAGATACGGCGTCTCATGCGGGTCGGCAGGGCGCTCGGCGGAATAGAAAACCGATCATAAAGGGCAGGAATGACGAACTCAAAACTACAGGTTGTGGGTTGGCAGATCGGTATCACGTATCAGACGGGGGAACGGCCTGGCCTGAGCAAACAGTATCTTCATGATCTTCTCCTGGAGATGAAAGACAACGGGATGAATTTCATCAGTTTTATGATGTGTTCTACCGCTGAAAACGATCCGCATCACGATGGCTATGCATGGCCAGTGACAAATCCCAGACTCAGATGCTACATGGACACAAACTGCACGAATGCCGATGGGAACACGGAATTCCTGTCTGAGATCATTGAAGAGGCCGCAGAGCTGGGATTCCACGTCAATCTCTTTCAGAATGCTTTCTCCTGGGGTAACAGAGTCAAGATCGGATATCCGGCGCTGTCAAAAACCTACAGGGACTTTCATCATTGCGTTGACAATCCGGCAGCCTGGGAGATTGCATGCGCGGAAGTGGCGGACCTGTTCTCCTATTACTCACGATCCGCCATCAATAGTTATGGATTTGAAATGGTCGGGCGCTGGGGATGCAAATGCCCCGATACGATGAGACGTTTCAATGATGCTTTATCTTCAGGTCAGTTGGAGAAGTATGCAGAATCCGATGGCGAAGATGGGCTATTCAGTAACTGGGAGCGATGGGATGCCAAGCAGATGTTGAAGCAATACGTATCTGCTATACGACACATGGCCTCGTCAGTTGATATATGGCATCACGGATACCGGGAACTGGGAGACTTGCCCGGCAATAGATTCTCGCCTGGCTCCTACAGAGAGTCCGGTGTCGATGTGGCAATGCCTTGTATTCATTCAATTACAGGTGAAGACGACTTGAGAGCTGTAATCAACAGTGCTGAAGACTTTCCGCTTGTTCTGCATGTTGATACCCGAGACACCCCTACCATGAACTACGACATTCCATTGAAGACGCCGGCAACCATTCGAAATATGGGCAAGTGGATTGTGAAGCACCACAGGGAGTGTCTGAGGGGGGTGGTCTTTTTCAATGAGCCCCCAACCTCAAGACCAAACAGGAATGCGGTGTACGAAGTCCTGAGGGATTGGCAGAAGGCAGGACTCGTGTGACGCAATTTGCGAGGCAAGGACTGTTTCACTCCCATCGCCCTGATAAGCCGGATGCAGGCGACGCTCGGAGTGCGCCTGATCCGCAGCGTTCTGCCAGAGAAATAGTATGCCATATCAGCTTTTCCATGACCTTCTCCCTACGATTGCAGAGGCCGAAACCCGAACCATAACTGTGTTTGGTGATCAACCAGAAACCGGCTTGCCTCCCGGTCAGTACGTATTCTACGAGATGTTCTGTAACGAACGCGGTTGTGACTGCCGTCGCGTGTTTTTCCACGTTGTCTCATCATTTCGGGACGGACCTGAGGCGGTCGTCGCGTGGGGATGGGAGACTCCAGAATTCTATGCCAAGTGGTTGCATGACGACGACCCGAACACGATTGCCGAACTGATCGGCCCCAGTCTCAATTTCGGCAGTCCGGAGACAGAATTGGCCGACGGCATTCTCGATCTCTTTCGCAATGTCCTGTTGCAGGACGAGACGTATGTCGACCGAGTGAAACGACACTATCGACAGTTCCGCAACAAGGTAGATGGCTGGGCCAAAGCGACAAGGGCAAAGACAGAATCCACAAAGATGAAGAAACGAAAACGAAGGGCATAACCTGCGTGTGTACCGTACGCGCTATTCGCGCGCCGGTGACGCATTCGTTTGACTTGCAGAAAAGGACTGGTTCGGATGAGGGACTGATGAGCAAGCTTGAGCAGGTTAACACCATTGATATTGCAGACGCGATTCGGCTGGGATGCCGCACCATGCAGAACGTTTTCAACGCGGACGACAATCAGGCGCCTTTTTTCGGCTCGACGGTGCGGCCAAAGACTGCTCTGAGTTTCAGTGCCCATCACAGTGAATCCCATGTACCAGGACGACATCTCAACGCGCTGTTGAATGCCGAGGATGCGGCAGGCGTAGAGCTCGACGAAGACGCCGTGGAGAACCATCGACGCGCAGCCTTTCTCTCCTACAGTGGGCCGGCCACGTTGCCTCTCAACCGGCCAACGATCGGCAGTCTCCCGGCCAATTTCTGTCCGCATAACCTTCGGGAAGGTTTCCATGCTCTCTATGCTCTGGCGCGATACCGGAATGATGAGGAGGCCTGTGGGCTGGCCGAACGGAGCATCGCGGCCGTATTCGATCTTTGGAACCCCGATCGCGGCTGGGACGTGCAGCGTCTGTGCGCCCTCGGACTGCACTATCAGGAATGCGAGGGCTTTCTCCACGGGGAAGCGCGGATGTTGGGGTCGCTTGTCAAGTACTATCGTGCCACACGCTACGGCCCGGCTCTGGAGCTGGCCCTGATCCTGAAAGAGAAGGCCATCCGCGAGTTCTTTTCCCCTGACGGGGAGTTCGATCCGAAGCGTTTCGTCACCGGCCACGTTCATTCCATCACTTGCGTTCTGTCGTCTCTCGCGCAGCTGGCGGATCTGCTCGGGGATTGTTCGCTTGTGATGCGAGTGAAAGCGTTCTATGACAACGGCCTCTGGAGAATGCGGGACGAGATCGGGTGGTCGCCGGAAACGGTGACCCAACAGCACAGCGACCACGGCGAAGCAAACAACACCGGCGATATTCTGGAGACAGCGTTGATCCTGGGTCGGTGGGGATATCCGGAGTGCTATCACGACGCCGAGCGAATTCTCCGGTGCCACCTGCTGCCTTCGCAGGTTCGTGACGTCTCTTTCATCAGCCAGCCGCCCAATCCAGACGGCACGGACGGATTGCGCGATGTTGCGAACCGACATCGGGGCGCTTTCGGTTTTCCGGCACCGTACGGCCACAAGTCTGTCGGGAACGGGCGAGGGAATCTCTCCTTCAACATGGATATTGTTGGCGGCGCAGTGGGCTCACTGTGCGAAGCCTATAGGGAGATCGCGAGACCTGGACCCTCCGCCACCTGGGTCAACCTGCTGTTCGGTCACGAGACAAGTGCAATCAGAGTGCAGTCCCCATACACGCACGATTGTCTTCGTGTCGAACTGGGTCAATCCGGACCGCTATTTGTGCGCATTCCTCCCTGGCTCAATCGCGACGAAGTCAGTGTTGAAGGCAACGAGACTCTGCCGATTTGGACAAACGGTTATCTCTTCTTCCCCGCAGTCTCAGCAAGGCAACCAATCGAATTGCGTTTCCCGCTGAAAGAAGTGCAGATCACGCTTTCGGAGCGCCTGCACATCCATCCGATTCGGGTGAAGATGCGGGGAGACGCCGTTGTGGCAATGGACAACTTCGATGCAGATCTGGCATTCTTTGATCCGTACGAATCATAGTCGGACAACTGGGTTGAGCGAACGCGGGAAACCGCGCCTCTCACGCAGGACCTCAGGCCGCCCATTATGCAGCTAGAAAAAGGAAGAAGAGGATTTGCCAACTTGAGCGATACGAATATGAAAATACACGATTTCTGTTTCAGGATCAGCATCTTGCTTTGGCTATAGAGGCCGTGATGGCGGGGAATAGTCCTGCAATCATCTGGGGCGATCATGTCACTTGCCCTAGGACGGCTATGTTCTGCTCCCCGCAAAGGGGAGTGTGGTGGTTGAATAGGGGTCGGTGCAGAGAGTGGCGTGACCAGGATATCGAGACCGAAGCAGACCTCGCAGTTGGGGTCGCGGGGAGCTAAAGGGCGAGGCGGAATGCCGTTTTCGGAAGTAGCGCCGTCGTACCATGTGGTGGCATCGTGAGCCCAAGAGGCAGAGGTGCCAGGTTGCAGTTCTTGTCCTGTGACAGGCCATAGGGCCGAGTGAGGTTGGCCTGCACTGTCAACACACAAACTGACAGCTCGTTGTCAGCGACCGAAAGGGAGGCCGTATCATGAGTTTTCGAAAATGGACACTTTCAGCTGGGATCGTAGCTTGTTTTCTGACGGTTCTTCTTGGTGGGAGCCGGTTTGGCGGGAACAAGGGGAGCGACCCATCGGGACTGGTGGCACCCGACGCAGTTTCCGCCGCCACCAGCCCCGGACAGTCGACGGTCGGCGTGGTGAGGTCGGACTATGGAAAGCTCAGGCACCCGGTGCCGCCCGACAGCAACATCACGTCCGCTCAGGTGGAGGAGCTGGTGCAGTGGGCGGTGTCTTTGGCTGGTGGCCTGCAGACAGTGATAGCCCCGGACGCTCGGTGGATTGCCATAAAAGTGAACATTGTCGAGATCACCAAACCCGGGTCCGGTGTGTGCACCGACCCAAGGGTCGTGAAGGCCGTCGTGAAACTTGCCCACGAAGCAGCGCCCAACGCGAGGATCTCCATCGTGGAAGGAGCCGGGGAATGGATCTCCCCTGATGTCCCGGGCGTTGACACCCTCGCGATCGACGCAGACGATATCCAGGACGGATGGGAGGCTGCCGGCTTCAGAGCCCTCCTGAAGGACCCTGAGCTATCCGGGATCAACCTGGACCTGGTTGACCTGAACGTGGACGAGGCGATCATGACCGCTGTCCCGGAACCGTGGTACTCGCGCGATCAGTACTGGATGCCGAGGACCGTCCTGGACTGCGACGCGCTGATCGATGTCCCGGTTATGAAGACCCATGACGGCTCCGGCATGACCTGTGCCATGAAGAACTTCGTAGGCATAGCCCCGGGACTCAAGTACGGCTGGGGCAAGTCCAAGGGGTACCCGGGCGTGGGGCCCGGTATCCCGCATACTCCTCAGGTTATCGATGAGACCATCGTGGATCTGACCTCTTTGGCCAACCCCACGTTCATTGTGGTTGATGCCATCATGGCCATGGAGCGGTTCAAGACTGACAAGTGGATGGGGGGAAAGGCGATCAGGCGCAACACCATCATTGCGGGGACGGACGTGGTGGCCGTGGATGCGGTCTGCGCCAGACTCATGGGCCTTAATCCGGACGATATCGAATTCCTCACCCTCGCCGCACACAAGGGATTGGGGCGCATCGAGGAGGAACAGATCAGGATAAATGGCCAGATGCCGGAAGATATCGGCACCCGATTTGAGAAGTGTCCCCCGGGGGACGTGTGGGGTGAGATGGGACGCTACGGCCAGAGCAACAGGACCTGGCTGTTCAAGGGCCCGTTTCCGGTCAAGACATTCTCCGGGGAGCTTGTGGATCCCTCTTCCGTACACCCCGTTCCGGGGAAGGATGGCTGGTCAGGACCCGTTTACTTCTCCGACGACAGGATAAACCTTGGCAGGCTCTTCGAGGGAGCCAAAAACTGTGTCGCGTATGCGTATGCGGAGTTTACCGTTACAAAGGACCAGCCGGCCGAACTCTGGGTGGGGTCCGACGAAGGGCTGGTTGTCTGGATGGACGGCGCGGAGGTCTATCGCTTCGAAGGGACCAGGCGACACAGGCTCCCGAACGCGCGTCCAGCTGTGAACCTTACAGCCGGCACGCACCGTCTGCTGGTCAAGATCGGGCAGACCCGGGGTCAGTTCGAGTTCAATCTGAACATCTGCGAATCCGAGAAGGACGCTCGCTACGAAGGTAACCGATTGAGAGGGCTGAAGTTTCAGGTGCCTGCGGCCGAGGATGAAAGCCAGACGGTCTCCGTGCCTGCCGCCTGGGACGAGAAGGACTCCGGCATGGTTCACACGGTCAAGAACGCCAGGTGGATCATGAATCCCACCACCGTCGTGGGTGCGATCGAGGGCGCGTTGCGAGCGATTGGGGACAGCTCTCGTACCACCGCGTATCTGATGGGTGTGACCGGTCACGCGTTCCGGCTTACGGTCTCGGATTCCGTGGGATGGGATGATGCAGGCGCGATCGACTGGCAGGAGGCGCTCGGTCTCTATCGCAATGTCGGCTACGATTTTCAGATGGTCTCCGGGACGGAGAACGAACCCGGGGCATCGGACAAGATGCTTGCGATCTGGGCGCGGGCCACGAAGGACATCGACAGGGGCGTTCCGATGCTGATGCGGTTGTGGGACTATTTCCTGGTCAGGGGGTACGACGCGAGGGACGACAGGTACATCGTCCCCACATGGGACGAGGAAGAGAGGGTTGGCTACAATGAGATAGGCAACGAGGAGACGGGCGAGTTCTCGGTCATATTCGTCGGCAACAAGCTGAAGGTGGATTCGAAGGCGGCCGAGAAGGCTTCCTTCAAGTTCGCTGTCGGGGAGGCCTTCTCGCCCGACAAGGAGGGGGATCGCTACTCCAGGGGACTTCAGGCCTACGATCGCTGGATCAATGCACTGGTGAACAACACGGTGGGCAATCACTGGGCCCACGCTTATCACACGGTCATACTGGAGCACGCGAGGAGGAATGCAGCCGACTACCTCGACGCGGTCGCAGCCGGGTATGAAGCGGCGACGAGGGACCCTCTCAAGAAGGCGGCCGAATACTACCGCAAAGAACTCGAGAGCCTTGCGCTTCTCACTGGCGCATTTGGCTTCGATCCTCCCGGCAGCCCGCGGAGCATCAGAGAGCCTGAGAAACGCTCCGAGGCAGCGGAGTGGCTGAGGGAGGCGAGGCGGTGGGAGGAGAAGGCCGTTCGGGAGATCGAATCGGTTGTCATGCAGAGCCAGGAATGATGAAGGAGGCAAGCCTGCCGGCATCGGCGTACCCGACGATGCCGGCAGCAGACCATCCGCCCTTCTTGTAGCGAGCCTGAGTTTCTTCATCACGGCATTGAGGGGCTCCTCGGTTGTGGTCGCTCTCCCATCGATTGGCAGGGAGTTCGGGAGGGACGCCGTGACTCTGAGCCGGGTCCTATGAGCCCGTCGGTGTTCGACCGGACGACGCCCCCGCGAATTACCGCGCCAACCACTCAAGGAAACCTGCCCTCATGAGGCAAGTTTTTCCTTGGCGGATCATTTTGGATGTGTTATACTTCTGACAAGCCGCTTTGCCCAGACGCAACTCTGGGGGACAATGGGTGAGAAGCCCGCTCGATTCTCCGTGAAGAGACTTTTGACAGCGCCGCAGCCCTGCTGCGAAAGATTCCCTCTCCCACTCTACCTTGCGTCTTTTTGTCGGATGAGTGAGAAAGAGAACTCCATCCCGAGTGTTATATGGAAACCATATAACACGCTTCACTTGGTCCATATTGTTTCATAATGGAATGCCATGAATGTACTTAGGGCCATTATGTCTCTGGGCAGTTATGCGGAAGAAAATGGCCGATGGGGTGTTATCTGGAAACCATATAATCAGTAGTTGGGCGGCCTGCCCCAAAAACGAGGAGAGCAAAATGTCGCAACTAGAACAGGTTACTAATACCGATACTACAGATTCCCGCTGGAATTGGCTCTATAAAGTGGCCGGTATGGCTGCCCTAATCACAGCCGTGCTTATCGTGGTCCAGATGATCGTCTTTGTCCTCCGGCCGCCACCCAGCACCGCCAGCGACTACTTCAACCTGTTTCAAGACAATGCGCTTCTGGGACTCCTGGCGCTTGATCTCTTGTATGTTATCGACAATGTCCTCCTGATCCCGATTTTACTCGCCCTCTATGTTGCCCTCCGAAGGATCAATGAACCATTCATGATCATCGGTACAGCCCTTGGCTTCGTCGGGATTGCCGCCCTCTTTGCGTCTAACCCGGCCGTCAATATGTATTTCCTCAGCGGACAATACGCGGCTGCGGCCACGGATGCACAGCGCTCTCTCTTCCTCGCGGCAGGGGAGGCGATGCTAGCTGTCAACTCCGGCACGGCTTACCATGTGTCTTTGATCCTCGGATCTGTTGCCCTGGTGATAATCCCCATTGTCATGCTGCAAGGTATAATCTTCAGCAAAGCAACTGCTTATATGGGAATTCTGGCGAATGTACTCGCACTTGGCTTTTACGTGCCAAAGATAGGTATCTACATCTTGCTCTTTTCAGTCGTGTTCTTGTGGATCTGGTACATTCTGATAACCCGAAGGCTCTTCCAACTAGGGCAGAGCGTCTCGAAAGAAGAAGTGCGATAAAACTATTAAGAAACAGTTGAAAGAAAAGCCGCCCAACACTGTGTGGAGCCGACGCCCACCCTTGCGTTTTTGTGCTGCGTCATGCTCGCGATGGTGCTGGTGATTCAGGTGAGTTTCCCCAGCGAGGGCGGGTGGGCGCGGCTCACACCAACCGTTAGGTGCTCCCGGTCGATATACTGGCGTTATAAGACAGCGAGAAGGCGAAGACTCGGCAGGCATGGAGTTTCATATGACCAACAACGAATACAAGCAAGTCACTGCACAGGCTAAGGCCGGAATAAAGGGCGAAGCCTTTTTTGAATCGCTTGTATCTGACCACTCGCTTCCTCATCACATTGTAGGATCCAAAGACCTCGGCATTGATTACATCTGCGAGTGGATCTACGGGGATAGACCATCGGGAATTCTCTATGCAGTCCAGGTCAAAACATTTTCTCAGCAGAATGTGAGAATCACCGACCTTGGACCTGATCGGCGCAATCAACTTCGCAGGTATAGTATTGAGCATAACTATCTAGAAATCGATGCGAGGACCCAGCGGTATTGGCGCGGCCTCGGAATGCCTGTCTACCTCTTTGTAATTGTGTACTCCGAGTCACAGGGCATCAGCGGCCGATTAGACTGTTACTACCAACGATTTACGCCTATACTGACAACGAATGCCACACAAGAACAAGCAGACTTCTACAAAGTCAATGATGGGACGACTTTCCTTGCCTTCGCGGACCAAAACACACGAATAGGCGGGTTTGCACGGGATTTGTTCATTGACCTCATGAGATGCTCCTACTCGAAAGGTTCGATCTCTTACATCTCCCCGAGAATAATGGGTCTTGAGCAGTTTCCGGAAGAAGACGCCGTGTTTAAAGAGCTCTTCGGAGATTATCGTGAGATTATCCGTGTCACATACGACAAGACAAGAAGGTTCCTGGAGCAATTGGGCGTGGCTTATGACAGTGGATCGTCAGCTTCAGAGCTTTCAGCAGTGCCAAGTGCCGGGCCGCCGGAAGATGATGATGATATCGTTTGACCATGAG
>JAZDJA010000237.1:0-6540 GCA_043804415.1 Candidatus Latescibacterota bacterium | reverse complement strand
CCCGCTGCCCGCAACACCATGGCTTTCACCTTCACGTTGGCCTCCTTCGTAGCACTGAATGTAGATAAGGGAAATTCCTCGGCGGGAACACCCCTCATGCGAGGGATTGTGAGATTTTGTGTCAGGCGCGATCTGTTTCGTTTGCACGCTGTCTCGAGCCATTCGTGCTTCCCGGATTCGATCACAGGGGTAGCTCGGTTCCGATCCCCAATTCCCTGGCTTTTCTGTATACCAGTATGGCCGTTGCCATATCGTCCAGGGCCAGGCCCAGATTGATTGACATCGTGCGTTCCTCCGCGCACTCGCGTCCGGGCATCTGTCCAGAGACAATCTGGCCCAGATCGGCATAGGGATCCGGCGTATCCGCAAAATAGCCCTCGTTGCGATAATATCCCATCTGCGCGATGTCATCGGTTGCCAGCTTATCGGCCTGCTTCAGCGCCTCGGCCTGCCAGTAGGAATCGAAATCCACCGGACTGGCAAAAGCGCCTTCGGAGAGCCAGCCCGCTTCGATTGCCGGGGAGGGCTTTTTGAGTATCGGCCCGCTGGTGACCACCAGATCCATGCCCACTACGGCTTGCTTCGGGTCGGTCACCACTTCGATATCCGTTTGGATGAGCTCCGACATCTCCTCCGCGAATCTGTGGCTTACCTCTGGATAGAGATCGAACGCCCTGACTTTGGTGACCTCAAATTCGCATGCCAGCGCCAACAGGTTGCTCCTCCCCTGCACGCCACAGGCGAGAATCCCCACGGAGGAACTGTCCTTGCGCGCCAGGTACCGGGCGGCGACCGCAGTGGCAGCGCCGGTGCGTTGGGCGGTGAGCCATGTCGCGTCCATCACGACGGTGGGGATGCCGGTCTCCGGGTCGTTCAGTATGAGGAGTCCGTTGATGTAGGGGAGTTTTTTGCTCTGGTTTTCCGGATATCCTGAAATCCATTTCATGCCCGCTGATTCCAGGCTCGGGATATAGGCCGGCATCGCGTGGATAAATGCGTCTTCGCGCGTATGGATGCCCGGTTTGGGCGGCATCTCCACGCGCCCTTCGCCTTTTTCCCGGAACATGCTATCCAGCGCTTCGATGATCTCCGTCATGGGCACATCCACCTGCTCCACCTCTTTCCGGCTCAGGTAAAGCATCTTTTCGACGGGCATTATACTTCCTTTCTGCTTTCTCTTGGTCCGCGACCCAGAACAGACCATTGAACACCGAAGAACACTGAAGAAACGGAAGAGACGGAAAGAAATGGAAACGGTGGGATACCGGGTCAAAACGGCAACGTCATCCCGTCATAGGCCAGGACAATGCCCTTATCTGCCAGTTCCTCAACGATCTCTTCGTAGGGTTCGACCTCATAGTAGCTGATATGATCCGCAACAAGCACCGCATCCTGCTTGAAAAGACCCGCCTCCCGAAACTGCGCGATGGTTTCATCCAGCATCTCAAAATTCTGGTGGCCCGATTTTCCGGCAGCTATTTCCAGATGGCCAAAGGTGGCATCAAAAATGGCGATGTCCAGCTGAAACGCGGAGAGAATCTCCATGCTCTCGGGGAGCACATAGGACGAATCCAATCCATAGAACAGGGCCTTGCCGTCGCGTTCGATCACGTAGTTCAGGCATTGCTCCTGCTGAATCATCTTCTCGGTGTCGATCATGTGCTTGGCGGCAAGGGGGGTTATTCTGGCTGCCCCTGCAGTGAAGGTCTGGCCGGGGTTCACAACCTGAACCGGAATCTTCGGCGCGTGCTCGATCCACTCAAAGCGACCTGCTTCGGGATGCCACCGGTGCGCTGTGGCAAAATCCATCGCATGACCTACCGCGGTGTTTCCGTACACGGTCCACGGATGGGGCAATCCGGAGACCGCATCCAAAATGGCCAGGGGCTGAAAATGGTCGTCGTGCGCGTGGGTGATCAGCAGATGTTTTACCGTCGCTTCGGGAATCCCGCAGGCCTGCATCTGTCCACTGCTGATGAAATCCACGACGATATCCGGGGACACGAACAGCGAGGACCCATGGCGGAAGCTTCTTCCTGAGGGATATTTATCGGCAATCTTCTTCGCATCGGCAGGGGTTGGGGGATAGAGCTCCAGACAGTCGCCGGCGCCGGTGCCGAGAAATTGAATAAAATTTCCGTCCTTCATGCCTATTGCTCCTGAAAAAAGGGTTTTCCTCCTTCAATCAAAGTTTCCTCGAGCCGCAAAGAACTCCACGTAAGCGCAGAGGTCGCAAAGCATTTGTCTCTTCGCATCTTCGCTTCTTCTTTGCGAGCTTGGCGGTTCAGGGACGTCAGGCGCTAATGGGTAACCGCGGATTGGACGGATTGAGCGGATTTCAGGAATCGGAAGTCGTAATTTCGGATTAATCGGATTGGATGCGTGAGAAGGTGGTTCCACACCTTCGGACCAGATGGCTCTTTCACGCGGAATTCTCAGACCACACAAACGGCAACCAGGTCAACCGAATGTGGGTGCACCCAAACGGCACGAGCAGGGCTTCCAGTAACTCCCCTTGGGGCTCAATCGGTAATGGGGGCGCTGTGGTCAGGGGCTGGTCGGGCGTGCCGCCCGGCAGCCACCCGGGTATCCGTTGCGCCCGGCACCGGAGGCCAATCGGCGGATACTCAAAGGGCTCGGCTCCTGCCGGTGGGTCCAGCTTCACCACCTCAAATGAGCTCTCCAGAGCGTTCTTGTTCAGTATCAGGGCCACATTCCACGGGGGGCTGTCGTTGGCAGGCACGATTTCCTCAACAGGATAACCGGCCAGACCGCGCTCATCGGCCACCTGGATATATTGCGGCTTGATGTAGAGGGTATACACGAGTGGTCCCCGGCGGATCGCCACCAGATGCGCTCCGGCCGTGGGCTTCTCGACGCGTCGCAGGCCGACCTTCGTGGTGTGCGCAGGATTGGGGGGCGTTGGATTTTGTATGTCACGGGTTGCGGGTTCGGCAAAGGTCTCGCTCCATTCCGCTCTGATCTTCATCGGCAGGCGAAGCGCTATGGTATCCCCGGATTGCCACGTGCGATCCAACACGCAAAAGGTGCCGGCAGCGCAGGGGGCTTTCGCCTGCTCCCCATTGACTGTAATCTCAGCGGCGGTGCACCAGCCCGGGATGCGCAACCGGATGGGAAATCGCGCTCGGCGGGTCGGCTTGACGGTGATGTGGATATGCTTGTCAAAGGGATATTCGGTGCGCTCGACAAACTCCACCTCGCCCGCGCCGGGCACGTCCACGCGCAGCGCGCATGCGCCGTAGTACACCGCAGCCAGCCCGCCCTCAGCAGCCAGCATCCACACATGCGGGAAGCATACGGCGCCAGCGCACGATGGCTGTTGAGGTTACAGCATTGTGGCCAGTGGAAAGCCGAAAACCGTTTTCTGGGCGGCCAATCGCTGTCCCATCCCGCAGCGGTGAGCTGATTGGGCGTAAAGGTATAGGACAGACTTCTTCCGTCCCATTTTCGCGATCCGGCCCAGGCATTGAACAGCGCCGACTCGGCCAGATCGGCGTAGGCCGATTCTCCGGTGGCTGCCAGCAGAGCGTGTCCCACGAACGACCACTCCACGGTATCGCAGTGTTCGGTTTCCTTGTGCGGCCCCAGACCGTATACCATCTCGTTGCCGCTGGGTGCCCCGTGGATCTGCAGATGGTCGCGCTCTGTCAGCGCCACCCCGCGCCTGCTGGCGGCCAGATGATCGGGGTTGCCGGATGCGAGGAAAAGATCCGCCGGATAGCGGAGGTCCTCGCAGTAGTTGACACAGTGCCCGGCCAACAGATCGTCGTGCAACAGGCGGTGGAGGTTGGGCAACCCGCCCGCATCGAAGCGCGCGGCGATCGTCTCCGCCATGGCCAGCATCCTCTCATCCCCGGTATATCCGAACAAGAGCGCGCACGAAGAAGCCATGTTGACCGGGTGGTCGCCCAGAAAGGCCGTGCCCTCGGGGGAATGGAGCTCTGTGGCCATCTCCAGGGCGATCCGGTGGCAGAGCGCCAGCACCCGCTGATCGCCGGTGGCCTCGAAATAGGTCATGAGCGCCATGATCATCAGATGGACGCCCCAGCCGTTATAGTGTTCGGAAACAAACCCCTTGCGTCCGGCGGCAGCGGAGAGCGTAGCTTCGATGCGCTCGCAAATCCCGGCCCACGAGTCCTCTCTGCCGCTGATCAGCGCCAGTCCCACTGCTGCGTCATTCCAATAGCCGGCGTGTTCTCCGCTGAAAACGGTGGGGGAGCCTTCGTAGAACGATCGGAGGAAATGGCGATGATCTTCCTGGACGATCATCACCATGAAGCCGTCGCATTCCAGTTCCGCCGATCTTTTCACCCAGCCTGAGGGCCGCACACAGCCAGGGGCCAGCGCGATGAGCCGCTCCCTGGCCTGATACCCCCTCTTCCGGGCGGGACGGTGTCCCAGCGGTCTCTGCTCTTCTGCAGTTGCGGATGCGGTCATCCCGATCTCCTCGTGTGATCTCGCCATGCTTTCGGCCGGTATCTCTCAGTTGCGGGCAAGGAACGAATGGGTTTACTGACGCGTCAGGATGTAGATCTGGGCGCGGCACCGCTCGTCCAGACGACAATCCATGCCTTCGCGCATCAGGTGTGCTCCCGAAAGGACGCCCAATTCTCCTTCGGAGTGCGACGCAAGCTGATAGGATGCCTCGGGGTCCAATCCCTTCAGCACAGCGCGGAAGGTATCGTCCGGGCTGTTGCACCGGAAGCAGAAGACTGAGATCATGTCCTCCTCGGGCGTGTGGTATTCGTAGACCTCCCAGTTGGTGGCCTCCGGCACATCCGGCTCCAGCACCACCGCCGGCTCGGCCAGCACGTAGCGGTCGCCGTGCAGCGTGGCTCGAATCCGCTTATACGTGGCCAACAAACGCTTCATCTCTTCGCGTAATTCCGGCGACAATCCATCCAGATTGCAGTTGAAGCCACCCATCATGCGCGAGAAGGCGCGCCACCGGAGGTGTTCCGCATCCCGGTAGGGTCCTGCGAAAATCAGGAGCGGGGCAAATTGCGGGTAGATGGAGCCGATCCCGTGCGAGTACCGCCGCTCCAAAATGCTGGGGAAGTGCCGGTCGTTCATCTGGATCGAGAGGCAATAGCGGGCCATGCCCAGATCGGCGCGCTGCGAGCCGCTGGCGCAGTTCTCGATCATCAGATGGGGGTAGCGCTCGCGCAACCCTCCGAGGATGTGATATACGCCCTGGATCTGCGCCCACTCGCCGTCCCCTGCGTCGTGGCCATGGGTGGCATCGTTGCACACGGCCCAGTCGTTGTCGTCGATCTTGACATAGTCGAGACCGAACTCCTGCACGCACCAGGACATGTTCTCCAAAGCCCAGTCCGCGGCGCCCTCTGCGCCCGTGCACATCATATACATGTGCTGACACCAGGAGCGGTACGCGTAGTTGTTGTAGTGGACCAGCATGTTGGGCGACCAGGGATTGCGCCCCCGGTTGGCCGTGCGCAGGTCCACGCGGCTGAACTCGAACCACAAGCCAAACTTCATCCCGAGCGCGTGCACGTAGTCGGACACCGGACGCAATCCGTCCGGGAATTTGACCGGGTCCACGCTGAAGAGACCCAAGCCGTAGCTGAATTCAAAGTCCGAGCTTTCCGGGTACCACTGGGCATCGATGGTGATCAACTCGATGCCTGCCTGGTGCGCCAGATCGATCTCCCTGTAAATGCGGTCCAGTTTGTTCGAGGTGAGGCCGGGGTTGCCCACGTTATCCTGCACGAGCGGGAAGGTGTGATCCACTTGAGGCAGGATCTCGTCGCGCACATAGCGGCGGCACGCATTGAAACCGTCGTCCCAGTCGCCGGAAAAAAGGCCGACAAAGGCCGTGGGCGAGGTGAGAAAGGCCCCAGGTTCCAGCGCGTGTACGTCTGCGGCGGAGGCGGCCTGGAGAGAGACGGCCGGTGCCGCCAGATCATACTTGAGGTTCAGCTCCCAAGTGCCGGTCCACTGGAGTCCCGCGAAAAATCCGCCCCCACGCCGCGGGTCGAGCACGGTGCACCAGGGATGATTATCGTAGGTCGAGCGCTTTCCCGAGCGCAGCGGCAGAATTCCGAGCGGCTCCTTGATCAGCCGCAACGCGGAGGAGGCCCACCCTCCGGGAGGGGGTGGGGGCGCCGTGTCGTCGTGAACCAGCCGCGTGACCGACTGGGGATAGGCGAAGGGTTGGGCGGGACGTCCGGGCGCATCCGCACGCGTTCCCCAGAGCCAACCCAACAGGTAGGCGGCCCAAGGGTGCTCGCCACTGACCTGAAGTGCCATGTTCAGCGCATCGAATCGGGCGATTTGGGCAATGGACCCTTCGGTGGGGTTCTGGATCGTCGTCCAGCTGACCAGCACGGCCTTGTCGGGCGAGGGTTTGAGGAAGTGCTTGGCCACCAGGCCATTCTTGCAGGCGAAGGTGAGAGACAGGCACGGCCCCTCCGGGTCGATCGCGATCTGGGTGCAGGGCATTTCCGGGGAGCCGGGTGTGCAGGTCACGTCCCCAACGATCAGCACCGGACCGATTGG
>JAZDJA010000236.1:0-3959 GCA_043804415.1 Candidatus Latescibacterota bacterium | reverse complement strand
AGGAAGGCCCGCAGATCATATTTGCCAGGACCTCCGTAGAGAAGGGGCGCCGCTTGTATCTCTCACCAAAAACGTAAACCCCCTTCTTTACCCGGACGACGGCCCCCTGTCTCAGCAGGGACGTGATCTTGTCACGGGGGCAGTCGTATTCCCGCAGACTATCCAGAAGTGCCGGATAATCAAACTCCTCGCCCGTGATCTTGCTCCGCAGTTCTTCCATCATTTCTTTTTCCTGTCACATCATGGGTTGCGGGAGAGATATAGCACAATTCGTCATGGTATGTCGAGAAATATTCGACATACTGCGTATAAATTGCAAATTAATGGGAATTGCCCGGGTCTTTAGATTGCCCCATCCTTCTGCGGTCATTGACGTGAAAAGATTTCCCAAAGGTTGATCGTGATATCCAGGCAATGAGATCAATTTCAGCGTCTCATCCCAGTTGAATACATCTGCCGACCCAGTTGCCCATTGACGAGACGGTAACCGATCGTTTATTGAAGTCGTGAAGTGCGGAGGATTGGCTTTTGTAGCAGAGTACGACCAGTATTGCTTAACCGAAAAGACATGCGCCGGTCATTGGGAACACATACAACTGTCCGGTATCAGCCATTCATCGGTGCAAACGATTACGATTACAAAGATAGTAGCATGAGGGCTCACGCGCGGCGGCCGAGGACTGTGCCCTTACATCACGAGCAAGGTCTTGCCGCGGTCACGAGAGCGGGGGTATTCTTCTACTACAGGAAAGCAAGTTCTTATCAATCTAAGTTTGGAGAAACAGGCCAGCCGATTCCACCACGCGTGCGCGGATCAGTTCCGACCCAGACACCATCTTGAAGTCAGGAGGAAGGTCTGAGAGCGAACGGCCGATCTTGAGCAACCAATAATGTATGGCGATCGCTTCGCCAGCAGACATGTCTTTCCGTCGAGCTGATACGAATGGTGGAATGCCATCGAGCACCTTTACGGCATAAGCACGATGGCTGCCATCAGTCAGCATGCCATCAATGCGCTCCAACCCGGCCAAAACATCTTCGATGTGCGTGATCGTGCCACCTGGCTTTTCGAAGGTCGTCAACAACAATGCAATCCGAAGCGCCTGCGTATCAATCTGATACGTTTGAAATCCTGGATTTTCTTCAGATTTGCGATATGCAGTCTGTATATATTCCCACGCCGCATCAAGTTTGGAAATTTCGGCCATCGCAATGGCATATTGCAGCCAAAAGAGGGGCTCTCCGTTGATCCGTTGGTCGTAGCGTAACCGCTCGTAAATCCGAAGTATCACAGCCATTGCGTCAGCCTTGTCCCGTAACATGCGGTGAAGACTGCTAAAGGCCATCATGCTTGACATCAGGACCCGATAGGTCCTCTGGGAACTACGCTCTGCTGCAGCCAACGTCACTTCTACAACCGTGTCGGCTATTTCCTCCGGTTCAATGAAGGCATTGATCACGAATGTCGAGAAGACTGCGGATCTAACCCGGAAGCTTTCAGCCGACAACTCGAAGATCTCTCTGGCGAGATGCTCCTGGGGTTTAAGCGACATAAAGGGATCAGTGCCGATAACAGATCGAATAAACCCTGCACCGATCGATCCGTGGTACCCGGCAGTCAACATTGTCATCGCAAGGATGCGCCGCATGGCGTGCGTCTTAAACAGTGGTCCCAGAGACTTCTCGATGCGGTCCCGGATCGACCGGTTGTTGAAAAGTTCGAGAAGTATGTCTCTCAGATCGTTTGGCCGGTTCCTTCTGGCGACAGGCGATGGAAGGCCAGCATAATCGCAAAGATTGGCAAACGCAGTCATCTCCGGCTTGGACAGATGATTCACAGTGATCCGTTCAAACGGCATGGGAAGCAGTTTGGCAAATTCATGATAGCGCACCTCAAATGTACCGGTGCGTACCTCGATTACAAACCGGGCATCGGGTAAGGCGGCAAGAAGACCTGGTAGAGCGTCCTGGGAGGTCGAATATTGATCGATGAGAATAACGATCCGCCCTACACTTCGAAGTGCAGCGAGCTCGCCCGCGATCTCGGGATGGCCCGGCCGAAAAAGTAGGCATATCCACCCGCGCTTTGAGAGCTCGAATGCGAGCAGATGCAGGAACAGTGTCTTGCCATTGCCAAGCCTGCCATCGACGACAAGCGCGCGGTTACTCTCGATCATATCCGCTGCCGGTCCAACCTCCGCGCGCGCGATCGCATATGTTTCTCGAGGCTGAGATCTCGCCAGCCGGCCCGGATCAAAATCTCCATAGACAAGTAGGTCGTACACCTCACTCGCAGTTGGTTGAGTGATGGACTTGCTATCCCGCACCGGGTTCAACGGCTTGAACGACTTGAGTCGGGACAGATTAGTCGCCGTATCGGGCCTGGGTGCCTTCTTCAAGGCATCCGCGAAGCCTTTCATTCCGATGAATAGGGTATGGCCATAAGGTGCTGTCCGTCGCAGAAAAACATCGTCACGGTCCGGCCCTTGAACGAAGAGCGTCCGTTTTGCGAGCTCTGGGTCTTTGAGGAGGAGAGCCGCAATGTGGTAGTCGGCAAGGTTGTACCCGACAATGTACAAGGTGCTTGCGAACGTCAGATCGCGCTGGAATTGGTCGTACCAAGGTGAGCGTACAACATACTGATTGACGTAGGACGCCTCGCTAAGAACCAAGCTGGTGCGGACATTCTCGGGCGTAACCTGCCTTATGCTCCCGTGGAGGTGAACAACCGCGCCGTGTGGCAATCTATTCGGTACCGGCTCAGATACATCGTAATCATTCCGGGGCAGCTTTTTGTTTTGCCGATAGACCTCGACGGCATCATCATAATTGGTGGTGTAGATCCTGCGCCAAGGCTCATCCAAAACTATCGTTTGCGCATCATCCACCAAGGTGATCCGGAATACCTGATAGAGTTCATCCCGAAGCTTTTGCGGATTGTCGTTTGCAAATTCCTCGGTAAGAACTTGAAGATCGTAGCTTGTTTCCGCCGGAAGATTGAGTGCCTTGATAAAATGCCGCCGCAGACCGCTCCCGTTAGGAGGATTACCGTTAGCGATGTTCTTTGCTCCAAGACTAAAACCCGATCCAAGAAATAGTATTGAAGTTGTTGGATCGACTTCGCCGATGCTTTCAACTGATGTAGCCACAATGCCCCTCCAATTCGCGCCCTACCCAGACACCTTGCCAGTCAGTCTTGAATCTCCGTCGTCTGTAAGCCGGATCAACGTTCCTCCTCTATGTTCTAACATGTATTTTAGGCTGAAAAATCACATTAAGATATAATAATTCTGCCTATTACGATACATTTTTCGCTCGGTTCGAAACTATAGGATCGGGCCGAAACCGTTCGGGTACGTCCGAATCGTCTTTCGTCATACGTAATACGAGAATTATTGATCGAAAGCTACAGCCTTACGTAAGCTGTGTCAAATGTTTGTTACAGGAAGCACACCTCAACCCCGATCCTTACCCGAAAATGCCACCTTTTCGACTGATTATCAATAAATTGGTCAGAAAAGTCAATCTCCGCCTTTGTATTTGCTAGTCTGGCATTAAAAGCCGGGCTCCGTGTCAAACCGGTGCGCCCCTCCGGGGCATATAGTCGAAGGCGTGGCCCAGCCTGAAAATGCCCGCCGGGGCCCTCCCGTCATCTTCCCGTTTTTGCGGCCCCCCACCCGGAAGATCCGGATGGAGGCGAGGCGATTCAGCATAGACTTTCATTTCACCGGGAAATCCGGAGGACACGCGGCGTCGATTGCAAGGCGGATCTCCGCTGCGAAAGAGGCGGCCGCCGGGATGAGGTCGCCGCTTCCGCTTTTGTCGCCGATCAGACGGACCAGGGCGCTTCCGACGACGACGCCGTCGGCCAGCGGTGCGATCGCGGCCGCCTGTGTGGGTGTGGAGATCCCGAAGCCGACGGCGACGGGGAGCGCCGTCATTCCGTTGAGCAGCGCTAC
>JAZDJA010000235.1:0-36681 GCA_043804415.1 Candidatus Latescibacterota bacterium | reverse complement strand
CGAACAGATTCGGAAACATCTCGTGGAGGAGTATGGGGTGATTCCGAAGGATCGCTGGGCGCGGGATCCGGCGAACTATCCCTACTATTAGAGCTGGATTTCGGAAGGATGAAGCATATTCCTCCTGACTCCCTGCTGATTGTTCCGTATGAGGGGCCTGTCGGAATGAGGGTTGGGGGATCATCCGGAGGGTCCTGGGATTGAGGTGGGATGACCGGCAAGTGGTGCCGGGCACAATTTGCGCTCCCCGGGCAATCATGCAGGATGACAAGGAACAAAACTCATTGAACACTGAAAGACACTGAAGAGCACTGACAACACGGAACACGCTGAGAACATGGAAGATTCCGCGATCCATTCTTTTCGCGATCCTTCGGTGCGGGACATCAGAATTCCGGATCTACAAGAAAGGCGTGTTCACGAACAACCGGGACGAAATAGAGCAGGGAGGACCCATTTCGATGTATGCGCTCAATATAAGCCATCGCGGCTATGTGTTCGGTGTGTCCGGCGATCGGTTGTCTGTCCAAAAGGATGGGAGGGAGCTGGTCACGCTTGGTGTGGCGCCTGTGATCGAGGGAAAGGCGACCCATCTGTCCGACTGGCGCCCGGTCGCCCCAGATCACCTCGCGGCAGAAGTGGTGGGCGTGGAGGCCACCGTCCACCTCGAGGTGGATCACGGATATGTGTGTTTTCATGTGGAGACGACCGTCGATTACTTCGGGCAGCTCCACTATTTTACCGAAGGACGCATCCGGGGAGATGGCTGGCAAACCTACCTGTCGGATGTCAACGACTGCTTCCGATCCTGTGACGTGGATGCGGAGGTCCCGATTTCCTCGTGTTTCAACGGCCTGACTCCGGATCAGGCGGACGGCGAGGGGATGACCGATCCCGGAGACGTCGCGCCCACGTGGATCTGGAACGTGCCCCTTCGCGCCCTGTCGCTGCATACCGAATGTGGGTTTCTGGGGCTTTCGCTGCCCGGCCCACTTCCGGTGGGCGTCACCCGGCTTGCGATGAAAGACAGGCGATTTGCACTGTCCTTTGAGGCGCTTCGTCCGGCGTGTGACGAAGGAGGGATGCCGCGCGTCTATTTTCTGACCGGACTGGCCGGTGCGTACGACGCCCTGGAGGGCCATCGGGACCTCTCTGCGGCCCTCGGGTGGATGGCGCGTCGGGATGCTGCGCAACCGGAATGGTGGGCGCAGCCCACCTTCAAACCGGCCATCGACCTGTTCTCGGGCGAGCAGGGGCTTCGGGTGCTGTATAAGGACGAGCAAGGGGAGTGGGCGTCTCATTTCACTGCGGCGCAGTTTCGAAACTGGGTGGATACGTTTATCGAGCGCGAAGGCCTCCAGGAAGGCGCCCGCGTGATTCTCGATCAGGTGTTCATGTATGGGTACGGCTCACGCCGGATCATCAAAGAATTGGGCGGCGTCGAGGGATTTCGCGCTTTGTTGGACGAATTTCGGGAGCGCGGCATTCGCGTGGGGCTTTACTTTCATCCGTACTTCGTCGGGGTGCAGGAACCCATCCACCAGGAACATCCCGAGTGCTTCTGCGCGCCGAAGGATTCTTCCGTGCGCATCCAGTGGTGCGATACGGACACCTTGACTCCTGCCTATCTCGACTGGACCCATCCGGAGGGCCGAAGCCGTCAGTTGGATTATCTGGAATTCCTGCTATCGGACAAGCCCGGGTGCCTCAATGCGTCATGGCTGGCGTTCAACAATGCCGAGGGGCCGGATCCGCGCATGTATGACTTCCACGACCCCGACTGGGCCATCGGAGATTTGCTGCAATTCAAGGTGCACCGCCTGGTTTACGAGCGGGTCAAACAGATCAAGCCGGATGCGCTCGTGCGACGCATTTCGCCTGCTGCGTGCTATCTGCAGCCGTATGTCGATCAGATCGAGATGATGGAGCACTGGATGAGCGGTACTGCGGAGTGGTATAAGCGCGGCCAGATCATCACGCGGGCCACGCAGGATATGCTGTTCGGAACGGACCCGTATTTTCTCACGCAGACGAAGGGGCAGGAGTATTGGATGGCGATGATGGTCTGGAATATCCCGGAGTATGGCGGTCTGGACAAGGCGATTCATCCCTATATGCACTGGCGTGCGCTTCCTGAAAAAGACCGGCGGCGGCGCACGGCCGGAATTCAGGTCTATCTGAACGCTCCGATGAATCGAACGGACGTATGCCGGGTGACCTGGGAGGATGGGGAGATGAAGGAGGTCTGGCGTCGCCGTACTCAAGGCCGATTGAAGGGCTTCTACGCCGCGCTGGCCATCAGTCCCCGGTGTTTTGTCACCTATGGCGAACAGCGTGCGCGCATCGGATCGTCGGAAAACCGGTACGCCCGGATCCCGATTCCTCCGGGAGCTGAGGTGACCGAAGTGGTGCGGGTGTTGCATGAGGGCGGCGAACAGGTTCTGGCATATGAAAAGCGGGGCTCCCGGGAGAATCCCGCGCTGTGGATGAAGATAGCCGATTGCGGATACGAGACGCTGTATACGGAAATACGGTATTGCTTTTGTGGAGGAAAGGCCAGCGCGATCGTGCCGGATGAGAAGATCCGGGGAAACACGTGATTCTGACTATTTGCCAAACTTGATCAGGCGTGGAGGATCTTTATGTCAATGGATGCACCCAACCACCCGAAGGGGAGCGATTTTGAGTGTTCTCAGATCTATCACGCAGCGGTACGACCGGGACATGCGTGCTGGGTATCCCTCTGGCGCGCTCCGTGCGGGGACCTGATGCTTGCGTTTATGGAGCAGACTCGAAGGAGAAACAATTTCTATCGTCCGGTTTCTTTGGAGTTTTTCGAAGCTTTGGGGCTTCCACTCAAGTACCACGTGTCGGTGTGCAATGGCGCTCCGGATGTGCGCATGGAGCAGGTCGTGATGCGATCGGGCGATGAGGGACAAACCTGGGGCGAAACCGGACGGTCCGAATGCGGGATGATCAATCTGTTTGCCTACGCCAGCCTGCCCAACGGGGACATTCTGCGGGGAGCGGATACCTCGCTGTGTGCCTACTTTGCGGACGAAGTGCCGCGCGCGATGATCCAAAAATCCAGCGATGGGGGGAACACCTGGACGGACGGGCCCACTATTCTGGAGGACTTTTTCAGCTATTGTCACCGCCTGAAAAGGTTGTCCGATGGGACCCTGGTACTTCTATGCGGCTATATGCCCGCTTTTGGGTCCGGCAGAGCCCGGCGTCAGCGCGTCGAGGAGCGTCCGCATGTGATCCATGAGGTTACTGCCTCGCTGCTGTATTCGGTTGATGACGGACGGACCTGGACCAATCCGCAGACGGTTCTGCCGGGGGTCTGCGCCTGGGAACCCGATTTCGTGGAGCTTCCCTGCGGCGATATCC
Source organism: Candidatus Latescibacterota bacterium (assembly GCA_043804415.1). Classification (GTDB taxonomy): domain Bacteria; phylum Latescibacterota; class 4484-107; order 4484-107; family 4484-107; genus 4484-107. The sequence goes on along the minus strand of JAZDJA010000235.1, from coordinate 33,288 downwards.
TGGTCATCAACAGTCGGGTTCAACATGCGGCGGGGGCGAAACAGACCATTCACAAAACACCTCATGGGTGGGTTCCCGGACCGGTGTTTGCGATCGCGTCGGAGGGCGTGCCCGAAAGCGTATGGTGTACGTCAGACGGTCTTCTGGTGGGTTCCACGCGCGGAATGCCGTATACCTGTTCGAACGATCAGGGGGATACATGGTATCCGATCGAAGCATTGCCCAACTGTGAATACCAGCCCATGACGATCGAACTGAAAGACGGACGGTTCTTGACGGCGTGGCACATGCATGGGGACTGCGTCTTCGGGGAGCATGATCAGTTTGTGGGTCAGCATGTGTTTTCGCTGAATCGGGCCATGCCTGCCCGCACTATGCTGGAACTGCGGCGCGATCTCAATCCGTCGAGGACGAGGTATCTCAATGCCTTTACCGCCACCCTTTCGGCGGAAGGGGAGCCGATTTCTGGACGCACCGTGGTGTTCACCGTTCAGGAGCGTTATCGGGATACCTATGATCTGGAGCCTCCGGAGCCATCCCCCTATACGATCGAGCGGTTGACCGACGGAATGGGGGAGGCGCATATACATCTGGAAGGCTTTGATCGCGAGCGCAACATTCACAATGCCGTTACCATTGGCGCACGTTTTGTGCCTCTGCCGGGGGATGGAGGGTTGGCGCCGTGTGAGAGCAGCAGGACGCATCACTATGCGCTTACTCCTGAGCGTGGGGTGGGAAACCCGTATGGGCTGTATGTGTCGGGAACGGGTCTTTTTCTCCGGAGCGATGTGAGGACGCGGTATCCGGAGATCGCGTCGCTGGTGGCGGCGATGTGGGAGACAAGGGGCTTTGGCCTGGCGGACGCGGCGCAGGAGGTGGGTGTGGACCCCGCTCGGCTTTCGGAGGTGCTCGGGTTTCTGGCCAGAGAGTTTGTTGTCGATCAGACGGAGACGGGCTATCGCTGGCGGTATTGCCTGTCTGGGGGAGTAAACCTTATCGAGAGCGAGGATGACCTGGTCTGAAGCGAGGTGATGTGCCGTCAGCGCCCGATCGGCTGCTTCGTGTCGTCCGAAGCGCGCCCGAGGCTTGGGCGTGTCGGGCCGGATGGATGAAGGTCACGGAGTTGCGGATATGAGGCAACAACGCCTTTAGAAAAGCGATGCGCCCCACGACGAACCCGCAAAATGACGGCTTTTGGCGAGGGGGCGTGTTTGGGGATCCACCCGAGCCGCGTCATCCGCGGTTGTGCTATCGGGCTGGGGTGCTGCAGCCCGGTGGACGCTGAGGGAGGATCATGGGGAAAGAGGTGAAAAATGAAAAATGAAGAATGAAAAGGGAATGGTGGAAGGTGAATGGTGAACAGCGAGTAGAAAGGATTGGGTACTCCTTTCGTGTTTTTCAAGATTCCTTTTCTCGGGGAGGAGAAGTAGACCATGAAGATAGCACTCAGTATCGGCCCATCGGATGAAGCGGTTCGATTTGTGAAACAGTTGGGACTCAAGCATGTAGTCAGCGGCATTTCGGGCACGCCGGATGGCGTGTTGGATTTTCCCAGTCTGATGCGAACCCGGACTTCTTTCGCGGCCGCCGGGCTGTCGTGGGATGTGATCGAAAATCTGCCCGCCGAGCATTACGACAAGGTTATGTTCGGTCTTCCGGGACGGGATGAGCAGATCGCCAAGGTCTGCACATCGATTCGAAATATGGGGCGCGCAGGCATTGGGGTGCTTCAGTATCAGTGGATGTTGCTCGGCGGGCTGAGGACCGAGTACAGTCCGACGGGCAGAGGCGGTGCGCGCTACTCCCGCTTTGATCTGGAGGTGGCGCTCAGATCACCCGTTGCGGCGATGGACTGGCTGGGGGACGGCGCGTATCCGCATCTCCCGGACCGTCCATTGAGCGCAGAGGAAGTGTGGGACCATCTCACCTACTTCCTGGAGCGCATTGTTCCCGTGGCTGAGGAGGCCGGGGTCAAGCTGGCGATCCATCCCGATGACGCACCGATCCCCTCGTATATGGGGGTCGCGCGAATCATAACCAGTCTGGAGGCGCTGCAGCGTGTCATTGATATCGCGCCCAGCCCATGCAATGGGCTGGGTTTCTGTCAGGGATCGATTGCGACGATGGAGGGGGTGGACGCGGTGGCGGCCATTCGGCGCTTTGGCGGACAGCAAAAAATCTTCTTCGGGCATTTTCGCAATCCCCGGGGCAAGGTGCCCCGGTTCGACGAAGTGTTCCCGGACGAAGGCGACACGGACATGTTCGAGGCGGTTCGGGCCTATCAGGAGGTTGGCTTTGACGGGGTCATGCGCATTGACCACTGCCCCGGGGTGACAGGCGACAACGAGCGGTCCGATCGGTCATTTTCCTACCAGGTGGGCTATACCAAAGGACTGATGCAAGCGGCGAACGCAAAAGATGCATCGTCCATTCCCGCCGAAGAAACGGGCATGCATCTTGCGCTGACGGTGGACTGGCGGCGAGGCCGGGATGTACTCTATGCGCAGCAGCTGGGTGTATACGACCTCCTCGTGACCACAGAACAGTGGGATCAGGACATATTAACTGCGGCGCGCAACCGAGTGGAGCAAGCCGGGTTGAAGCTCGTTGGCATTGAGAATCTTTCGCAGACGCGCTATGAGAAGGCGATACTTGGGCTTCCGGGGCGCGACGAGCAGATCGCCGCTGTGTGTCAGGCAATCCGGAATATGGGCGCTTCCGGAATTTCTCTGGTCAGCTATCGTTGGACCCTGCCCGAGGACCGACGGTCCGCGTATGTGTTTGGCGGAAGAGGGGGTGCGGTGGTATCCGGCTATGAAGCAGAAGGGCCCCGTGAAGGATACTCCTCCCCAGAGCCAGAAGGGGCGGCTCAGGATATGTGGAAACGCCTGGCGTATTTTCTGGAGCGGGTCCTCCCGGTGGCCGAAGAGGCCGGGGTGCGGTTGGCATGCCACCCCGACGATGCCCCCGCGCCTTTCCTTTCCGGGATTCCCCGAATTCTCTGCGATGTGAAGAGCCTGGACAAGCTGTTCGAGATGACCTCGAGTCCTTGCCACGGGTTGGATCTCTGCATCGGTGCGCTCTCCACGATGCCCGGAGTCGACGTGATCCAGGCGATTCGCCACTTCGGGGCAGAAGAACGGATCTTCTCGGTGCACGTGCGGAACCCGCGCGGAACCATGCCGAGTTTCCGGGACGCCTTTCTCGATGAGGGCGACGTGGATTTACTGGAGGTAGTGCAGACTTTGCACTCCGTTGGATTTTCCGGTCCGATCCGGGCGGCTCAGCCGCCGGAGATGGAGGGCGATACCGCATGGGGCCACAAGGCGCGAGCCCTGGACGTGGGCTATCTCAAGGCGCTTCTCTCCAGAGTCGTGTAGGGGTTCAATGCCTTGATCCCCCACGGTGACGTGGTTTTTCGTGCCTATCTTGCGTTTCTCCTTGGGGAGGAACAAACCCCCATCTGCAGTCAAAATGAATATCCGATACCCACAAGGGCCGGTATGCAGGAAACGAAAACGGTTTTCCGGGTTCCTCCGGGGCAAAGACAACTCTTTCTGGACGACCACGGCGTTGCCCGGATCGCGCATCTTTCGGGGACGATGCACCAGCCGGAGAAGAAGGGCGCGGTCATTCGACCGGATCCTCCCCTCGAAGTGGCGCTCCAGACCCGTTGCGCGCCGGCCTGGGACCCCGATGAGGGGGTATTTGGGCTGTGGCTGAGTACCAGCACCTCGGTTCCAGGACGGGTCACCTATGCCGCAAGCGAGGACGGACTGCACTGGACCAAGAGATTCCTTCGGCCAGAGGCGATTGCGGAGTGGAAGAGGAATCCCACCCAAATCGCGGAGCCGGGCGCGGACTGGGCAACTGATTCGATCTGTCACGTGCTGCATGATCCCGACGATCCGGATCCTGCCCGTCGGTACAAAGGATTGGGCCATCGCGGCGCGCTGGAGCCGATGATCAGCCCGGACGGCATCCACTGGCAACGGTTGGACGTGCCAAAAATCCCCTCCTCGGACGAGTCCAACCTGAGCTATGATTCCGCTGCGCGCACCTATATCGCTACCGTCAAACAGGGAGGTTCCCACGGCCGGTGCGTCTTTCTTTCCACCAGCGAGGATTTCGAGCACTGGACCGATCCGGAGTTGATTTTTCACGCAGATGATCTGGATCAGGTGCTGGGGCGCGAGCGTATCGAGGCGCGGTTTGCCGATTCCACCCTAAAAGCCCCGGAATACGACATTCCCGACCGCTACAACGTGGATGTGTATAACATGGGCGCTTTTCGGTATGAGGGGTTTTACATCGGTCTACCCTCCATGTTCTACCAGAGCGGCCGGGTTCCCAAGGACTGGGCGGGGTTTGACGACATGGGGCTGTCGCCCGAGATACTGGATGCGGTCCGCCAATACGGCGACTGGACGGGATTCCATCATGTCCAACTGGCATGCAGCCGGGATCTCCATCATTGGGAGCGTGTGGGGGATCGGCAGCCGTTCATCGACGCCTCGGCCGTAAGCTCTGGTGCCTATGATCTGCAGTGCATCATCGGCCCGTCCTTCCCAGTGGTTCGAGGGAACGAGCTCTGGTTTTACTACACCGGAATCAGGAACTATGCGTATGTGAGTTCGAATCAGGGAGACAACGGTGCGATCTGTCTGGCCGTATTGCGGCGAGATGGTTTCGTTTCGCTCGATGCCGGAGCCAAAGAGGGTGTTCTGCTCACCCAGCCCTTCACACTGAACGGAGGCAGTCTCTATGTGAATGTGGATGCCCCGAAGGGAGCCCTCCGCGTGGAGGTGCTGGGCGAAGGGGGGGAGATAGTGGCCGCATCCTCCCCGGTCCAAGGCGACCAGCCGCAGGGCGAAGTGCGCTTTGAGCACGGGAATCTTGACCTTTTGCAGGGGCAGCAGGTCTGTTTGCGTTTTCTTGCGCGCCATGCGCGCTTCTACTCCTACTGGCTGGAACGATGAGGGAGGCTCTGGGCTCGATTTTCTCGGGACGGGCTTTTCCCGTCCCGATGGATACCCGGGGACTCCCGGGTATCCCGGGAGTCCCAGATCGGCAAAGGCCCACTCGTGTGGGAAGGCGCCGTTTCAGTAAACGAAGGGCTAATCTGCTACCCACCCGCCCTGTCGAACGGGATGGGTGCTTTCTCGCACTCGGAGGGAGTTTGGGCATATGGAAAAACGGAATCAATCAGTCGGTGCCGCCCAGCATTGGGCAACGCACCCGATAAGCATGTTGGGGGACGGGCGCCCCGTTGAAGGTGGAGATTCGAAAGGATCGGGTAACTGGTCCACGGTCTCGGGAAACTGGCAGGCTTACGACGTCGTCCAGGTCGCCGATGTGGATCGACGCGCCATCTACCGCTCTCCGGAGGAGCCCTCGGACGTCGCCTGGGTGGGCATCTGGAAGGGGGAGGACGGCTCGATCAGCATCCGGTTCCCCCAGATCACCGGCAATCCAGGACTCGAGCCCAGCTACGCGCCCTGGTATGGCCGCGCCACTTTCTCCGGTTATGGTATGAGGGATTGGGAGGAATTCGCGGCTTCGGGATCACTCAACGTGGGGCCGACGGATGCCCTCACAACCACCCAGGTGCACTATATCACCATGGTCACTCACGACCATGGTGATACATGGCAGGTGGTGAGCGTCGTCCCGAGCAACACCACCGATACGGTGGACGAAGCGCGGGGGTATAACAGCCGCCTGGTATTGGCGCCGAATGGGGAGTTGGTGGGCCAGGGCATGGCAACGCTCTTGTGCCGCGATGGCCGCATGGTCGATACAGCGGGCTGGAAGGAGGACGGTGAGCAGCACCGGGCTGGAAAGCGATATCTACTGGGCCTGCGCGAATCCTTCGACAATGGCAAGACCTGGGGAGCCATCCAATGGATCTCGGGAAAGTATGAGGATGGCAATCCTGCTGAAGAGGGCTGTGAGGAACACAGCTTCGTGGAACTGGCCGATGGCCGGCTTCTCTTCATTATTCGTTCCGACGACCTCCAACATCCGCTTGCTGTTTGGCTCACGCGCCGCCCTGATGGCCAGTATGCGTGCGACACGCCGGTGGTCGTTACCGCCATGCCGCACGCGGGCATGCCCAACCTGATTCGCACCGACGATGGCACGATCTGGTATTGGGGAGCGAGACATTACTACAGTCTGGACGACGGAAAAACGTGGCAGGGACTGCCGGACTCGCAGGCTTTCCCGGCCTACTACGGCAAGATGGTGGCTGCGGGCGATCAGGTCTTGTGCATTACGCAGAAAGACATCGCGGACTCACCCTACCCGCACTTGAATGACGCGTTCATCGAACAGATCCGCTTCTCCGGCCGGCGTGTCGGGGTGATGCAACAGACCGACCCCGGCGATGCTCCCGCGCTTCTCAGGCTGGAGGGCCGGCAATTCGCAGACCTCCACCTGCGCGCTGACGTCAAGCCCGACCAGGCGGCAGGGCTGGCTTTCCACATCTCACCCGACGGCAAATCGTATTACGCCTTTATGGTGGTGATGCCCGACAGCGAAGCGCGAAAACGCTGGGAGCCGCAGCCCATGCAGGGCGCAACCCTGAGCGCCTATTTCCCCGGGGTGCTGGACGAGCACGTGCGGGAGCGGGTCGAGAAGGGCATCTTCAAGATCACTCCGCATCCCATCGCGGTGCTCGCACGCGTGGACAATGGGCAACTGACGGTGCTGCGCGGCCTCAATGTGGTCGGGGCCCAACCAGGAGCATGGGCGCAATTGCAGGTAAAGATTTGCGGAGATTTGATCCAGGCAGCCTTCTCCGATGAATCCTCCTCGCCGGTCTATCTGGGCGTTCACGATGGAACCTACGCGGAAGGCGCTATCGGACTCGTCACTGACGGGGGGAGCGTGGGATCGTTCAAGGATCTCGCGATCTGGCCCGGTCCGCAGATGATCCGGGATTTGTGGACGATCCCGGGCCGGGGCAGGTCAGTCTGAAAGAGCGGCAGATCTTCCGGGTTTTCGGAAAGAATAATGACGGGTGAGGAGTCTCCTGCAGGAAAGAGGCTTCTTCCTGATTGGCGTGATCGAGAGAGTGTCTCTGGTCCTTTCCAACATCGAACACCGGGAGTATGGTATATGGCAGAACGAGACAACGCAATCGGTGCTGTTCAGGGATGGGAAACGCACACGGTGAGAAGGATTGTGGGCGGACGTCGGATTGATTGCGGACGTTCGAGTATTTCCGGATGCTCGGAAGCGGGAACTACTTACGAAGACCTTCCTGCAGCGCTCAATATCCCGACCGGGCCGTGGAATCGATTGGCGGCGGTGCCGTCGATGGTATTCATGCCGGAGAGGGGCAGGCTGTTGATGCTGGTCAGCTGTGATGCGCCCATTCAGGGCATGGTATGCTTCAGCGACGACCTGGGCGCCACATGGAGCACACCGGAGTATATCCTGAAGCGCGATGCTGACGGGAACCCCGATATTGGAATCTGTTGCGGGCTGACCTATCTCGGAGACGGGAATGCCGCCCTGATGCGGACGGATTCCGTGCCGCCTGAGATATGGTTCAGCAACGACTATGGTCAAACGTGGAAAGAGTCGGTGAATGACCCTCCGGCTTTTGGGGGAGCGCATCGCAGATATTGCTGGGATCCCATCCTGGTGGATACGTGGGAAGGCAAGAGGCGGTGCGTCGTGGCGGGACACGTGGTAGAGGAGGGCGTCAGCCAGGCTTTTCTTCGATACAGCGCGGATGAGGGCAGGAGCTGGGGGGAAGATGTCCGGATCCCGCAATGGTCGGGAGTCAATGAGGTGGCCCTTCTCAGAGCGGCAAACGGGGATATGATCGCCGCATGCCGCACGGATAATCCGGAGGAATACAAGGAGAAACTCGATCACTATGCGGGTCTTGGCATTTCCAGATCGACCGATAACGGATGCACCTGGAGCGCTGTAAACATGCTGTATGACTGGGGGCGGCACCACCCGTCCCTGTTGGCCATGCCGGATGGCCGCATTGTGATGACCTACGCGGTAAGGCTGGGCTATTCCGACACGGAGGACGGCTTCAAGCAGTTTGGCGTGGAAGCATTGGTGAGCGGTGACCATGGCAAGTCATGGGACGCGGAAAAACCTTACATCCTGGCAAAATGGCCCGCAAACCGAAAGGGGATGCTTTACTCGGGAGATGATTACTGGTGGGCAAGCCCCCAGGCGACCTCAACGGTCCTGCTGCCGGACGGGAATCTGTTGACGGCATTTGGCACCGGGTACCGGAGTCAGCCCGATAAAACCCATAACTATGCGCCCCGGGATGTGGGTCTCGTGAAATGGAATGTGGGCTGACCCCATTGCGAAGAAGGGGAATCTGCATGTTTTCCCGAAGGGGTGGATTCGGGCAGTTGGAACGCGAAATGATCCTCGAAAGGTGAGTACCCCATGAAGAAATCCAGATATGAGATCAGCACGTTCAAGAAAGGGCTATCCGGTCCGGTGCCCTCGATTATGACTGCATTTCTGCGCAATGGCGCGATGGACTATGACGGAGTAGCCAACCAGATAGAGCAGGCCATCGCGGGGGGAACGACTGCGCTGCTCCTCACCTGGGGCGACAGTCATTTCAGCAGTCTTAAAGATGAGGAGATTGTCCAACTCAATCAGTTTGTGATCGCACAGGCAAAGAAACGCGTGATGGTGATCGCATCCGGAAACCGATGGCCGACCATGGCCGCTGTTGAGTTTGCCAATACATGCAAGAAATGGGGTGCTGACCTCCATAATTCGCTGGCCCCAAACTGGGGGAACGCCGGGAACCCGGAGACCTTCTATGAGCACTACCGGGCCATTGGACAGGTCATGCCCGTGATGGCGATGACCAGCATGGCCCCCGGTCCCCCTTTGCCCCTGGCGACAGTGGGCATGCTCCTCGAGGACGTGGAATCCGGATTGGTCGCGATCAAGGATGACATCTGTGGCTTGTATGGAAAGCGGATGGCCCTTCTGGTGCGCGGGAGGTGCGCCTTTCTCTCGGGCGGGATGAAGATGAACTATATGGACGAGCGGTGCTATGGCGCGGATGGGTATCTCTCTGAATTCATGTCCCTCTGCCCGAGTGTGGCCATGGCGTTCTGGGGACATATACAGGACGGAAACATCGAGCGCGGCATGGAGATGGTGAGGGATCTGGAGATGCCGTTCATGTTCGATCTCTGCGAGGAAATCGGCCTGGATAATGATGGCCTCCTGCACGCCGCCATGGAGGTGTTTGGGGTGTGTGGACGGTGGCGCCGAAATCCCTACCAGAACGCCACGGACCAGCAGATGGAGAAGATCAGGGAGTTTCTCAGCGGAAAGAACCTGCTCTAGGAAATCTCCGCAGGAACCTGTTGACAAAGGGATTTTCGTGTGCTTGCTTTTTGGGGAGAGCCTTAAGGAAAGGGATCTAGATGGGCCGGTTTATCACCGTTTGCGAAAATGGACTCCACATTGTTTTTGAGACGGATGAGAGCGGGGATGTCCACCTGCTCCATTTCTCGTCTCTTCCGTGTCAGGAGAGCAGCATCGGGGATGCGGGCAGTCGGGAGGTTTTCCGCATGGTGGAGCTGCAGGTAACCGGGGAGGACCAGGATGAGCATCATGGCGTAAAACATGTGGGCACGATGCCCGCGAAAGTCCTCAAATACGTGTCTCACAGGGACTATCGGAACGATGAGGGACGAAAGCTCGAGATAACCACCGAAGCCGATGGGCTGTCTGTCACCAACCACTACCAGCTCTTTGATGCCATACCCGTGGTCAGGTCCTGGGTAGAGGTAGTGAACATTGGCTCCGAATCCCGTGGAATCGAGTATATTTCGTCCTTCGCGCTCACGGGGATTGCCAAGGAAGGTTCACAAGGCTGGGAGACGAAAAGCCGGGTTCACATCCCGCACAATACGTGGAGTGGAGAGGCCCAGTGGAGAGCCAGCAGACTTCCTGATCTGGGGTTTTCCAAGGTGGCCCCGCTTTCTTTAAAGCGCATCGCATACGGCAGCACGGGAGCATGGTCTTCCTCGGAATATCTGCCCATGGGATGTTTTGAGAATACCGAGTGCGGCACGACGCTCTTTTGGCAGATTGAGCACAACGGGTCCTGGCACTGTGAACTGAGCGAGGTGCGGGAACAGCTCTCCCTTCAGTTGAGTGGTCCCACGGAGAATGAGAACCACTGGTGGAAAAGTCTGGGTTCCGGGGAGCGTTTTGTTTCCGTCCCGGCCGCGGTGGGTGTGGTCTCCGGCGGATTTGAGCACGCCATGCGAGAGATCACCCGATACAGAAGGGCGACCCGGCGCCCGGAGCAGAAAGAGGGCGTGCTGCCCGTGATCTTCAATGACTACATGTATTGTCTCTGGGCGGACCCCACGGCCGAAAAGGAGGTCCCAATCATCGATGCGGCCGCGCAGTCGGGGTGCGAGTATTATTGCATCGATGCGGGCTGGTATGCCGAGGGCACGTGGTGGAACAGCGTGGGGGAATGGCTCCCCTCTGCCAGGCGCTTTCCGGAGGGCATCAGGGCCATGCTGGATTACATCCGCTCCAAGGGCATGGTGCCCGGGCTTTGGCTCGAGATCGAGGCCATGGGCGTGGCGTGTCCTGTGGCCCAAAAGGTGCCTGACAGCTGGTTTTTTGTGCGCCACGGCAAGCGTGTGGTGGACCACGGGAAACATCTGCTCGATTTTCGAAACCCGGAGGTGGTCGCTTTTGCGGATGAGGTGATCGACCGCGTGGTGAACGAATATGGCGCAGGATTCATCAAGATAGACTCGACTGTCAGTGGCGGCCCCGGCACCGAAGTGAACGCCGACAGCTTCGGGGACGGACTCCTCGGGCACAACCGCGCTTACCTGGCCTGGCTGGACGGTGTGTTCGGACGGTATCCCGGCCTGCTGGTCGAGCACTGCAGCAGCGGAAGCATGGGAGGCGATTATGCCATGCTCAGCCGGCTCAGTCTGCATTCGATCACCGATCAGATCGATTATCGAAAGATGGCCATCCTGGCTGCGTCCTGTCCCACAGCCCTGACCCCAGAGCAGAGCGGCATCTGGTGCTATCCCAGAAAAGAGGCGGACAGGGAGGAAGTGGTATTCAACATGGTCAATGGCATGCTCGGAAGGGTTTACATGAGCGGAGCCATCACCGATCTCTCCCCTGAGTGCTTCTCGCTTGTTGGAGAGGGAATCCGGTACTATAAGTCCATCCGTAGCTGTATTTCCCAGGGACTCCCTTTCTGGCCGCTGGGGCTCCCCTCGTTTTCAGACGAATGGACCAGCCTGGGCCTTACCTGCGGCGCGAAATTGTTTCTTTCTGTCTGGAGGCTGGACAGCGAGGGGGATACGTGCGAGCTGCCGTTGCGTTTGGCCGATAGCGGAACCCTTTCGGTGTCCTGCGCGTATCCCTCCTATACAGGATGTGAATACGGATGGGACCCACAAGCAGGCATCCTGAAGGTGACCATCCCGCAGAAACACGGGGCCCGTTTCTTTGAGATTTCCAGTTGAGAAGCGAGATCTCTTGGATGAGGTTGGTCTCCGCTGAAGGTTTCGGGCCAAGCAATGACTGAGGTATCTGGCACAAGATGTCATACGACAGTAGGATACGGCCGATCTAGTGTGGGCGGATCCATGCGGCCGCTTCCCAACACGCAGTCAAGCCTGCGCACTCCATAGACCCCAGCGCAAGAACAGCGACTTGTGAACAACCCAAACTGAGTGGTCATGGGTCTGGCGCAATGCAGGATGTTACGCGCAAGACCTGAGGAAGTCACTTATGAAGAAACACACGGAAGCCCTCTTGGACGTTCCACCTGGAGAAAGACAACTTTTTCTGGACGACTGCGGTATTGATCGGATCGAAGGGCTTTCCCGGTCGCTGCATCAACCGGAGAAAAAGGGCGCGGTCATCCGCCCCGACCGCCTTTGGGAATCGGTGCTCCAGACCCGTTGTGCGCCGGCCTGGGACGCGGAGGAGGAGGTTTTCAAGCTCTGGATGATCACGTCCACGCCTTTCCCGGGCGTTGCGGGAACCACCGTTGCCACAAGCAGAGACGGCGTGCATTGGGAAAAACCCATCCTGCGCCAGATGGAGGTGAATGGTTCTCTGGAGAACAATTTTGTCACCGTGGATCCGAAGCTCACGTGGGCTGCCAATGCCATCACCAATGTGGTGATCGATCCCGACGATCCGGATCCTGCCAGGCGATACAAGGGGCTGGGGCATTGCGACGGCCGCGAGCCTTTGGTCAGTCCGGACGGCATCCACTGGCAGCGGCTGGATGTGCCGAAGATTCCCTCCGGGGACGAGGCAAATTTGAGCTATGACCGCCCTTCGCGCACCTTCATCGCCGCAGTGAAACATGGGGGACCGTACGGACGGTCCGTGTTCCTCTCCACCAGCCAGGATTTCGAACGCTGGAGTGATCCGGAGTTGGTGTTTCACGCCGATGATCGGGACCAGGAACGAGGGCACACGCACATCGCACGGCGGTTTGCCGATCCCGCGCTCAAGACTCCGGAGCACCACACGCCTGAACACTACAATGTGGACGTGTATAACATGGGGATCTTTCGGTATGAGGGGCTATTCATCGGTCTGCCGTCTCTGTTTCACCAGACGGGCAAGGTCTCCAAGGACTGGGAGGGGTTTGACGGCATGGGGCTGTCGCCAGAGATCCTGGATGCGGTCCGCCAATACGGGGACTGGACGGGGTTCCATCACGTGCAGCTGGCGTGCAGCCGGGATCTGCATCACTGGGACCGGGTGGGCGACAGGCAGCCTTTTATTGACGCGTCGCCGGCAGGCTCTGGCGCGTACGACCTGCAATGTATCATCGGCCCGTCCTCTCCGGTGGTTCGAGGGACCGAGCTCTGGTTCTATTATACCGGGATCAAACACTATGCGTATGTGAGTTCGGATCAGGGGGACAGCGGCGCGATCTGTCTGGCTGTTTTGCGTCGGGATGGATTTGTCTCGCTCGATGCCGGGGATGAGAAAGGCGTTCTCGTGACCCGCTCGTTTGTATTGACCGGCGACAGCCTCTTTGTGAATTGCGATGCGTCCAACGGGGAGGTCAGTGTACAGGTCATGCAGCGTGATGGCAGGGTAGTCGCCGCCTCCGAGCCGATTACGGGCGATCAGCTTCGCGAACGGATCCACTGGGCTGAGGGGGGCCTTTCGGCTCTGCGGGGCCAGAAAGTGACCCTGCGCTTCAGTCTGCGAAACGCACGCTTGTATTCGTATTGGGTGGCGCAGGGAGGGGCATCCGGTCCGGCGCAAGGATGACTGGGCCTGTCGGATCCAGGAAGAACACTCACGAGGGAGAAGGAAATGGGAACGGTCTTCGAGGTTTCACCCGGACAAAGACAACTTTTTCTGGACGCTTTTGCTGTTTCCCGGATGGAGCGTCTTTCCCGGACCATGCACCAGCCCGAGAAGCGGGGCGCGGTCTTGACGCCCGATATTCCCTCCGATGGCACCATGGTCCAGACGCGCTCAGCGCCCATGTGGGTGCCGGACGAAGGGGTATACAAACTCGTGTATCTGGCGTATACCATGGACAACCCCGCCATGGTGGGCCCCGCCCTGGCCGTCTCCAAGGATGGCATTTGCTGGGAAAAGTCCGATCTGGGGCAGATGACGCTCTACGGCTCGAGGAAGAACAATCGCATCGTGGTGGATCCCGCACTCACCTGGCCAGCGAGCTGTCTGGAGTGCGTGGAGTATGATCCGGACGATGCGGATCCTTCGCGGCGATACAAGGGCCTGTTCGGGGCAGAGGGCCGCCGACCGATAGTCAGCCCGGATTGCATCCATTGGCGTGTACTCGACGTGCCGAATATCCCGTCCGGCGATGAAGGCACGCTCACCTATGACCGGCCTAACAGGCGTTTTCTGGCGCCGGTCAAGGGGGGGAATCCATACGGCCGGGCATTTAATATCTCCCTCAGCGAAGATTTTCTGCATTGGACGGAGCCCCGATTTCTTTTCGGAGCCGACGCCGAGGACCAACCCATGGCGGCAGAGGCCATCCGGCAAAGGCTTGCCGATCCGGGCCTGGCCAACCCGCTGTTTGTGGATCCGGATCCCGAAACGGGATGGATGCCGTCGGAAGGCAAGCCCCACCATCCCACCTGGCGTGCGGAGTGCTACAACGTGGGACTGTTCCCTTACGAGGGCCTTTACATCGGCTGGCCGATGATGTATCATCCCACCGGCACCGATGGGGAGGGCACGAATACCGATGGGTTCGATCTGATCAAGCTCATCGCAAGCCGGGATCTTATGCATTGGGAGTGGCTGGGGGATCGCGAGCCGTTTATCGGTCCCTCGCGCACGGACAACGCGTTGGTCGGGGTGTGGGATCGCATCCAGCTGGCCATCACCAATCGTCCGGTTGTGCGCGGCGACGAATTGTGGTTTTACTACTCGGGCATGAAGTGGCGCGATAACATCTATGCCTCCTACCCGGACGGCAGCAAGCGGAGCCCAGATAGCCTAACGGTGGAAGAGCGCGCTGACCTGGAAGAAGGTTGGGGCGCGATCTGTCTGGCTGTATTGCGACGGGACGGGTTTATTTCGCTGGATGCCGGCGCGGACGAAGGTATGCTCGAGACCCGGCCGTTTGTATGGACGGGCGAGGGGCTGTATGTCAACTGCGAGGCGTCCAAGGGGGAGGTCTGTGCCCAGGTCGTCGACAGCGAGGGCAAGGAGATCGCCCTTTCCGAGCCGGTAACGGGTGATTTGCTTCGCGGAAGGATTCACTGGTCGGAAGGGAATCCTTCGGCTGCAAGGGGCCAGGTGGTGAGTTTGCGCTTCCGTCTGCGAAATGCGCGCTTGTATTCCTACTGGCTGGAGAACTAGCGCGGACCATTCTGATTGTTGAGCCGTGCAGGATACCTGGGCTTCTCCGAGGATTTACGGACGGAGCGGATTACGGGATCCGTAACGGCTCAAGAGCCGTGTCATCAGCCTATTGTGTTTGATCTGTGTAATCCGTATAATCCGCTCCATCCGCGGTTACGTGTTGGCTTTTTCCGCGTATCTTTTTCCATGCACCTCAACGAAGGGATCGTGCGATGAAAGAAACCCCCAGTTCCATAAGCGAGCGGATGGCGCGTCTTCGGGGGATTGCACTGGAGGAGGAGCACCCTTTCCGCGGCGTGCGAGGCGTGCTTGCGGCCCGGAGCTACCAGGACTCTGTGGGGCTTCCGCTGATCATCCGAAGAGCCCGGGCGCTGGCGGAGGTGATCCGGCACTGGCCGCCGGAAATCTACCCGGACGAGTTTCTCGTGAGCCATCATAACACGCCCGATTTCGGCCTGGATTTTCCGGATCAGTGGAACGTTGCGGACGATCAGCTTTGCAGCCGAATCGACAAGAGCCCGCTGAATGCGGATCAGAGGGAATTTCTCCACCAGGTGAGAGCGGATTGGCATCGCCTGTTCGGACACGAGGCCTGTGTTTTCAACGATCCTTCGATCCCCCAGTTCCTGAAGGATGAAATGGACGCGGGGATCTTCTTCGGCTCGGGCCTCTGCCTCAACCACAGCGTGCGGTCCTTCCAAACACTGCTGGAGCGTGGTTTCGTCGGAATCGGGAGCGAGATTCAGGATCGGATGGATCAGCTGGACTTCTCCGATCCGCAAGCACCGGAGCAGCTTGTATTCTACCAAGCCTGCCAATGCATCGCCCAGGAGGGCGCCGTGCTCGGCCAGCGCTATGCCAGGGAAGCCCGGGACAGGGCCAAGGCATGCCCCCAACCCGAAGAGTCTCAATGGCTAATAGAGATCGCTTCAGTGTGCGAACGGGTTCCCGCCCATCCGGCGCGCACGTTTCGGGAGGCCCTCCAGTCGCTTTGGTTTGGGCACGTGATCACCTGTTGGGAGGACGGGGTCAATGCGAATTCTCTGGGACGTCTTGACCAGATTCTCTATCCCTACTACAAAGCGGACAAGGAGGCCGGGCGCCTCACGGACGAGGAGGCCCTGGAGCTGATAGAGGCGCTGTGGATCAAGCTCTACCAAACCTACGATGTGCAGCAGGTGGTGCTCTCCGGGCAGACGGATGATGGGCACGATGCCACCAACCCGCTGACCTATCTGATGTTCGACGCCACGGATGCGCTGGCATTTATCCGCTGTCTTTCAGTGCGGGTGCATAAGAACACGCCCAAAAAACTTCTTGCGCGCTGCGTGGAAATGATGGGAAAAGGAGGGGGCATCCCGTTCCTGTTCAATGACGATGCCATAGTTCCGGCCTTGGTCGAAAAGAAGATTCCCATCCAAGACGCGCGGGATTATGCGCCCATTGGGTGTGTGGAGATCACCATCCCCGGAAAGGCCAATCCCCATGCGGTCAGCCACATGATGAATCTGGCCAAGTGTTTCGAGCTTGCCCTCTACGACGGGAAAGATCCTGCAAGCGGGAAGCAACTGGGACCCCAGACGGGTGCTTTGGAATCCTTCACGTCCGCGCACGAGATCATGGAGGCCTACAAAAGGCAAGTGGCATACTTTGCGGCGCATGCGGTCTTTCTGTCCAATGCGGGAGAGCTGAGTCAACGGGGCACCTTTCCACTTCCGTATCGCTCGATGCTGACTGCGGCATGCCTGGATCGGGGGCGGGACATCACCGCAGGAGGGGCCTTGTATGATTACCATTCCTGCTGCGGCATCGGGATCCCCAATGTGGCCGATTCCCTCGCTGCGATCCGGAAGCTCGTGTTCGAGGAGGGAACCCTCTCTCTGGATCAGCTGGGCCGATTGCTCCGGACCAATTACGAGGGCGCGGAAAAGGAGCGGCTCACGCTGCTCAGGAAGGCGCCCAAATACGGAAATGACGAGGACGAGGTGGATTGCATTGCAGCAGAAGTGGCAGCCCACTATTGTCAACTCATGCACGGCCATCGCACGGTCTCCGGCGGAAGATTCCACGTACACCTGTTCTCCTTCGTCTGGCATCTGAATCCATGTGGAGACAAGACCGGCGCTTCTCCCGATGGCCGTCATGCCGGTGATCCGCTCGCCTACAGCCTCTCTCCCATGCAGGGGCGGGATGCGACCGGACTGACCGCGGTGCTCAACTCGCTGATCAAGATGCCGCATCACTTGGCTGCCGCAAGCAGTTCTGCCATCATCGAAGTGGATCCGGCGCTCTTTGAGGGGGCTCGGCGGGATCAATTGGTGGCCATCCTCAAGACCTCCATCGACCGGGGGTTGGGCCAGTTGCAGCTCAATGTGGTGACGGTGGACACGCTGAAAAAAGCCCAGCAGGAGCCCGAAACCTATCGTAACCTTCAGGTCCGGGTCTCCGGGTACAGCTATCGGTTTTGCCTGCTGGACAGGGCCATGCAGGACCACATCATCGCCCGGACGAAACACCGTTGTGCGTAAGAGCAGAACCCACTTCACCCCGCAGCGGCCGGACGCGACAGGGGAGATCGGAAAGTGGGAAAGGAAGAGAGTGGGAGAGGGAACCAACCCCGAGAGTCTGGCCGTTCGGTTTGCTCACAGTCTCCCCGTTCGTATCGAGGGAGAACCCAGAGAACCGCACTGAATGGGGTGCATGTCTTTCACGTTTCACGCTTCCTCTTCTTGACAACCTAAGGCGAGTCACTAGGATTATGTCCCCTAACCTAAACAGACTACAGATGCGCTCCGGCTGGATCTCTAACATCCAGCGGGGATCCCTGGAGGATGGACCGGGCGTGCGTACGGTTGTTTTTCTCAAGGGCTGCCCGTTGCGCTGCCAGTGGTGTCACAATCCGGAGACAATGCGGACGGGGCGGGAGATCGGTTTCAACGCCGATCCCTGCATCGGCTGCGGGGAATGCGCCCAGATCTGTCCAAATGCAGCCCACCGCCTGGAAAATGGGAGTCCCATCTGGGACCGGACGGCATGTGTGGCGTGCGGAAAATGCGCGGAGGGATGCCCCAGCGGTGCCCTTTACAGCGTGGGTTCCCGGATGGAAGCGCAGGAAGTCTTGCGGGAGGTGCTCAAAGACGCGCCCTATTACGGAAACTCCGGCGGCGGCATGACCCTGTCCGGTGGGGAGCCGCTGGCACAGCTCGCGTTTTCTGAGGTGCTGTTGGTTCTGGCCAGGGAACACGGCGTTCATACGGTGGTGGAAACCTGCGGCTATGCGCAGGGCGTGGATCTACTCCGTGTATTGTCTCTTGCGGACATGTGTTACTATGACGTCAAGATCGTGGACGCCAATCGGCATCGAGAATACACCGGGGTGGATAACCGGCTGATCCTGGAGAACCTGAAAGCCGTATTGGAGGCGCGCATTCCCGTGACCGTCCGGGTGCCGATCATCCCCGGGATCAACGATCATCCGGAGCCCATCCGGCATCTCAAAGAATTCCTGCAAAGCCTCAACCGAAAGATCTCTGTGGAGCTTCTCACCTATCACGCGTTGGGCGAACCCAAATACAGGCAGCTGGCGATTCCCTATCGGCTTGCGGGCATGGAGCCGCCCGATGAGGAGTCCATGGCAGCGCTGACCGAACAGCTTCGCACCTCGAAGCTATCCGTTTCCGTCCGATGAGGACGCGACGAAGAAAAGGGAGAGCATGTGAAGCAACCAGACCGCAAATGGAGAATTCTCTACTATGATGACTCCTCCGAGCTATTTATGTGCGGACCCGGAGATATGCAAAAGGAGACGCTCGAGCGATGGGTGGATCAATTGGCCGGCACGCAGGTGGATGCCTTAAGTTGGATCGCCGGCATTCCCGATGTCTGCTATTTTGATACCCGCAAAGGAGAGGTGTTCGGTTCGGGACACGAGTCCCTCAACGCCTCTGAAAGCACGTGGTCGTGGCAGGTTTCGGAAAATGTGCACGCGTTGATCCGAGCGGGAGACGATCCGATGAGGGTTATTTCCGAGCGCTGTCACCATCACGGGATCGATTTTCTGGCCGTGTTTCGGATGAACGACGAACATGCCATCGCCCAGGACGACGATGCGCTGAGCAGCCGCTTCCTCCTGGATCACCTCGACTGGCGTGTGCCCGGAAGACGGGGTGCACTGGACTATTCCATCAAAGAGGTGCGGGATCATCGGTTTGCCATCATCCAGGAGGCGGCCGAGGGGTATGAAATAGAAGGCATCGAGTTGGACTGGATGCGCTGGGGCGTGATGTTTCCAAAAGGAGAGGAGCGGGAGAAGTCGCCGATTCTCACCGAGTTTGTGCGACGGATCCGGAAGATGCTCGATCGCGTGGCCCGGGAGAAAGGGAAAGACCGCCTGCTTTTGGGTACCCGGGTGGCTCCCACGGTGGCGGCCACCGAGGAGATGGGGATCGACCTTGAGGCATGGCTTTCCGAGGGGCTGTTGGACTATCTGATCCCCTCCGATTTCTACTACACGGATTTCAACATGCCCGTGGAGACCTTCAAGGAGTTGACGCAAGGCACAAGGTGCAAGCTCTATCCCAGCGTGCATCCCATGCGTTCCTCGGACGATACCCGCCCTTTGACCGAAGCCCATCTTCGGGCGGCTGCGAACAATTACTATGCCGGAGGAGCGGATGGCATCTCGATGTACAACTTTTTCGTGGGCCAGCTTGCCCTTCCGGATTCCTACATGCCCAGCGCATTGATCCGGGATTCGTGGCACATAGCCATGAACGCGATCCAAGAGATCGGAGATCGGGACCTTGTCATGGGCAAGGATCGGCACTATCAGTATTATCCCATGTGGGCAAAGACTTGGCCTTTGGGGGGCGGCCCGGGCTCCCGATGCGACAGTACGCGCCTTTCAAGAACGGAGCTTGGGAAGCGGGAGGGGTTCCGATTTCGGATCATGGAGGATCTGACCGATCCGGATCTTTCCGCCCAGTTGCGGTTTAAGGTCATCAACATGACCATGGCGGACGTGTTGGAAGTGGATCTCAATGGCACGCCGATTGAAATGGAGCGCTTTGTTCGTACCCATTGGGGCCGCGGACGGAGCTACGGAACGGAGAGGAGCCTGTTTCCCTGGTTTCAGTTCGACCTTCCCCTTACGGCGCCGCCAGCGCGAACGGGCGACAATGAGATCGGCTTCCGGTTGATCGAGACGGCCCCGAGGATCAGTTTCGGCATGTGGGTCGAAGAGGTGGCGGTGAAGGTGACGGTGGTGGAATAGATGGATGATTTGCGAATGGTGGTTGGTTATCGGGCACATCGCCAGGCGCGCCAAATGATTGGAAGGAGCCCTTCGCGTTGTTTCGCTTTTTTGGGAGAGGGGCAGAGGATCGCGGAGGCCCAAACAGCACAGAAAGGATGAAGAATATGACATTTCCCACCGGAGATTGGGGCGCGCAGTTTCGATGGTCCCTTGCGGATGCCGCCTGTCAGAAGGCCCTGGTGAAGCACCGGTCCTCCATGGCGGCGCTCAAGATCGTCTATGACAACGACGGGCTCTGGGACTGGGGCGATCCCTTGGGAGACGGCCCCGAACTGCTGCGCGGGATGGTGGATCAGTATGCCGATGCCGGAGCCGAAGCCGTGGTCTGGGGATGCGGCAACAACCTGGCCTGGAGCTACAGCCCCGGTTTGCAGGAGGCGTGGTGCGACCGCGTGCCCAAAGAAAACGAGGGCCTTGCGCACATCGCCCAACGGCAGCGAGATTGGAGAGCCGCCGGGATGGATCCCCTTGGCGTGCTGTTGGAGCGTGCCAACGCGCGAAATCTGTCCGTGCTGGCGGGCTTTCGCCTGAACCGGTTCATGAAGAAGTTCGGGGTGGAATCGTGGATCGAGAAGAACCCGCATGTGATTCTCTCCGAAGCGAGTTGCCCCATGTATGCCAACACCTTCAGCGCGAATCTGGCCTTGCCCGAGGTGCGGGAGCACTTCGTCGCCCACTCCATCGATGTGGTGGAGCGATATGACGTGGATGGCCTCCATCTGGAATTCATGCGCGCCATCCCTTTCTTCGAAAGAGACGAACCGGACAAGATCGGGCACATGAACACGTTTCTGAAGATGCTGCGCGTCGAGCTGGATCGCGTCGGCCAGAAACGCGGGAGGCGGATGAAGCTTTCCATCTGGTCCGGCACGCCAGAAATCTATCGGGTCATCCGGAAGGATATTTTCCCGCCGGAGTTTTTCGATCTGGCCTTTCACGGGATTGATCCCAAGACGTGGATCGCGGAAGGATGGCTGGATTATCTGATGATGAGCGTCTGGTCGGGACTCCACTCTCGGCGGGAGCAGCCCGTAGAACTCTCCCAGTGGGGGCAGGGCGCAGACGTACCCGGAGAAACGAAGGTGCTGGGCGCCATTGACAACGCCCAGGCCTTGCCCGAGCCCGCGCACTTCCGGGAATCGGTGGAGGTGATCCGTTCGCTCGGCGCGAAATCGAATGGGGTCTATCTGTTCAACACGCAGCCTTTCCATCTGGCGCTTTTGCTGAAGGGCGCCGCACAGTCCGGTACAAGAATGGGGCAGTCGTGAGAGGCTGGCCATATGGACGCAACATGGAAAACCCAGAATGACCACGAAAAGACACGAAAGGACACGAAAAAGACCACGAAAGGGAGGGTGGTCCCATTGTTCCGGGAGATCTTGCATACCGGCTATCACTTCTGAAACATTCCGAAAAGCCGACCGCGAATGACGCCAATGAACGCAAATAAATGTGTCGCTTATTCGTTCGCGGAAATTACCGCCATTTACGGTAGGGGTTGAGTTGCTCAGTAAGATTAGGTGGACAGAATTAGCTTCCTATGTCCCGCAAAGCCCCAAAGGACGCAGGGAAAATTCCTATCCAAAGGGTCTTCCCTGCGTTAGCCTTTTTCGTGTCTTTCGTGTCTTTCGTGGTGAGCCAAGGAATACGATCTTTCCAGGACACGTAACTTCATCCCCCTATCTTTGGAGGAAAATTGATGAGCAAGAACGAAATGGCGGCACTGGTCCGTGAAGAGGACCGTGCGTTTTTCCAGCGTGAGCTGGCTTCGTTTGTTCCAGATAAGGTGTTTGATGCGCATTGCCATCTCTGGCACCCGGATTACCAGGAGATCAACATACCGGACGTCCCCCGGATCGCTGGCATCCAGGAATACCGGTCGATGATGGCCGGACTGTGTCCGGGGCGGAGGATCGAAGGTCTGTTTATCCCGTGGCCAAGCGAAAAGACCATGGTTGCCAACGAATTCAACGCCAAGGAGATCCGCACAGAGCCCGCGAGCCGGGGATCGTTCTTCATCACGCCGGACGATGATCCGGAGTGGGTCCGGCAGGAGGCCCGGCGGCTCGGCACGAAGGGGCTGAAGTGTTACCACCTCGCCGCGAAGGTGAAGCCCACCTGGCAGGCCGATATTCCCGATTACCTGCCCGAGCGCCTGGTCAAGGTGGCCCATGAGGAAGGGTGGGTGATTACGCTGCACATGGTCAAGTCTCGGGCCGTAGCCGATCCGAGCAATATCCACTGGATCCGGTATTACTGCACGACCTATCCCAACATGAAACTGATCCTCGCTCACTCGGCACGCGGCTTTCAGCCCGCACATAATCTCGAGGGGCTGCCGCAGTTGACCGGTCTGGACAATCTCTATTTTGACTGCAGCGCCAACTGCGAGCCGATGGCGCATCAGGCCATTATCCGCCTCATCGGTCCGGATAAGTTGCTCTATGGCACCGACTGTCCCGTATCTTTCTACCGGGGGCGATCGCTGGGCGTTGCGGACACCTTTCTGTGGCTATACGCAGATACGCCGGTTTGGGGAGAAAAGCACGCACGGGTCCATCCCAATTTGATTGGACTGGAGCACCTGCGGTCGCTCAAATGGGCGTGCTGGTCCGAAAAACTCTCCGATGGCGCGGTAGAGGACATCTTCTGGAACAACGCAGCCGATCTTTTCGGCGTCCACTAGCAGCGCCTGCCCAATTCTCCCCGATCGCTGACATTCGGCAGGATGGCCCCTTTCGTCAGGAGCACTCCGAGTCTTTTTCAGCATGAATCGAACCAGTATCTTTGCACACCTAATCTTGGGAGACACGTGTTATGAAATTTGGCCTATCCGTGGCATGTTACCGCTGGGTCTGCTATCCCCCGACGCCTCACGACAATCAGGGCGCGATGATCTTCAATGTAACCCATCCGGCCTTCCTCAATATGGGCTGGCCCCTGCCGCATACCAGTTCACTGCAATCTCCCAAGCCCGGTGAGGAGAAAAGGTGGATTGTGGACAAAACTGCGGATTTGGGACTGTCCCCGCTCTATCTAAGCTGCACCTGGTTTCCGGATGAAGCGGAGGCAGAGAAGACCCGGGCATACGCCCAGGAGAAGGGGATTGCCCTGATCGGCGGCGGGCAGGCTGATTTCTCCGCCGACGATGAGGAGTGGGCAGGGGAGAAGGAGCGATTTGTGCGACAGATGCGCATCACGAAGGCGCTCGGTGCGGACATGATCGCGGCTGTGCACTCCGGTGCGCTGGTGCACAATCACTTCAGCAAGGATCCACCGGTCTCGGTTCAGATCCGCCGCATGGTCGAGCATTTCCGGGAGTTGGTGCCCCATGCGGAATCGGTCGGTGTGGTCATGGCGCTGGAGAACCACATGGACTATCGGTGTACGGAGATCGCGGAGATCATCTCCCAGGTCGATTCCCCGTGGCTCCGGGTCAATTTCGACTTTGCCAATTCCTACAGCGTGATCGAAGATCCCCTGGATGCGGCGCGTGCGGTGGCCCAGTGGACGGTCATGACGCACATCAAGGATATGCGTGTGCAGCCCAAGACGCTGACCGGAGAACCCCGAATCATGTGGACCCCCCTCGGGGCGGGGACGGTGCCTGTGGGAGAGATCCTGGAGGTGCTGAGAGACCGCGCGCCCGATCCCGAAAAACTGCCGCTCTGTCTGGAGATCGCTCCGCTGCCCGATCAGGATCCCGACCGCTGGGTGCAGATGAGCATAGATGCCATGCACAAAGATTTTGGACATTTTCTGACCTGACGTTGCCGGAGAGATCGAAAACGGCTGGCGCAGAAAAACGAGACGTTTGCCGTATGTTGCGGGTTTCGGGAAACGAACCTGTTCCATGAGTGGGAGAGAAGAGAAGCCTCTGCGAACTCCCGTGTCGGCGGTGTCGAAACCCCGTCGTCGGACGATCTGGCCGCCATGCATAAGGGGGCCAACTCCTCCTTGCGCGGCGGGAAACTGACCCGTGTGCCGGCTGAGAAAGGGGACGAGGTCTATTGTGTTTACTCCGACACGGCGTTGAGTGGCTACAACGAACGTGTGGTGTTGCAGGACGATCTGATCCTGACCATCGCCGGGACCACCGACGCGATGGCGGCCAGAGAAACGTGGGACGGCGCCTCCGGTCATACCGTGCTTACGGCCATTCGCTGGACGCCGGAGTAAGACAGCTGCGCCGAAGACGTTCGGCTTGGGCGTAGTTGACGTGAAGAGAAAGGGATGGTCTGTGAACACCAAAACAAACAGAGAAAGTGGCCCGTGTGACACCGCTGAGCCCCGGCCGCTCGCATATAAGGGTTATGAGGCGGCCTGGCAATTTGTAAACGGTCCCTGGCAGACCAACGAGAGGGGCGAACTAATCTGCCCGGCCAGCTCCTTCTGGGCCATGGATACCCACCGTGCTTTCCAGATCGAACACATATACCGGGATTGTGAGGTCACGGGAAAGTGGCAATTCTGCTACGCCGGCGGTGCGACCCCGGAATTGATCGTGCGATCTTTGGACAGCCGTCGCTTTTACGCGGTTTCCTTCAGCACGCAGATGAATCTGCCGTCCACGGAGGCATTTATCATGGCCAGCATCTGGAAGGGCTGTGACGATGGCTATCAGCGGATGTTGGGGTACAGGCGGAAAGTCGGCATCTACCGGGCGGATGTCGATCCGGAAAAATGGTACGCGCTGCGGGTGGCATGTGTCGGCCCTGAGATTATCGTCTTTTTCGAGGAGCGCTTTGTATGCCAGATCAGGGATGAGGCCTATGCGGCGGGGGTGGTCGGTGTGGGGTGCACGGAAGGGGTGGCCGCGTGGAAGGATATGGAGGTAGCGGGGCGTCCTTTGGAGCAAGAATCGGTCTGGCACATGGCCGAAAGCGAAATGCCAAAGCAATTCACAGTGGGATGGGATCCCCGGATTTCCTCAAAACAATCCGGCGCCGCTGCTGTGCTGTTGCCCGATGACGAAATACGGGTCGGTTTTTCCGGTGAAGGCGGAACGACCTGGGTAACGCGTTCCCGGGACTACGGCTTGAGCTGGGAGACGCCCGTACGAGGGCGAATGGGCCACTACCTCAAATCGTTGGACCAACTCTGGGCGATAAGGATGGAGCAGAACCCAGCGGTGACCTGGGTGGATACCGGCAAGAATTTTGACGAAATAAACAGCGACAACTTCTGGAATGCCCTGTCCCGCTCCACAGACGGCGGAAAAACCTGGTCGGATTACGAGCGTATGCAGGTGCCCTTCCCGGCAGGAGAGGCCTACGCTTCCGTCCGTGGCAAAGCAGGATCTGTGCTGTTTCTTGAAGCGGGAACGCTTGGGGAGTTGCGCGACGGCACGATCGCACTCTCCGGATTCTGGCGCAACAACCCGGATGGGAACTATCACTCCGACCAGGTGCAGTTTGCCCGTACGACAGATCGTGGAAAGACGTGGGCGGTCACTCCGGTGGACGCGACTGAGTGGGAGCGGAATGAGAGCAGTTGGGTGGAACTACAAAATGGCGAACTCTTATGCCTCCTGCGCAGCAACTACTCGAACTCTGTCGGGCAGTCCCGTTCCCGAAATGGGGGAAGGACCTGGAGCAAGGTTAGGCCGGCCGGCATCCCCTTTTTCGGTGCCAGCTGCCCGGCAATCATGCGAACCCGGGACGACAAGCTGATCCTGGCGGTCCGGGGCTGGGGACTCTTCACGAGCATGGATGACGGCTGGACTTGGAGTGAGCCCACGCACATCGGGGGGTATGCCGGTTCCGGCATGGGGGCGAGCCTTCTGGAGATGTCGGACGGGAGGATTCTTGTGCTTAGCGCGACGCATGGGAACGCGCCCAATGGCAGGATCATGGGGCAGTTTATCAGGATCGATGGGGAGGGCGGGATCCACCCCGCACCGCCCGGGCCGATCCAGTGACAAGGGAGCCTCCTGACAAAGCCTTGGAGGAGCAGTCATCTCGTTGGGGTAAGTAGGTCAGACATTCTTGTCTGACGGGTATGACCAGTAACCTGAACAGACAGGAATGTCTGTTCCACCAAACGCTTACAAGCATTTTGCCCGAGAAGATTTCCTTGGCTCATGAGGGAAAGATCTTCGATTTTTGCCTAGGGGAAAGGTTCCAATATCCCCTACAAAGAAAGCCATTTTGCCACGGTGAGCGAAGCGGTGCCAAGTCATCCTCTTGGACTTTTTCAGGAGCCTCACGGGTTTGCGGATTATCGAGGCTCCGAAGCTACTGATCGGAGAGCACAGTGTGACTGCGCAAGAGCGATTCTTAGCCACGCTCGGAGGGGACCGAACGGACCGGCCCTTTCTCTGGGAGTCCGTATTTCTAAAGGAGGCGGTGGATCGCTGGCATCGGGAAGGGCTGCCTACGGATGCGGACGCCTATGAGTTTCTGGGTTTCGAACGCGCGGGTCACGGCGGGTTGGATTGGGGTTGTGTGCCTGAACTCGGCGAACGGGTCGTAGCCGACGACGACCAGTATGAATTCATTGAGGATGAGGCGGGCGGGATCCTGCGCCGAGCGAGGACGGAAGCCCCTCGAGGAGAGTCGATCCAAACAATCCAGTTCCCGCTTCGGGACCGGGCCAGTTGGGAGATTATCAAGAAACGTATGGATCCCAGGTCGCCCGAAAGGCGGATGTGCTGGCAGCGTTTCGCCCAGGGGAAACCCGGGCATCCCTCACCTGCCGGGCATAGTGACGGTTTTTCCGGCTCCTGCGTGCCGGAGGACGGACTTCCCACGCTGTTCAGCGTCCTCGGCCCCACCTACTGGTTCATCATCTGGGCGGGCTTTGAGAATGCGGCCCTGATGCTCTATGACCAACTGCCGCTTGTGGAGGAGATCTATGAGCATCTCACCTGGTTTGTCACCGCTCAAATGGAATCCGCATTTTCCCAAAGAGTGCCGGATGCCGTGATGCTGGATGAAGAGGCGACCTTCAAGGCCGGTCCCTTCATGTCGCCCGCCACCTATCACAAGCTGGTCTGCCCCAAGCTGGGACGCATCGTGGACGTCTGCAGAAAATGGGCGGTCCCCTTCGTATTCCTCGAGTCCGGCGGCAATATCGCATCGCTTCTTCCGCTCTGGAAGGAGATCGGCATCAATGGGATCATGCCCTTGGACGTCTCGGGCGGGACGGATCCGATCGCGGTCCGGCGCACCCATCCTGATCTGGCACTGATCGGCGGTATTGACAGAACCGTCCTGACCGCCGATCCGGACGGGATCCGGCGGGAAGTGGAACGGACAGCCCGCATGTTTTACCAGCACGGAAGGTCCATGCCCTCCATAGATGCCCACGGCGCTGTGGGCGCAGAAGTGTCCTTTGACAACATACGCCACTATGCGGACTGCCTTCAGCGGGAAGCGGCCAGGTTTTGACGCACAGAAGGCACCGGCCCTCGACACCCGAAGCGCAGCGGGCTGGCAGCCTTTGAATCACCGGAGTCGGATCAGCACAGCAAGAACAGGAAGGAACCTGTGGAGAAGCACGCGATCTATTCGAATGAGTCACAGCTTTGGGCCAAACGGAATGGAGAACTCGTTGCCCAGCCATGTGAGCGTATTCGGCCCGATTACCCGGATTTTGCCGGCCGCGGCGAAGCCTCTATGGCGCTACCCCTATGACCAGGGAGAGACCATCGGCCGCGTCAGCGCAGACGGCGGGAAGACCTGGGCGCGCACGGTCTATCACCTGAGCGATGGCTCGGGCTATGCGGCCAGTGTGGTGCTGTCGGATGGCACGATTGTCACCGTGGTGGGCAACATCCGTCTGGATGGGGGATCCATGCCGATCGAACCGTGGAGCGTGCAGGCCGTGCGTTGGAGGCCGGAAGAAGATTAGCGGATTTGCGGCAAGCTGGTGACGGGGTTCGCTTTCCTCCTGGATGGTCCTGTTTGCTATTCCTTTTCGGTGTATTTCAGTGTCCTTCGGTGTTCAATGGGTTTCAATCTCTTTTCGAAAAAACGTCACGTTCCAAATTTGTGTCCAAAAACAAGGAGCAAACCATCCATGTGCAAGCAAGAGGAAAAACGATTTCAGGGAGAGATGATCTGGGGGATGACCGGGCTGGATACCGACCAGATCTACACGGTCCGATCGCAGCAGGCCCGTCGTATCCACATCGGCGGCCCCACAGCGGGGAAGCCGGAGATTCACGGGATGCAAAACGGAGAGCTGCTGGCCGCATACGCCCGCAACTACTCGGCGGATACGAGCAAGAGTCTCCTCCAGATT
Organism: Candidatus Latescibacterota bacterium; assembly: GCA_043804415.1. Lineage (GTDB taxonomy): Bacteria > Latescibacterota > 4484-107 > 4484-107 > 4484-107 > 4484-107. The sequence goes on along the minus strand of JAZDJA010000235.1, from coordinate 4,838 downwards.
CCCGGCCCGATGTTCAACGAGGTGCGCTGGTCCTCCGATGGGGGGAGCACCTGGTCCGAGCCGGTGGTTCCGATCTCACCGGATGCGATCGGCCCCAACTATGAGGGCCGCATCCTGCAACTTCCGGACGGACGCCTGCTGATGGCCACGGTCGGAAGGGATCATTCCGGCCCGCATGTCGTCTCTGCTGGCCCGTTTTTCACGGAGTCGAAAGATTTCGGCAGGACGTGGAGCGCCCCCTGGAAGATGGATTGTTCCGCGGTCTGGACCGACGGGCACGGCTGGCCCACGCGCCAGAATATCGTGTGTCCTGACGGCTCGATCATTCTCTTTGCGTCCAACTACAATCTGAATGTAAACCGCCGATTTGAGACGTGGGCGTTTCGCTCCACCGATGGTGGACGTACGGTCTCCGATCACTGGTTTATCGGAAAGGACTGCCACGACCAGTCTTTTGTGAGGCTGCCCTCCGGGAAATTTGTGGCCCTGCTCAGGCTCTTTGGCCTGCGAATGCCCAGGGAGGAGCTTCCCTATGGCTATCATCCGGAGTGGGACGACAACAACGAGGGCCACGATTTTCTGGCGATCACCGAGTCGGAGGATGAGGGACACACTTGGAGTCCACCGCGTCCCGTCACTTACTACATGGAAGTGCCTGGTCACCTGCTTCCGCTGGCCGACGGACGCCTGCTCCTGACCCACGGCGTGCGCCACTACCCGATGGGCGCGCAGGCCTTGATCAGTGCAGATGAGGGCAAGACGTGGGATACCGAGAACCGGCTTATGCTCTGCTGGTTCGGCGCGCTGTGTTGGAACGCCCCGCATCCCTATCCCAATGGCCATCCGTTTTCGACCCAACGCGCGGACGGCAAGGTTATCACCGCCTACTACCGGACCACCGACCCCGAGGACTACCTCAGCACCATCGTGGAGGGGGTGATCTGGGATTTGCCGGTGGGTGAGTGAGAGGGGGAAACTGAGGCACAAAGGGGTAAAGGCACAAAGGGGCAAAGGCACAGAGGCAGGTGGCTTTTCTGTGCAGGAGTGATTTTTTATCTTGACTTCTGTCGGTGGAACGAGTATTATGAAGAACCTCTGAATTCCTGAGCGGCATAGGTTTGTCAATTAGAAGTTTGTCAAACATAGAGCCTCTTGCTCTGAGTGAAACAGGCCCGGTTATCGGTTGAAAACTATGGTGGTCTCTCCTCTGATGGGGTGGGTCGGCCTTGGAGGATGGATGATAGAGAGAGTCGAAATGAAGGTGCGTCTATTATCCCAGATTGGGATGGTAGACGTACTTCGTCCAAATTATAGTTAGGAGAAGACTGCATTCAGATGATCAAGGAAAGAAAATACACAATCACAGTCGATCTACTAAACTCCCATAAAGGCAACGCGCTGAAGAATGCAGCCCTTTTGCTTGAGGAGGCGAAAATCTTGCTACTCCACAAGAAATGGCCTGGGGCATACTTCCTTGGATGTGCTTCTATAGAGGAAACGGGCAAGGCTTCCATGGCATTTGATTCGGTGAATCGCAACCTCGCAAACCCGGCAGTGCAAGCTATGCTGAAACAGAATCTTGAGAGCCATAGGACGAAGATTTGTATGGGTTTGAGCGCTTTGCTGCGCAAGGCCGGAACTGATGAAAAGAATATCAAATACTTCCTCGACCTGAATTTGCGCCTATACGCCGGTAGAGAGAAATCTCTCTATGCAGATATTAATGATGACAATACGTTGACATTGCCGGAAGACTTAGTGCGCCCGAAAGCGGCCACGGATGCAGTGAGGTTGGCAGATCATTCGCTGGCGGCAATGATAGACTTCTTTGCAGCAAATGAACCACAGAAGTTTACCGCCTTCGATGACAAATTCTTCGTTATTTCCAAGAAGCCTAGATTCCTGAAAATGATGAATCTCTCAGATTTTTGGTGGTTCTTAATCCATGTGATGAAGACAAACCCTAACTCTCCCAATAATCATTTCTCTATTGCTGCTGTAAAGTATTGGGATGAGTATTACTCAAAAGAAAAATGTTGGGGTCGGGTGTAGTCTTCGCTTAACAGCGAAAAACGATGACCCCCACTCGTTTGATAAGGCTTGTGCAAAGTCTTGGTAGGCGAACACAGTTGTGCTCGCCCCTCTTACGCGGGAAATTGAATCTTTCATAGCTCCGGCGGGGCACGGCGTAAACACTTGGACGTTGGCAACCATTTGAAATAAGAATAACGAAAATGGAAATACGCCTTTATCCAAATTGGGAACAACTAAATACCTCCAAGAGTCCTTTGACCGAAGGAGAAAGGACTCTATTGAAGTACTTAGACGACAACCTACCCAGAGACCACAACTGGACTAAACAGCAAAAACTGACTGACTATAATGGATGGCTCATTTTTTCCCAACCATTTCTTAACGGAAGCAGACCCGACATAATAATCTTTAATCCAAATGTTGGTATTGTCATTTATGAAGTCAAGGACTGGAAACTGGAAAATTACATGTGGGAGAAAGATGATGAAGGGAAAGAGACATTATTTGTGCACGATACAGGAGGAAGATATCCTATAAAGAATCCGATTCATCAAGTACAACATTATAAGGAAAAGATTATCGGTCAGTTGGTCCCAATAATTGGTGAGTCAGTGGACCAAAACAAGAAGAACTATGGACTGATCAAGACCGCTCTGTATTTTCACAAAGCCAATTCCAAAAAGGCCCAACATTTTCTTGGTGGGAGCATGAATTACTTTCCCATATTTGGATATGACTACCTGACCTCAAACAACTTAGGCTTTATCGTACCGGCTGTCAAGATCACAAAAAGCCGCTACTGGGACAAGAATTGGAATGATGAATTGATCTCTTGGTTCAATCCTCCCTATCACAGCCTTGAACAGGGCATTCTATTGAAACTCAGGTTCAACCAAGAAAAAGTTGGTGAGCCGTCGCCCGGCCACCACAGAGTGAGAGGAGTTGCTGGGAGTGGAAAAACCCAAGCATTGGCATATCGTGCTGGCAAATTGGCCTCAGGTGGCTTCGATGTTCTAATTGTTACATACAACATAACCCTATGGCACTATATTCGGGATATGATTCAGCGATCTCCATTTGCATTTGATTGGAAGAGGATAACCTTCAATCATTTTCACGGGCTTTGCAGAGATATCCTCAATGAATTTGGGCAGGAATGGCCGTCCTCTCCCCAACGAGAGGATCGTGGTCTACCTAAAAAGGATGAAAATGCTCTTCAAAGCTTCTTCAAAATGACCGTGCCTGGAGCTGTTAAGCAAGCAATTGAAGGAAAGAAATATGCAAAATATGATGCGATACTGATTGACGAAGGACAGGACTACCATTTTGAATGGTATGACCTTCTAAACAATCATTTTCTAACGGATAGAGACGAATTACTAGTTGTCCTTGACAAAAAGCAGAATATCTATGAGCGAGAGCTAGATTGGGTGGATAAGAGAGTGACCAGGAAAGGACTTGAAAAATTCAAAGATTATATTGACTTAACAGTAACGTTCAGGATGCCGAGAAAGGTTGCTGAATTAGCAAAAGAATTCAGCGAGGAATTCAGATTGAACCAGGAACTGAAAGTCTCAAAGATCGAACCCAGACCTATGATTTTCCACTCACAACACATTGTTTGGCTAAACATTGAGGACGAAAAATGGCTTGAAAACGTCTTCAATGCCTATAGACGATTGAAAGAAGCAGGATATCATCCTTCTGATATGGTTTTCTTACTTCCAAATCACAGAATTGGAATGGAAGCAGTTGAGCACTTTAGTTCAAACAAGATTGAAGTAAATCACGTTTTTGAAGATGAAACAGAGTCAACTTTTCATCCGCACAAAAGGGTTTTTTGGATGGGCGACAGTAGATTGAAAATGTCAACGATTCATAGTTTTAAGGGTTGGGAGCTGCTAAACATCGTGATGTACATCTCTCAAAAAGCTCCAGAAGGACTAGCAAAACTCGATTCCATTGTTTACACGGCAATGACAAGGACAAGGGAAAACTTGATCGTTCTAAATTCACATCCAAGGTACAGGGACTTTGGAGAGAAATTCCCAAAGCATTGGGATAGACAAGAAGAAGTACAGTTGGCTGCCAGAAGCATCTAGTCACTCGTTTGTGGCCCACGTTTTTGTTCGGCGCTGAACGATAGAGGACGGTTGAGTTCTTCTGCATTTTCTTTACGGGCCTTACGATCAGGAAATGGGATTAACGCCCATGCAAGGAATAAGACAAAAATATCGCCCCTCCAATTTTCAAGCCCGCTATGCACGGACTCTGCCGGCGGGGTTCTAACCCTCGTCCATGACTTCACCCAACGGGATGGTTTGTGGCTATGGCCCATTTGTCCCTTCGTCCGAATGCTCCCTTCGGCGGCACTTCGCAAACCGTTGGAACGTTGGACGACCACAAGAAGAGGAGTCCGAAAATGCTGTCATATACGGGTCTTGTGAAGAAAGAGGGAAATCAGTATGCTTCTCTATGTGTAGAGCTGGATAGTGCTTCCTGTGGGCATACCAAGAGGGAGGCCATTGAAGGGTTGAAAAACGCCATAGAAGCGTACCTATCGTATATGATTTCAGAAGAGAGAGCGCATGAGATTTATCGGCCTGTTCCCATGAAGGCGTTTAAGGAGTTTCTATTCCTTGAACACACGAACTACGAACGGCCCTTGAAAGCCATTCCGCCGGAATTTGAATATGCCTACACGTCAGAATCTATCTAAAGAATGAAGGGAACAGATGACACTTGAAGAGATCAGGAAGGTTGCGGTCCCGGCATGCCGGAGGTTTGATGTCAAAAGGCTGGAT
>JAZDJA010000234.1:0-2410 GCA_043804415.1 Candidatus Latescibacterota bacterium | reverse complement strand
CCTCACCGGCATGGAAGTCCTCTTGACGAGCGATGCTCGCGTGAGTTCGAGGATCGCGATCAACTCGGAATTCGATATGCTGATGCCCAAAAGTGATCCGAACGCCTGGGTGTACGATTGGGAGAACCGGGTTCGGATGTTTCTTACGAGATGGATAAGTTTGGATTACACGCTCGGTCTGTTTCGCGAGGAGGGAGTGGATGATCTCCAGTCCGAGCACCGGATTCTTGCGCGGTTTTCCTTTGTGCTATAAGAACCGAATGTCCGCCGCCCTGCTGACATTTTCGATTCGGCCTGCGTTCGCTCTGATGATTTGAACGAACGCTCTGGTCACGTAGCCAGAAAGATAGCGCACTTGAGCAAATCATGCACCGGAGTGGGTGGCATATTGCGCGATGCTGCCACGAACGGGGCGCACCCGGTCATAGGGGAACCGATTCCCATCTATCTTCCGCAGTCGAGAAAGGGATGAGCCGTTGCCTAAGTCGCCAGCCATCGATCTCCAGGCTATACGCTCTCCGTTTGCTCTCTCTGGAAACGTGGACCTGGCCCATCTCTCCGGGATTCAGCAATCCCTGGAGCAGGCGATCCAGAATGCCCAAGAGACGGAGTTGGTGCTGGATGGGGCCAAGATCGAAGCGATTGACAGCGCGGGCGTGGTGCTTTTGGATATGCTCAAGGAGTTCGCCCAGGAGCGGGGCAAGACGCTGACCCTGGTCAATATGCCGGAGCGTGCGGCGGACTTTCAGAGCTTTTTCGGTGCCCGGCCTTTCCGTTCGGTAAAAGAGCAGAGGCGGAAGGGGATGGGTGAGAGGGTGGGGGAGCGAGCCGTTGGGACCTATCGGAGTTTAGTGGATGTGTTGGTGCTGATCTCGGATGTGTTCTATGGGTCGGCAAGGTACTTGTTTGGGCGATCGGGCGCCCGGAAGGGCGCGTTGGTGGATCAGGCCGTTCTTATAGGTTCCCAGGCACTCCCAATCGTGGGGTTGATTCTCTTTTTGATAGGGTTTATCACCGCCCTGCAGTCGGCGGCTCAGCTTCGGCAGTTCGGAGCAAATATCTACGTGGCCGATCTGTTGGCCATCGGCATCGTGTGCGAATTGGGTCCGTTGATGACAGCGATCATCGTGTCGGGCCGGAGCGGCTCGGCCATCGCGGCGGAGATCTCCACCATGATGTTTGCGGAGGAGGTCGATGCCTTAAAGACAATGGGATTGGACCCGATCCGCTTTGTGGTGGTTCCAAAATTCCTGGCGATGACGATCTGTGTGCCCCTTCTCGTGGTCATGGCGGATGTGATCGGGCTTTTCGGCGGATTCGTGGTGGGCGTGACGTATCTGAACCTGGGGGCAGGCGCTTTTTTGCGCCAAGCCATAGCGTCGCTTCTCGTGCGTGATCTCTTGATCGGGTTTCTCAAGAGTATCTCCTTCGCCTGGGTGATCGCGATCACTGCGGCCTATCGCGGACTTCGCTTTAAGGGGGGCGCGGACGGAGTGGGGAGGGCTACGACCTCCTCAGTAGTGACTTCGATCTTCCTGATCATTGTGGCAGATCTGTTCTGGAGCATGATATTCTACTTCGGAAGAAGTCCATTGTAGAGGCACTTTCGCTCGAGGGCCGACGAAAAACAAATCAAGCGCAAGGTTGCGCGAGTGGATACGCCAAACCGCAGACTCTCATTTACGGTGCAAACTCAGATGAACCCGGTTATCGAAGTCGCAGATCTCTATTCGACCTACGGGGATCGCTTTGTGCTCGAAGGCGTGACCATGCACGTGCGTGCGCGCGAGATCATGGCGATCGTGGGCGGAAGCGGTTGCGGAAAGACCACGTTGCTCAAGCACATTATTGGCCTTTACACGCCGCATTCGGGCCACATCAGCATATTTGGCAGGGACATCGTCCAGATGAAGGAGGCCGAGTTTGCGGCCGTGCTCAAGAAGGTCGGCGTGATGTTCCAATACGGGGCCCTGCTCAATTCGCTTACAGTGGGGGAGAACGTGGCGCTGCCCCTTCAGATGCACACCGATCTTTCCGATGCGTTGATCGCGAGGATTGCACGCCTGAAGCTGCACCTGGTTGATCTGGATCAGGCGTTTGAATTATATCCGCCTGAATTGTCGGGCGGTATGCGGAAGCGGGCGGCACTGGCACGGGCGATCGCGATGGATCCTCAAATCCTGTTCTGCGATGAGCCCTGCGCCGGGTTGGATCCGCTCCTCTCCCTGGAGATCGATCGACTGCTGATGAAGCTGAACCGGACGCTGAACATGACCATCATGTTGGTCACGCATGAGCTGGACAGCATCCGGCGGATTGCGCACCGCATCACGATGCTGGACGCCGGAAAGGTGCTTTTCTCCGGGACCTTGGAGGAGGCGGAGCATTCCGGAATTCGGCGGATGGAGAC
>JAZDJA010000233.1:0-25974 GCA_043804415.1 Candidatus Latescibacterota bacterium | reverse complement strand
CGACGTTCTGTCGGAATACCACGGATACAGCTTCCATCCGAGCAGCGCCAAAACAACGAGAAACACCATTCTCCCATAGATAGTACTCTTTGCCATTTCTCTTGGATTTGCCTCTCCCCGCAGTGCTTCGCCGCTCGAGAGTCTCGGTCAGAAATCAGAAACCAGAAGACGGCTCTCTGCTCTCAAACGGCTCTACTTTGAAGAACAAGACCCCCAACTGCCCATATCTCACTACAATCTCTTGGAGATAGAGAAGTAGTGACTGGTAGACTGGTGACTGGCAGAATCACCAATCACCGATCATGCCTTGCCTTTCGAGGCAAATTCCCACTTCGCCTCTTTTCCCTTGATTTCTTCCTCCAAATGTTGTAATATTAGCAAACATAATCTCGTCGGTAGTGATCCTCAATCGTTGGGTTATTCCCTCTTGCCACAGAGTCACAGAGAACGCAGAGAAAGACAAGAGACTATCTTAACTTCTTGGATCTCTGTGACCTCCGTGTCTCTGTGACGAGTTATCCCAGTGGTCTGGGGACACCACCATCTCGTCCCTTCGCTACCGTTAGAGTGCACTGCTCTGTCCACTCTAAGATAACAAGGGAAAGGAGAGTATGCTATATTTCTCTTGCTAACTCAATGGGAAGGCGCCCTCACGCCTCCTAGAACCGCTAACCCCTTCCTTCCCGGCAGACAAGAGGGGCATACTCTCCTTCAAGCCGATCCGAGGAGAAGCTGCTTCGGGCCATGAGCGATGAGCTCGCCCCCCGTAGCGGCCTCGCAGTTACCGTGCCAGGGGCCCTTGTCCGACGACGCTATGCGGGTATGGGATTGAACCCCCTATAGGAGGAAAGGTACGAGATGAAACACAGATCTGCGCACTTCATGCTTTCGCTAGTTGCATTCCCGCTCATGGCCTCTTCACTGCTCCCAAAGGACCTCCCGGTGGTCGTCTCCGACGAAGACTGGCGTCCCCTTGCGCAGAGCGTGGACAAAGACCTTCAGAGAAAACTAGAAGAGCGCCTGGACAAAAACAAACTCTGGGCCTTCCTATTGAAGGGGCGCAAAATGGCCGTCGGGCTGGTTGACATCACCCAGCCAGACTCCGCACGGTTTGCCCGCATCAACGGAAGCACTATGATGTATGCAGCCAGCCTCCCCAAAATTGCCATTCTGTTGGCTGCCTGTCAGTCCTTTGAGGATGGCACACTGCAAGAGACGCCGGAGATTGTGAACGACCTGAACCTCATGATCAGGAAATCGAGCAACCAAGCCGCAACTCGAGTGATCGACTGGCTTGGCTATGAGAGAATTGAAGCGGTCCTGACCGATCCCCGGTACAAACTCTTCGACCCTGACGAGGGCGGAGGGCTCTGGGTGGGGAAACGTTATGCCAAGATCGGAAAACGTCATCCCGATCCCCTCAAAGGACTCTCCCATGCTGCTACCGTAGATCAGGTCTGTAGGTTCTACCACCTCCTGGCCACCGGAAGGCTCGTTACCCCTCAGCGCTCCCGTCAGATGCTCGAAATTCTCTCCGATCCCGGTCTGCATCACAAGTTCGTCAACGTTCTGGAAGAAGTCGCCCCTCAGGCTCGGCTGTACAGAAAATCGGGGACGTGGAAAAACTGGCACTCCGACTCTGTCCTGGTCTGGGACACTCAGTGGCGGCGGTACATCCTGGTCGGGATGGTGGAGCACCCGTTCGGAGAGAATATCCTGAAGGACTTGGTCCTGGCCATCGAGGAGGTGCTTGGCCATTGAAACGGCACCCGGGCATTCCTCCACGGACAAACAGGCCCTGCCCAGATTGATCTGGAGCAGGGCTTTGCGAATGTTCCACAGCAACTCCGCAAGATCCCGGCAGATGGTCCTGGCATCCGAGCGATCTCCGCCTCGAAGGAAGGTTTTCAACTGGCCCGTTACCGGCGAATCTGCGGGTAGCGTTCGGACATACCGCTCCAGCACCTGTGGGGCGGGTGTCTGGTAAAACGATGCCAGTTTCGCTTCGAGTTCCTGCAACACCTTGTCCACGCTGGGCGAAATCTCTTCCCTGTTCCCTGAGCGAAACATGCGGACCCGATCCAAGTCCTGTGCATCGGGCTGGCTATGGATTTTGATGCGCAGTTCTCCGAACAAGGGCAAGGGAGTCCGGGATGGTTTTGGCGAGCGCCCGGATGGATCGTAGCCGGCTGTCATCGGTCTGATGAGGAGTATCCTGACTTACCTGACGGCACAGGTAACACTGGGAGATCAGCGGGTCATCTTTGGAGAGCAGCCAGGTCAGAAACCGCATCCCTCAGACCTCCTCATCCTGTGCCTGGACGGCTCCCCGGTAGTATCGGGCCTGGCGGACAATCCACCCGTATCATCCGCCGCCTGGAGAAACTTCTCCATCTGGTACTGCTTTATCCGGGACCCCTGCTTTGGAAGATCCAGAACCTCTTCAAACGGTGCTCCCGCCAGAATCTGCCCCATTTTGATCCCGCTCCTCTTCGCAACCTTTTGCACGATATCCTTTGGAAGCGCAAGTTGAAGTCCTCCCGGCTGAGGGCAGGGCGTGTCCGCAGGACGGATGGTGCCGTCCGGGCAAAACCAGCGGATTCCCTATGTAGGGACTCCGGGGATCGTTTTTGAAGACCCTGACAAGTCTCTGAGGCTCACCCGCAGAGAGCAGCTTGGAACCTGCGGGAGCCGCCAATTGGAAGGAGACGGAAAAAAAGTCCCCAGAAAAAACCAGAGCGTGGGATGTGATGACCCTGATCATAGTTCTTCTCAATATCCACGAGATGGTGCAAAGAGGGGATGCCGAGTCGCTCACTTGAAGATCACTCGGACTTTGGAGACTTGGTCCACTCCGCTAACTTGCGAGCAGCAACATCCCGTCCTCCGATCCCAAAGGCAATGCCGACCGCTACGGCTATTGCTCCAAGCAGTAAGCCAAACGCTAAGTTGATGATCTCGTTGGCCAACCCCATCTGGCTGAGCGCTATCGAACCCACCAGAAGCAGGATCGCCACCCGAGCCACCAGGGCAAACAGACTCGCCTGAGCCGTACCACCGGCCTGAACTGCCTTCGATACCAGATTCGCCAGATACAACCCAATACCCATGATGGTGATGCCCAATAGGATGTGCGCCCCAAAGACCGTCAACGACGCCATCAGTTCGGATAACGCCTCAAACCCCAGCATACTGGATGCCTCAAAGGTGGCCAACAGCAGGATCGCCACCCACGCTATGTAACCCATGGCCTCCGAAGGGGTGTGCTCCCCTTCTTTCGGCTCCTTGCCGATGCCCAATCGGATCAGGATGGTGTTGAACCCTATCCTCGTCAGCAGGTCCGTGATCAATCTGGACACCACCTTCCCAACCACATAAGCGATCGTCACCACCACCCCAGAAGCAAAGATGGCCGGAAGCGCCTCCAGAATCACATTCAGCATACGGCTGGTCGGTTGGGTGATCGCCTCCAGTTTCAGCGCGTTGAGCGCACCGATTAGAACCGAAATGAGGATCAGGATGTAGACGACCAGACCCATAGTCCCGGACAGGGGAGCCACTCCAGCGCGCTTACTGATCCGGTCCAGTCCTGTGTCCGCCAGCAGATTGGTCACCATCCGCTGTACTATGCGCGCCGCACACCAACCGATGATCCCGATGAAAACCGCCGCCAGTATATTGGGTAAGAACCCGAGAGACTTGTCCAGCATACTCTGGACTGGCTCGAGCAACCCCTCCAGACCCAGAGCATCCAACACCGCCGGTAGAAACAGCAGAAAGATCACCCAATACACCGCATCGGCGATCGTTTTCGTCAGGGGAACGGGCTTCTCTTTCTCCGGGGTGACCTGGCTACCTATCCGCTCATCGAACTTGGCTGCACGTAGCGCCCGTGAGATCATCAGCCGCAGCACGCTGGCTATGATCCAGGCGATCAGCAGCAAGATCCCTGCACCGAACAGCTTGGGAATAGACTCGAAAACCTGGTTCAGAAGCGGGTTGATGGGATCGGTGGCGAGGGTAAGACCCAACACCTGGAAGAAGGCGACCAACACTAAGAACATGATCACCCAAAATACCCCCTTCCCAACCCCTCGTGCGATATCGGGCGCTTTGGCTCCTTCTTCCGCGCCGAAGAACCGGCTCGCCAGTCTACTGTCCAGCTTTGTGCGTCGGATCCCGTTGCGGACAACACCGGACACGGCCAGGGCGATTACCCATCCGATAATGAGGATGACCAGCGCTCCGATGAGATTGGGTATGTATGCACCGACCGATTGGGTGATGTGATTCAGAATGTCTTGCATCGTCTCACCTCCTTAGCTTGCGGACGGATCGAAGGACTGGGATCGGGTTCCGTCGAATATTCGACCTCATCCACCTTCCGGGTCAGGCAGCGGGCCTGAAGCCGCGAGTTCCGCAGCTCGTGAGCAAGGAATATCCCCCCGGAAACCAGAACAGCAGCACACATTCTGCGATGAGAACTCCTAGTCTCACCCGCAACACAGCCCTTCTGCTTTCAGGCTCGTAGCGAGGTAACTCGCCAAACACGATATGAGGCCTAGGAAACCCTGCCAAACGCTCAGCGCATTCTCCTCACCAAGTTAGAACAGGAACCACCAACCCACCTGTTCGGAGAGTCCTATATTTGAACCTATTCAACAAGCAGAATCTCCATACCTACCTGTAATGAACCACACAAACTCAGCATATCCTGTTCATCCATAACAACGCGTATAGTCTTCCTACGGAGAAACAGATTCCTCCCTGTATCAGCGAATCGTTCGCCCACATTTTTGAAGAAGGATCGCATCCGTCCCGGCAGGTCTTCTTTCTTCACGAGAGAGTATACGTACATCGTTGTATGCTGATCCCGCTCGAGCGTATTCAGCATGCTGGGCTGAGAAGACTCAGTATCCATAGCCGAGGTCAAGGGGCCTTCCTCGTCTCGAGAAGACCTCCCCCATCCTTTGAGGTCTACCCGGCTGCCGGAGGACATCTCTCGGATGTTCTGAAGACTCAGTTGCAGGACACCCTGAGCGTTCACCTGTTTCCGTAGCCCCCGGCCCATCCGGAGACGACAAACCCCGTATTCCCTCAAGGGGGTGCCCTGCGACTTCAACGCTATCGCTGGATGGTGAACGTGTACCACGAGGTAGAACGCGTTCGAAAGCGCAAGGCGCAGTTCCGTAGAGAGAAGATCGTTCCGCTTCAAAAGACGGTCCCGTTCTTCAACCAGAAGCTTGTACCGTTCTCTCTGATCGGGTCCAGGTACGGATCGGAAGTTCGAGTCCGAGATAAGCAATAGAAAAAGGGCTACGATCAGCCTTGTCATTACTCTGATGGCACACATCCCCTAATAGATATATATTCTGGTACCAATGTTAGCCGCTCCATACACGACCCTTAGGTCGTCATCATTCAGTCGGATGCACCCGTGGGTAACACTCTTACCCAACATGCGCGTGTACAGCGTCCCATGGATCATATACTCGTCCCCGATATACAGCGCATATTCCCCCAAGTACCCCTCAACCACTCGCTCGATAGAGCGGGCATGGGGGATCGGTTTGCTCTCCTCAATAAAGGCCCAGTCGGGCTTGACCCATACGGGAAACGCTGCCTTGTTCTGCACCCTGAATATCCCTTTCGGTGTGTTAAACACCCATTTCTGTCCTCGGGGGCCCAGCAATACCGCGCCACTGCCGGTGGACGCCACCGCATCGAGAATAACCCGATGTTGTTCCCTAAAATACAATCTGTTCGCACGTGTATCCACAACGATATATGCCCTGTCCGGGAATAGTCTCCGTATCTTCTTTTCCGATCTGAGATTGGCCCCCTCGAGCGTCGAAATCTCCCTGGATATCGTCTGGATCCGTGCCTGCATGTCTTCCGCCTCCCGGGCAGGGATTTTGTGGTAAGGGGGGAACGCCCGCTGTAGAAAGCCTCCTACCCCCGAGCGTTTCGCAGAGAGCAGAGCCCGGGAAGACGTGCCGGACAAGGAATCTGGTGTTTTCTGCGAAAGCTCTGCCCAGGATCTCCCCTTCCAGGCGAGAAGGTGTTCCGGCCGAACATAGGAGCCAAGACGCATTCTTATGTCGTCCTTCCTCAGAGCCACCGTCAGCCCGATGAGGAACACCATCCCGCCCACTATGGCCCACCTAACCGATCTGCCCGGTTCTGCGGAATGCCCAAGGCTCATAGCACTACTCCCTGTATTGTCCAACAATCGTCACCGGCGTGCCCACGCTGGTCAGTCGAAACGCCCTCTCCATATCCGAATCCAGCAAAGCGATGCATCCAGCGGTCCAATTCTTCTGTCTCATCCCGCCCCCGTGAAGCGCAATCTCTCCTCCGATCTTCGCCCCCCTCGGAAGAAGCCCCTTCGTTTTGGCTCTTTGAAAGCGGATCAGGTCCTCTTGGGTAGGATAATTGATTACCAACGAACGGTGATAGGAGGAAACCTCAGCACCTCGCTTGGCAACGATCCAATACTTTCCCTCCGGAGTTACGGCATCGCCCCGCATCGTCTTGTCTCCCAGTGGACCGAAGCCCAGATCTGCCGGATAGCTTTCCAGCAGCTTCCCGTCAAAATAAAGATCGCACCTCCGGCCCAGCTTGTCCACAATCAGTGCATACGTATCATGTTGATCGGACCAGGCCATGGTTTCGGCAGCCCATTGCTTCCACCAAGCAAGCGCTTGAGGATTCAGATAGGCTTTCAGGATGGTGCCCAATCGGTGCTCCACCTCCATAATCTGTTCGCTCGCCTCCCGGGCCTTCGCCCCCGCCACGAAAAGATCCTCTGCCAGGAAGGAAGACTGGGCCTCTGAGAGGGCGATCTCTGCGCGCGTCATGCGAGTTCCACTGTACCGATCCAGCGGAAGCCTAACCATCTTCTTGCGGATCTGTTGAGCGCTCACCTTTACACGCATGATCTCCGCGTCGGTCTCCCCATAGAGCGAATCCCTGCAGGCTATGGCCTCCCTTTTTGCCAAACTAGCTGCCTCAAGAGAAGCCCCTAACGCCAACCATGCCTGGGTGTACTCTCTCAAGAGAAAGAGCCGTCCCCTCTGCTCCTCTATGGCATCGATCGTACGCTGCAAAGCTTCTTCTGCCTCCTGCAAACGCTCTGGAGCGTACTCCTTAGCGCCCATCCGATGTGCCCCCTGGATGGCTCTCCTCGCAGTCTGAAGCGGATCGGTAGGAGGCGATGCACAGGAGAGAGATACAAAAATGAGAGCAAGGCAAAGACCCCTTTTCACCATACGTCGAGCCAACTATTGTCCTCCTCCAAAGTAAACCCTCCTCAGGATAGATTTGGTCTTCAGTCAGCCGCCTTCCTTCGGGACTGATTCCGTCGGTGGAGGCCTTACCCCCACCGACGGAACCTGCGACAGTCCCCCCCACTCCCAGCCCTAAGCTGAGCGGGAACACTCCCTCCAGGAAGTCTCAGAAGCAAGCTGGAAAATCCAACCGCTCAGAGGATGCAGCCCGGGCATCCAAACTCAGTTCCTCCTCCCTTTCTTCCACTGCTGGTATTTCTCCATGCCCGCCTGAATCTCATTCTTCAAGGTGCTCGCCTTGGAGAGCACCGCCCGGGCTGTGGCTTGCGCACCGGAGAAATCCTCGCGGGATAAGGCACTCCTACCCTCCGTCAACGACGCCTGAAATGCAGACAGATCCATCTTGAACTGCTGGATATCCGCCTTGGTGTCCTTGACCACCGGAGCAACTGCCAGCACAGCGGAAACACTGTCTATGGCCGTCTGAGCCTGAGCGACTAAGTCTTCCGTCTCCTTTCTCATCCTCGCCTTATTCTCTAAGGCGATGTTCTCAACCTTCTCCGCCAGATCCACAGTAGCCTGTGCTAATGTCTTCGCCTGCTTGTAATTCCGAAGAAGAGCGAATCTCGACTGCTGCTTGTCAGCCAAAGCCGTCATCGCTTTCAGCGAATCGTCAAGTGCTCTGAACTCCTGTGGCGCATACATCGCGACTTCCGCTGTCTCCGCTCGCTTCACAGCCGCCGTAGCGGCGTCCATCTCCTCGACGGGAGGTTTGGCACACCCAGCCATAACCCCCACCCAGAGGAACAGCGTCCCACATACTAGTGCTCTGCGTAACATAGCAACTCCCCTTTCCTTTCTTGACAGATTGTTGAACCGATACCTCTGAATTAACAACCCGATCCCCCTCCCACAACATTTCCCCTTGCCGGGGAAAAGCGTATCCCGGATTTGTGCTCTCACCTCCTTCCAAATTATGAACGTCGCGCAGGTGGATCAGATCCTTTCCCCCTCTGTCGAGGGTTCAGACGTTCCGGTTAGTCCTCTGAAAGGATCCTTTCCCTGCAGATCCCCGATATAGCGATCCAACCTTTCTGGTCCGCCTCCCGAGCGCAACTCACCTCCTTTCCAAAAGAACACTCTCTCATTGGACAAAATCGAGGCACTTAAGTAATTTTTGAAGTGCTCTTGATTCTGCACCCGAACATCCCTTGCGGCTTTGAGATTCCTTCTAACCACAGAGATCACAAAGGAGGCCCAGAGTTCGCGAAGGTTTTCCCTCTGCATACCGTTGCGTCTTCTTTGCGAACCCTTCGGGCTGAGCCCGTCAGGGCAAAGGCGTTCCGGTTAGGAGACGAAGAAGCTGACAAAGACAAGATGGAGATTACTTAACTATCCGCACCAAATATAAGCCTTTATGCCGCGCTTGTCTATTCGTATATCTACGTAATTATCTATCCGTACACCTACGTAAAACGAACACAAAAAGTCCCCGCACTTTCGTCACGGGGCCTGTGCGGGGTACGCGTCCGGCGGTCCGGGGGCTCCCTGTAATCGAACTATCACTCCTTCACCGGTATGATCCCCCGCTGAATGGCGTAACGGACCAGTTCGGTTCGGGTGTGCAGGCCTAGTTTGTGCATCATGTTGGCGCGATGGGTCTCCGCTGTGCGCGGGCTGATGAACAGCCGATCAGCGATGGCTGTGCTGCTGTGGC
This sequence comes from Candidatus Latescibacterota bacterium, assembly GCA_043804415.1. GTDB lineage: Bacteria > Latescibacterota > 4484-107 > 4484-107 > 4484-107 > 4484-107. Next base: position 16,968 of record JAZDJA010000233.1, on the reverse strand, counting down.
CCTCGGCGGCCAGACACAGCACTTCCCGCTCACGCTTTGTGAGCGTATCACACGGGTCCAGTCGGCTCTCCCGGATCCTTCTTACGTACGCCTCGATAACATACTCAGAAAGCGGCGGGCTCAAATAACGGCGACCGGCGGCGACCTCCCGAATAGCACGCACCAATTCCTCGCAAGGAGACACTTTGAGAACATACGCCATGGCTCCGGCCTCCAGCGTTTCGAGCACATAGGCCTTGTTATCGTACATCGAGAGGACGACCACACGGGTCCCGGGTGAACGCCGCCGGACGCGCCGCGTGATCTCCGAACCATTCAGACCCGGCATCATCAGGTCAAGCACCAGCACGTCCGGCTTCAGGCGTTCGACCATATCCACAACCGCCAGCCCATCGCCCGTTTCACCGATCACATGAAAGCCGGTCGCATTCTTCAGCAAGGTCCGTAACCCTTCTCGGACCACGTGGTGATCATCCGCCAGCACGATCGTGGTCATGTTCGATGTCCCTTCCTTCCCTTCAGGGTCGCCTTCCCCAAGGGTAATACGGCCGCCAAATGCGTACCAGCTCCTGGGGTGGACGCCACCTTTAGGTGCCCTCCCAGCAAAACCACCCGTTCCCTCATTCCGATCAGGCCGCCACTGGCGCCGCTCAGTGTGGCCTCGGGGTCGAAGCCGGTGCCTTGGTCTTGGACGTCCATGCAGAGGGCATCATGGGTCGTCCATACCCGCACCGCTACTTCGTCCACCTCCGCATGACGGGCCACGTTGGTCAGTGCCTCTTGCACAATGCGATAGGAGGCTGTTTCCCATTGTCCTGCAAAACGCCGTTTCTCCAACCCACTGTGGTTGAAGCGCACGCGTATATGGGTCTGAGCCGTGTAGCGCTCGAACTGCCACAGCAGCGCGGGCAGAAGGCCCAGGTCGTCCAGCATCGCCGGCCGCAAATCGAGCGACAAGTCGCGCACCTGCCTCAAAAGCTGATTGACCAGCGACAGAGGTTCGTCCCGAATCGCGTCCTCTGCTATGCGCCCACTCATCTCCAGCGCGAGCTTGAGCCCGGTCAGCACCTGACCGATCTCGTCGTGGAGCTCACGGGCGAGGTGGCGACGTTCGACCTCCTGCACCTCCACCAGTCGGTTGGAGAGGGCCCGCAACCGCTCGCGGCCAGCACGCACCTCCTCGAACAACCGGGCGTTGGTGACGGCCAATGCAGCCCGATCCGCCAGCCCCTGGAGCAGGATCAACTCGTCGTCGCCAAAGGCGCGGGGCTCCCCTCGGGTGCAGATGGCCAGCAGGCCGATCAGTTCATCCTCTCGGATCAAGCTGGCAGCAACAACAGTGCGGATGTTGTGCTGAGCGTAGAGGTCGAGGTCAGGCAGGTGCGGCGTGGCTTGCACATCCGGCACGACAATGAGCGGGCCCATCTTCTGGACACATCCGTCGTACAGCGCGCGCGGGACCGGGGTGCAGCGCTCGTGTTCTTCCAGCGGCAACCCAAAAGTGGCCGCGGGAAGGAAGACATCACGGCTTGGTTCATACAACAGCACCGAGGCCACAGGAACGTCGAACGCGCGTGCGCTCTCTTCGCACACCGAGTTTACCAATGCATTGAGGTTCAGTTCGGCATTGAGACGGGCGCCTATGCGGGCCAGTGCCCTAAGACGGGCAGCCTCGCGTCGAACGCTATCTTTGGCCTGCTCGTGACCGGTGACATCGCAGACGATCCCGTCGACCGCCGCCAGGTTACCCGATTCGTCATAGACCGGCATATTCCGCTGTTCGATCCAGATCGTCGTTCCGTTTTTGTGTACCCACCGCAGGGCGGTAGGCGTTTCGGATATACCTTCTCCTTGAAACCACTTCTCCAGCATCGTCCTGTCATCCGGGTGAACGAGCTTCAGCCCCAGCCAGGGGTCGGCATAGTATTCCTCCGGGGTGTACCCGGTGATTGCGGTGGCCGCCGGGCTGACGTAATCAAAGCCTTGGGTAGGAGTGAACCAATAGCGAAAAATGATGTCCCTGGTGTTCTCAGCCAGCCACCGGAACCGCTTTTCAGTCTCCTGCAACGCCTCCTCGGTCCGCTTGCGATCGGCTTCCGATACTTCTAACTCAGCGTTTCGATGACGCAATGCTGCCAATTCATTGATAAGCTGCTCTCTGGATTTATCTTCATCGTCCATCTTACCCCCCACTGTTGTGCTTCCACCCCTTTCATATTTCGCTTTGACGCTTTGCCCCTCATGGCTACTCCAGGACAGTCTCCTCTTGATAGGCCGGTACCGATATCTCCCAACCCGTTTGCTCCCTCAGAAAATCAGCGAAATGGCCGGCGGCCAATGGTTCGCCGTGGATGACAAAAACATGCCGGGGCGGGTTCCTCAGTCCAGACACCCATCTGAACAACTCATCCCGGTCCGCATGGGCCGAGAATCCCTGTATTTCGACTACCCGCGCCCTCACCGGGCAATTCCTCCCCAGTATCCTCACCTCCTCGGCACCCTCCAAAATCTGCCGTCCAAGGGTCCCAGATGCCTGATAACCCACAAACAGAATGGTGCTCTCTGGCCTGGAGATGTTGTGGGCCAGATGATGCTTGATACGCCCCCCCGTACACATCCCGGATCCGGCTATGATCACCACCGTTCCGGTGATGTGATGAATGGCCTTCGACTCATCCACTGTTCGGGTCATCTTCAGACCGGAAAAGTCGAACGGTGACATGTGCCGACGGATTCGATCCCTCATCTCCTCGTCGAAAAGCTCGGGGTGATGGCGAAACACCTCGGTGACGCTGATCGCCATGGGACTGTTCACAAATACCATAAGATGGGGAATGCGATCCTCGAGCAACAGTTCGTTCAGATGATACAGAATCTCCTGCGACCGCTCGACGGCGAAGCTGGGGATGACAATATTCCCTCCCAGTTTCCGGGTGGCATTGATCGTCTCGGCAAGCAGTTCGTCGATGTCCTTCGAATCCTCGTGCAGTCGATCTCCGTAGGTGGATTCCATCAGAACGTAATCCGCCTGCTCAAAGACCGTAGGATCGTGCAAAATGGGCTTGTCCCATCTTCCGATGTCCCCGGAGAAGATGATCGTCCTTTTCTCTCCGTCCTGGCTGACCGTAACCTGTATCATGGAGGAGCCGAGAATGTGTCCTGCGTCGAAAAACCGCGCTTCGATTCCATCGCCGAAATCGACGGACTCCTCGTACCGGACCGGCGAGAAGTGCGGAAAAGAGGCCTTCGCCTCGTCCATCGTGTAAAGGGGCTTCTCGGGGTACGATCCCTTTCTCCCTTCGCGCTTGTGCCTCTTCATCTTGAATTCGGCATCCTCTTCCTGCAAATGGGCGGAGTCGGCAAGCACAATCTGGGCGATCTCCGATGTGGCCGCTGTACAGTAGATTTTTCCCCGAAATCCCTCCTTGACCAGCTTGGGCAAGAGACCACAATGGTCCAAATGCGCGTGGGTCAGCAGAACCGCATCCAGCGTATCCGGCGGAACCGGAAACGGATCCCAGTTTCTCGCCTTCCACTTCCACTCCTGAAACAGCCCGCAATCTATGAGGAATCTCTTCCCGTTGGCCTCCAACAGAGTTCTGGAACCGGTCACGTTCTGGGCCGCGCCCAGGAAGCGGAGCTTGATGTTCATACACACCCTCCTATCCTTTACGAGTTCTCACTGTCCATGGACAAATCTCAAGATCCGAACTTCTCAGAAAGAAACGCCGGATGGAATGCATCGACGACCCAAAAACCCGAACCCTCCTGGCGGGTGATCCGATTTCGGACACCGGCAAAGCAAGAACCGCGCAGGCGTTGTTGGCGGTGCGCACCCAACCCCACTTTCTTGCCCTGGCCTCGTCTCATTCAGGGCCTGACACTCGGTCCGCCGCTTGCGGGCCGGTCGCTCCAGAGGGATAAGACGATCTTCGCGAAATTCCCTCGCCTTTTCAGGAAGTCGCGTCCTGCAGGCGAAAAAGCGAGCCATCGGCCTTCTCCGACGGGTGACCGGAGGAAGGCGGAAGCTCCGTTCCATCCGAACTGTGGACAATGGGTCGGGATCCAACCTCCATGGGCCAGATCGACGCATGTTCCAGATCCTCGACGACTGCAATCATGAGACCGCCGCATGGGTCCAAAGGGCTCTCCACAGCCCATGGGAGTGTCCCCACGGTCCCGGGGCCATGTACGCGATCGGAGAAACCTGTCTTTCATACATCTGACGCGATCACAACCCAGGCGCATTCTTCGGCTCCTATCTGGAACGACTGACCATGTCCCGAATTCTCTGGACAATGTTCTGATTTCCCACCTCACGATCTGTGAGATGATAGAAGACCACGACGCGATCACCGGGGATCTCGATGCCCTCCCGCTTGAAAATCTCACAGATTCTTGGGACCATTTGCTGCTCTATCACCCACTGCTGCTGGGGCCAGATTTTTGCCAGCATTCGGATAAAAAACTCCCCGGTCTCCAGCACAATCAGCCCGCTAACCTCCGGTCCCTCCAGAACGATCTCCTGAAATTGTTTTCCAAACTCGTTCCCGATCTGCTGCAACTGGGCGGCAGCCTTATCGGCCATCTCCTTATTGGCCAGCGCCACGTCCACGCAAACCTCCATCGCGCCCTTCAGGAATCTCCCGACCACCGCAATATTGCGGTTCGGGAAAATCATGAGTTCGCCGAGATAGTTTCGCAGCCGGGTCGTCCTCAGCCCGATCTCCTCCACAATGCCGAACTGACCGGTGAGTTCTACCATATCCCCCACGGAAAACTGGTTCTCAAACAGGATGAAGAACCCCGTAACGATGTCCTGCACCAATCCCTGCGAGCCGAATCCCACCGCGATCCCGATCAGGGATAAAGAAGCGAGATACGTCTTGTAATTGATCCCCAGCTCTATTAGAATGTATCCAAGTGCTGTGAAATAGATCACATATTTGATCAGATTGATGACGAGCGAGTTCAGCGTTATGGATCGCTGGTGTTGGCGGAAGACGTACCTGAGCGGCCCCCATTCCGAATAGACGATCCATTGGTTGATCCATGTGATCACTTTCATCACCCACATTGCGATCAACCCGATCAGAGCGACGACCGCGATCCGAAGGAACTTTGTTCGCAGACTCTCCGGTGAAATCTCGAACAGGCCCTTCAGGAAATCGCCCACCCTGTTTGCCGCTTGCTTAACCTCCTGTCTGCTCGTACCAGCGGGCAGTGTATCTGTCGAGGCAGCGGACTGGCCCCACACATCGCTGAAGGCCACGCATAGCCCGATCAGAGCGGCCCATGCAAGGAGCCTCCATGCCTTCTCCGTGAATCTCCCCATGCCAAGTCTCCTGTATCAGTTGGATCTTCTCGCAGATGATCGCGAAACAAAATCCTACACACCTGCCCGAAAGCGCTGAGCTTCCTCCAGAAAAACACGTTGCTCCGGATCCCACGTGACCTCTTTAGCGATCGACGGAAAATGCAATCCGGACATGGACCTTATACGTCACGATTTTCCCGTCCTTCACCTCCCCTTTGAATCCAATCACATCCACTCCCGTTATGTTGCGCAGGGTCTTACCCGATTCTGTCACCGCATTCTGTGCGGCGTCCTCCCAGCTATCCGGGGAGGTACTCAATATCTCAATAATCTTCACCATCATCCGCTACTCACCCCCTTCCTCTCCAGTTTCTGCTGCGAGCCCAGCGCTCTTCCCAAACATCGGCCCCATTTCAGTTCGTCCTACAGGGCCAGCGTCTTCAGGCAGAACCAATATGCAATCTGGAGGCTACTGCTGTCAAACCGAGCGTACCCCCACCCGACCAGAAACGGGCAAATGAACAACAGACCCGCCACGGCAGATACCGGTGATCCCCCTCTTTTCTATTTCAAATAAGGAGCCAACGCCCTTTCACAGGCACCTCCCCACGGGACGATCTTCTTCAAAAGGCCTGGCCCATACTGAAGTAAAGCTTCGATCCCGGCTCCCCAGGCCGACGATCCAGGTTTCGTCCATAATCCAAGCGGATCAGCCCGATCGGGGTGTTCACCCGTAGCCCCAATCCAACTGCCGGACGCAGATCACGGAAACTGAAATCCTCGGATCTGGACCACACGTTTCCTGCCTCTGCAAAAAGCACGCCGCCGACCATCCCATAGAGCGAACGACGAATTTCCAGCACGTTCCATACCACCTTAAAGCTCCCTCCCATCGGGATCCGGTTTTGATCCAATGGCCCCGCCCGTTGATCCTCAAATCCCCGCAGAGAAGTGGGCCCGCCGGCGTAGAAGCGCTCGTTCAGGGGAAGATCCTCTCTATCCACCCATCCGGCCTCCAGCGCAGTGGCCAGGATCGTGGAAGGATTCAACGGATAAAATCTCTTCAGCCGTCCAACCGATCGAAAGAAGTGCTCCGTGCCCCCCAAGAAAGAGCCCACCAACTCGTTGCTCCACTCAAGATAGGACCCATCCGTGGAGTTGAACAGATCATCTCGCGCATCGTACAAGAAGGACAGTTTCATGCTTCGTAGGTGGACCTCGGTCTTCTCAGGAGCGGGTGTAACCCGAATGTCGCGCAAGCTCACCTTCTCCTGACGGTGCGCGAAGGTGACGGTAGACCGCCTGAGAAAGGCGCGCCCAAACGTGACCCCTCCCCCCAGACGACGTTGACGATAACCAGGCGTTTCCGCAGCGTCTGACGTGAGAGTGACGTCCGCCCGCCAGGGCGTGCCGAAGGTCCAGGGTTCGGTAAAGGAGGCCTCCAAGCTGCGATGGATGAAGCTCATTCGGGCCGCCAGGCCCAGCTTACGTGCGGTACCCGCGAGGTTCCTGTTGGAAACCTCCACTTTCCCTCGCATTCTCTCTATGGAATCATACCCCAGGGAGACATTGAACTCCCGGGACGGGAGTTCTCTCAATTCGATCAGGATATCTTTTTCCGTGGCATCGCCACTTGACGGGGGCTGCGGACGGAGAAACACACTCTGAAACAGCCCGGTCAGATAGAGCCGCCGCTGAGATTTCAGGAGAAGGGAGTAGTCCACAGTCTGATCGGGTCGGAAGGAGAGCTCCCTCCGCACCACATGGGGACGGGTCTTCTCCAATCCGGCCAAGCGGATCTGGCCGATCTTGTACTGAGCCATTTCCCGAACGGTGAAATCGATCAGCACCCGATGGGTCTGGGTGTTCACGCGAGCATCTGAAGCGGACTGGGCGTCCAGGTACCCATTGTCCGCATAGAGCGCCAACAGGGATTGTATGGCGTCTTCTATCTTGGCGCGCTGGAAAGGATCCTCTGCGCGGATGGGTATCCTTCCCAGCAGTTCCTCGTTCGAGAACGCGCGGTTTCCGAATACGCTCACGCCTTCCACCCGGGTGAGATCCCCTTCGAACACCTGTACGCTGAGCTTCGCCTCGTTTCGGGTGGAGTCCACGGCGACCCCGTGCTCGGCGATTCGGGCTTCGAGGTATCCGTTCTGACGGTAGAACAGCTCCAGATTCTTCAGATCCTCTTTGAGCGCTTCTGGGTTGTAGCGAGAGCGACGCAGCCAGGTAGATGGCCGGGAGGTCATCAGCCGATACAATCGCCTTTCCTCAAAGACCCGATTGCCCTCGAAGTGGACCGACACAATCCGCGGCTTCTCGGGCAGGGAGGTATCTCCCCGAGCGGTTCCCCACAGGACGGCGACGAACGCTCCGAACCATGCGACCCGGCGGATAGCGCTCATTTCAGTTTCACCCCGTAATTCAGGTCGATAGCCTGTCGTCCGCCCTGGTCGGTTTGCCCCTGCAAAGAGAGGCGCCTGGATAGGCGATAGTCCAACCGTATGCTGTAATCGTTGAAGTGTCCGACGGAGGTCGTATACGCAACCTCCATCCGGTCGGAGAGCTTTCTGGAAGCCAGCAACTGGGGGCCCGACGACCAGTTCCGACGAAACAAATTTCCCTCGATGCTCATCTGCTCCAGGCCAAGCCATTTCCCCACGCTTCGGGTGGCATAGCCCGAGATGCGCTGACTGGACAGTTGGGCCGCCCGCTCCAAAAGGACCCCGCCGGTCGAGGATCCGCCCACATCTCTCCCAGCCAGTTGGCTGCGGGTGGCGCCCAGGGTCAGCAGGGCAACAATGTCCGGTTCCTCCAGCGGAGGAACCGACGTGAGCGCTACCACCGTCTCATCGAGCGGCCCATTGATGGCAAGGGTGATGGTATAGGGCGCGGCCCCCATCGCCCGATAGGCTTTTACCGTGGTTGTGGCGCTGAAATCCACAATCGGATTCAAACGATTTGCGTCCACGAAGTCCACGACACCCCGGATGATCTTGAATCTGCGATCCAGATACAGCACATATCCCTCCTCTATCGCCACCCGTCCGGAGAGATTCGGCTTGTACGGGCTTCCGGTTACAGCCAATTCTGTATGGAGTCGCACGCGCGCCAGGTTGTTGTCGATCCAAATATTTTCGCTCTCCCGGATCCGAAGGTTCAGCCGGATCTCTTGAAGCAACGACGGGATTTCGGGCTGGGGTTTCTCCACGGTCCGGGCCGCCGCCAGAAGAGCCTGCGGGCTGAAATCGTATAATACGCGCGAATCGCCCAACACCAGGTCTCCGTCCAGCACATAGTAGTCGTTCTGCCTGGCATATCGGAAGTGGGCGGATGTCAGATGCACAGCCGCCTCTTTGGGACGAGTGACCCGGATGTCCTCCATACGGGCCGTCAGATCCATGTCGGAAACCGCACCCCTATCGTGCATCACCTTGCCAGAAGCCAATATGCGGCCTTTTCCCATAGCGAAGAAGACCGAATCGATCTGCACCTCTCTGTTGCCAAACGCAACCTTCACCACACCTTTATCCAGTTTCTCGTTCAATCCCGGCGGCTGAAGCGTCAACCCGCGCACCTGCAGGCTTCCGTCCAGCTCCGGGTCGTCGAACGGCCCGCGGACCACCACCTCGGCATCGCACATTCCAGTCAGTCCTTTGACATCCGGGACGAAGGGCTGCATCAGCGAAAGATCCATCCGGTCCATGCGCACGTGGACCCGCATGGAATCCTGTGAAACCGTGCCCATCATGGCCATGGCGCCCAGATCCGCAAGGGCAAGATTCATGTTCAAATCAAAGGCCTGCCACTGCCTCGAAGTCACCTCGCCATGGAGGCGCCAGGCCAGATCCTGCACGGATCCGCTGACTTCCTCGATCACGACCAACGAGTCCTGCAGGGAGACGCTGGCCCCAAGCTTTTGGATAGTAGGAACTTCCGGACCGAGCTGCACTTCGCCATCCGTGAGGGCGACCGTGCCCGTAACCCGAGGATCCCCCAGGGTTCCATACGCGCTTATGTCGCAGGACACATGCCCTGCCACCTTCACACCGGGTGGCCAGAGCGCCGCGAGCGCCTGAAGATCGAATGCGCGCCCGTGCACCTGGGCGCTCAATGCGCTCTGCGACGACACCTCGTACCCACCCTCCTCGCCCGGCCTCAATCCCACAGTGCCCTGCGCTTCGGCATACTGCCCTCCTACATACACCCCAAGGTGTGTCAACGCGACCTGATGGCTCGTCAGCCGCACCTCCGCCTGGACGGAATCCATCTCCGCGAGCCCATAACGGGGTTGTTCCGCAACCCATCGAAGATCCGCATGGGGAGCGGAAAGCGGCCCGCTCCCATTCAGGTCAAATCTAAGCGTTCCCCCGATGTCCGGCGCCTCCGGCACCCACTTCGCGATCCGCTCCAGATCCAGTCGTTCTCCCTGCACCTTCACCGCTATTTGGCTCGGATCGCGGATGTCGAAAACGGCGGCGATCCTCCCGATTTCCGGACGCTTGAGGAGAACCGAATCCCGCTGATCCTCAACAGGCACATACCCCGGCATGGAAACGTCCTTCTCGGAAGGCACCGAATAGAGGGTCACCTCGGCTGACCCGCTGGAAAATTGAATCGCACAGGCACCTGTGGCGTGAACCCGAAGGGAATCCCGCATCAACTCCAGGGAGGTGAGCCGAATCTGGCGATCCCGCAGTTGAGCGCGGACCTCCCCCCGGTCCAGGCGCACCTTCGCGTACCCTGGATTGAGCAGATCCACAACCAGCTCGGCTTGGGGATCCTCCACCGTCCCACGGGCACGTACCCGATAGGTGAAGCCCCCTGTGACATCCGAAAGATGGAAGGGTGGACGCAGAGGATCTATGGAATCGAGATGGCCGGCCGCATAGAGGTCGGAAAGTCGCGGTTGCTTGTTCCGATAGACCCCATGTCCCGCCAGCGTATCCACCGGAAAATGCTGGTATTGGATATGGCGTCCTGTAAACTCCGCCCGGACATCCGGATTCTCAGGCGTTCCTGCGAATGTTCCGCTGCACGCAAAGGCGCCGCTCAACTCGGGGATGTCAAACAGCTCGGCCAGAGAGGCCAGCTCCACGATGTCTGCAGAAAATCCGCCTTTAAGCACTCTACCGTCCCACGCTACCTGAGCTGACGCCTCTGAATTTCCTTGATTCACGCGGAACAGACCCTGTCCATGATTTAGGTGAAACCGGACCTTGATGTCCGGCACGCTGCGGGCGTTGTAGTACATCTGGGTCGCCACCAGATCGCCGGTCGCCTCGATGGCATCCAGGGAAGCGGCCCAACCCGAAGATCGCAGCGTGAGGCCGACATTCCCCGAAGGTGGGTGAACCGTTGGCGCAAACGCCCGGCAGATCTGGGCAATTTCCATGCCTTCGACTTTCACATCAAGGCGATGGGTCAGAAGCGTATCCGTGCTCACTTCCCCCTGGCCCGTGATCGTGCCGCCAAAAAGCTGCGCATGGAGCTTCTCCAGATGAACGGCTTCTCTCCTCCAGGAGGCCCGGATCTGTCCATCAGTGATCGAAAAACCGGCCACCTTCATGTCCGGCGCAAGGATCTGTGCCGCGATCACGGGCTGATCGAGGGATCCGGCGACCTGAATGGACACCCGCATGTCCCCGTCAATCGGATAGCATTCCGCAGGTATCCGCGCCCGGGCGAGATGCGTCAAGGTGGAGGGGTTTCCGCGCAACTCAAAGGTTCCGGCCAGAGAGGACCCGACAGAATACTGCACGACCTCCCCCTGGCCGGTGAGATCAAACCCCGGGAGGGTCATCGAAACGGCATCCAACTGTCCCCCTTGGGGATTCCACCGTCCTGTCAACCGAAGGGCTTTCGCCGCAATCGGCATATCCAGGTAGACCACCCGTATGGAATCCGCCTCAAGATGCGCCGCATAGGTATCCATCCCCTCGTAGGTTGCACCAGCGTGCAGGTTGTCTATGGAGGCATCCAGCGGGATCAACTCATCCTGAACCCGAAAATAAGAATGCCGCACCGACACGCGTCCCACTCGAAGGCCGAACCCACGTCTTTCTGCATCGGTCGATGGGGGGGGCGGAGAAGAAGATCGGAACGGCAGATTGAGCTGTCCGACACTATCCCGCTCGAGGTGGACATACAGGCTATCCACCTCGAGGGCCTCCACCGAAATTCGCCGTAGAAAGAGATCGAACAGCCGATAGGTCACCTTGGCGTGCGCCAGCGTCAAGAGGGGAGCTCTGCTCCCATCCTCCTGCTTTCCGATGCGCACATTACTGAGCTGCAGACGGGAGAGCAGGTTCGTCTCCACATCGCCGATCCGGACATCCTGCTGGAATACCCCCCGCAGTTTCGATTCCGAGATCCGCCTGAGAAGGTTCTCACCGGGGCCCAGCGTGAGCAGAAAGAGCAGGATGAACACCGCCACAAACACGCCCAGTAACCCCACTGCAAGCTGTCGAACAAGCGTTCTGAGCGATGAACTGTGCCGTTTCATCCGATCTTGACCTCCGGCAGAACAAGATGGATCCGCGCAAGTGGGTGAGAAAAGACCGTCCCGCCATATGATGGTTTGTAATCAATTCCCGCGCTCTTCAGCCATGCCGGCAGCGACAAGCAACCTCCGCCTCATGAGTGGGCTGACTCTCGCGGCCATAGATCCTGGCTCCATTTGGGTATTTTCTACGCTCCTTCGACCCCTATCCCAGCCAAGGTCCCGGCAGGCTCTGCGTCTCGACCCTCCGTTCACCCACTCAACTGGGAGGCTATCCCGCTACGGACTGTTCGGAAATCGCTTTGAGTGCCCCGCGCAGATCATCCGCGACAAAATCGGGCGCATAGCCTTCGGGATAGGCTTTCCTTTTTTGGTCGCTCTGGTGGATAAGCCCGGTCATGGCCAAGCCCGCGTCCTTTGCACCGATTAGATCGGTCTCAAAACTGTTGCCAATATATGCTGCTTCGGACGGCGGCACATTGATCATGGCCAGAGCGATGTGGAACACCCGCGGATCCGGCTTGCGAAAACCGTAGTCTGACGAAATCACCACCGCGTCAAAGAAGTGCTCCAGGCGCAACGTACGCAACTCAGGCAAGCAGAACAGCCGTTGTGCATCGGATACAATTCCCAAGCGATATTTCCTGCGGAACTTGTTCAGGGTCCAGAACGTATCGTCGAACAGCCGCATGTGCTCGCGGCAGAGAGAACGGTAAAGCTGCGTCATCAGCATCGCGAGGTACCGGTCGTTCACTCCTCCTGTGTCACGCAGAATATGGGCAAACGCACCGGAAACGTCCACCTCCGGGAATTTTTCGCGGCTCTCGGCAATCTGCCGATTGATCTGGTCGAAATATAACTCCTTGAGTGGCTGCGCAGAGATGGAAACCCGCCGATATTCCAGGAATCGGCTCAGCGACTCGAACACGTCGTCCCGGTGCTCGTCGGTCTTGATATCGATGAGCGTGCCGTACACATCAAACAATACTGCGCGTAGTTCCGCCATGGGAGTCCTCCTAGGTTTGGATCGAGGTAAAATGCTGCCCGGACGTCACTGTAAACACCCAACGGCCTCTTGCACCAGCCACTTTCTGTGTTCCCAGGGCAACCATGGATTGCGTGCCATCCGCAGCTCGCCAAGTGCCATGTAAAAACGATTGCGGTGGGACACCTCCCGAAAGGCACGCTTCTGGTCCGGGAACCCTTCGCAGTATGCCCACAGGAAATGGCCGATGAACGGTTCTGCAGCACCGGCTTGACCCACTCGCCAGGCGAAGTGATGGCGCAGTTCCGCGGCAAGCATACCCACATCATACACCCGGTCTGCCATACGCATCCGTTCGAGGTCAATGGCTGTGACGCCCTCATTCACATGAAAGAGAAAATTGGTCGGGGTGACGTCGCCATGGACCAGCACGCGAGGCTCTGTCCACATTTGGCTATCCTTCTCCCATTTGTTGGAGAGATGAGAGAACCTGTCCGCGGTTTGGGGACCCACAACACCGGCTCGCACCAGCGCGCTGACTAAATGTCGAAAATAGGAGAACGCGTCCCCAGATCTTACGCGTTCCGTATCCACCGTGCAGTTGTGCAGTTCAGCCAGAAAATGCGCTAATTGAGTCAGTTTTCCAAAAAGGCGCTTGTGCTGCCCTTCATACGCCGCTTTGGAAATGTAGTAATCCAGGTCGTGCCCCCGGGCAAATTCCTCGACCAACACACAATTGATGGGTTCACTTTTGCTCAGGGGCTGAACCATACGGTACGGAAATTCTTTGAACCCCATTTCGCGCACCACGCTGAGGTTGGAGAATTCAAGATGGAGCAGCGCTCGGCGCGCCGATTCGGAGAGATGGTGCCGACTCCCGAAGAATTTGCACACGAAAAGAGCGTGTGATGTTCGCTCCCGATACACATAAACCCCTCTCCCGTTGCCCAGCTCACCCACTTCGAAATCGGGCTGCGTCACCTCGACCCCAGCTCGGGGAAGGACGACAAACGCCAAATGTGCATACAAGGGGTCTCGCACATCGAGCCGCCAACCGGGTCTCGATATCAGTGACTGCAAATCCGTCTCCACACGCTTTGATGATCGCTCGGGATCTTTCAGGGGGCGATCAGCCCTCCCGGGACAGGATGATGACACGTTAGGACTGATGTCGCCGTTGCCCTGGAAAGACATCCCGTCCTGCACACTCAGAGATGCGGTTGTATCGTAACTTGGGTGGTTACCAGAGCCGGAGCTATGCCCCTTCGAGTCGCCAGCCGCACCTTCCACAAACGCTTGCGAGGAAGTCCATGGAACTGACGGAGCATGATCCTGCCGGTTGGCACCGTACCGCCGAGAGAGAAGCGCTCCTTCAGTGCTGCAGAGGGGTGTTCTCCAGATCCCCTGGGAGCCCGGAATCCGACTCTGGTGGTTCGATCGGGAATCGGGATACCGAAAACCGAAACACACTCAAACGCTCTGAAAGGCAGATTCCCCGGATTTCTTGTGTCACGCACGGTTCAGTGGGTTCGATTCCTTATTTCCCTGCATGGTTCCATCGGTCGTGAAATCACCCACGGCATTGGATTTCGAACAGATCTTCCCGAAACCGGAATGCCACGGCCGGAACACAACACGGAGTGCTGGGCAAGGGAAAAGGGGCCTGCCGTTTGGAATTGTCAAGGTCACAGATGAGCAGACTCTTCTTGTCCGTTGGCATGGTTCAAGACCTGAACTTCAGAGACAGAACCGCCGCTTCGGTGAACCAATCCGCTCCCTTGACTATCAAGACCAAGCCGATCGCGAGCTTCAACAAGGCCGTGATGATCGCCGCCTCCAATTTGTCGCCTCGCAGCTTACAGAGCGATGATCAGGATTGCGAACACTGCGCCTTGACCGGTGCGAAGCAGGTGAATCTTGGCCATAGAGGTCACCACGTTGCCGTCCGCACCATCCAGAAGCACCTGTTTGCTTTCGACATCGTCCCCTTTATCCAGGGCCTCCCGCACCAGCGCTGACAATTCTCCCTTGGTGTCCACCGCACCCAGCGGCTTATCCAACGCTTCATTCTGCCAGCCCAACCGTTGCCTCAGGGCGCGGTTGACCAGCGTAATCTCCCGCTCCTGATTCAGGATCATTACCCCCTCTGTCATCACGTCGGCCAAGGCTTCCACCTTCTGTTGCTGGGTGGAAATCTTCTCCGTCTTCAGGCTGTCGTGAATCCTCACTTGCCTCAACATGCGGTTGAGAAACAGCGCCAGTTGGCCCACCTCGTCATCGGAAGCCGATGTCGCGGTAGCCTCAAAGTCGCCTTGTTCTGCTCGCCTGATGATACTCGTGATCGCGCTAATGGGCTTGACCAGGCGAGCGGGCAGAACAAACAGCATATAGGCGCTTACCATGATGGTCATAATCAGAACCACGGAGATATTCCGTTGCGCCCGTGCCACCACCATTTCACTTTCCTGACGATGCTGTTCGAGCTGACGCCAGTTCCTCTGCTCAAGCTCGTTGGCCAGATTGCGTACGTTCTCGGACGTCTCACCAAGGATCTGGGAAAGCGCCGTCATTTGAGGATCCTGTTTGCTCTGCAGGCCGACGGTGAGATCGTCTATGGAAAAACTTCGCAGATACCCATTGGCCTCATTGATTAGAGAATCCCGACGCGCCTCCACAGACTCCTTTCTTGCAGCCGCTGCCATGAGGTTATAGCGAGTGATTGTTTCCGTGAATTTTGCGGAAAACCCCCGGCGCAGAGCACTGATTTGGTCTTGTACTCCCGTCCCCCGGTAGTTTCCAACCAAAACCGCAAAGGCGTCTTGATAGCGCTTGGCCTGTTCCGAGATGTCCTGGAAAGAGGCCTGCTCGCCGATGGCGATCTCCTTGCCCTCGGCGCAGAACCCCAGGATGTTCTTCGTGGCCCGCTGATTGCGATCAACATACAATGAGTCCCTCAGCAGGATGAAATTACTCTCCGCTCTCTTGGCCAACAGCATCCCTTCGTCAATGCGGCTCCCGAGGTCAATGAGCTTGGCATCTGTAAGCGCGATGGTGTCCACTTTCTTTCGCATCTGTCCAAAGTAATGCAGCGTCATCCCAACCACCGGCAAGACCAATAGGATCACCACCAGCAAGCTTACGGAGATCTTGGCGCGAATGGACATTTTCTGCTCAACTTCGAGGGCCTGCGCCGTGATTTCCTCGCCCCGGCGCTTAAACTCCAGCCTCCTTATCAATGATTTCAACCCGGCTAATCTGGGGGCTTTTGGCGCTTCAACCCCACCGGCATGTTTGGCCTTGTCCATGGTTAGTCCTTCAGAGCTGTGCGCCTGCTCAATTTCAGCAGACGTTCGATGTTATCATCGTGTCCGATTACCAGCAGCCTGTCTCCTTCCTGAATCCTTGTCGATGGCCCGGGCATACTGATAAACTTGGTGCGTTCGAAAACCTCGCCGCTGTCTTTAACCTCGGGGACATCCCGAAAAATCCCCACCACGAGCAGATTATACTGGCCGCGTATTCCCGTTTGCAGGACGGACTGCTTCCAAAAGGAGGGATCGGAGGCAATCTCCACCAGGCTGTGATTTTCAGCGAGAATGACTCGCTCCAGGACGGAAGGGGCGATCAGGCTTTTGGCCACCTGGCGTGCCATCTGCATTTCCGGATAGATAACCCGCTCCGCGCCGACGCGCTCGAGGATGCGACCGTGCAAGGGATCCAAAGCCCGCGCTACAATGCGTCCGACCCCCAATTCCCTGAGGATCGCGGTGATGAGAATGCTGGCCTCTCTGTTCTCCGCCATAGCCACAACGGCAACCTCTATGCCCTCCAATCCCAGGGACTTCAGTGCCTCCTCATCGGTGGCATCGAAACACACGACTTGATCGATCTCGTCTTTGATGTCCTCCACAACCCCAGCGTGGGAATCTACCCCGATCACTTCGGCACCCTCTGAAGTCAGGGTGCGCGCCACTTCCCGACCGAACTCTCCCAGACCGATAACTAGAAACCGTTTCAAATTGACCTCCCGAAAGAAAAGATGAAAGATGAAGGGCGGAGAAGGGACTTTTGTCTTTTATCTTTTATCTTTTATCTTGCCTCTCCCTAGATGATATCTTGGTCATTGGTCATCGGTCATCAGTGCGCCACCCCCCAATTCCG
>JAZDJA010000232.1:0-5176 GCA_043804415.1 Candidatus Latescibacterota bacterium | reverse complement strand
TGCCGGGGTCGTGCTTCATTTCAGAATCCATCGCCGCATGGCGCTCCCCCGAGGACGGCTGGGTATAAATCAGCCCCATGCCGAGCATCATGCCCACACCCAGCCACAAACTGAGGGACCCTACCCCTCTGTGGGTTCCCGATCGTCTTCCCCTGTCCTTCATCTTCTTCCCTCCTCCGTTGAACTCGTTGACGGTCTACAGTATACCTCCAAAATGCCTCTTCATCCGCCGGGGAATCGACACCCGGACGCTCGCACATGTATTACCTGAGATCCGTCCCCACGGCCTGCTCCAACCCGGCCATCTGCTGCTCATGGTCCACCATGGCCCGGTAGTACTCCAGCCGGAGCGTATACAATTGTTTTTGACTGTCAACGAGCGTGAGAAAATCCACCCTCTCGGTCTCATAACCGATACGCGCCGCCTCGAGCGCCTGCTCAGCCTGGGGCAGTATACTGGTCCGGTATAGATCGATCGTCCGCTCGGCAGTTTGGACCTTGACCAGCCTATCCTGGATCTGAAAGAGCACCTGGTTCTTCATCGCCAGATAATCCGACTTTGCCACCTGAATATCGGCTGCCGCCTGCTTCACCCCATGGTCCTGTTTGGAGCGCCACCAGAGCGGCAGGTTGATGGAGACCGTCGCGGCTATCTGATCCTTGCGCGCATTGTTCTGCCAATATTGCATCCCCGCCATCAAATCCGGAAAGTATTGCTTCTGGGCCAAATTGAGCAGCACTTCTTTCTGCTCAATCGCATGGGTCATGGCCTGTAACTCCGGCCGATGCTCCAGTGCCAGCGTCTTCAACTCCTTCAAAGAACGGTTCGAGAAAATATTCTCAAACGCTCCGGGTTCCTCCAGAGGGGTCTCCGGCGAACGATTTAACAGCTCATTGAGTCGCGCCCGCGCCGTCTCAAGCTGCTGCTCCAACGTGATCAACTGGTTTAAGAGAACCGAGAACGACACTTGTGCCTTGAGCACGTTCTGCTGGGGCGCTTTGCCCACCGTGTATTTGGCCTCGGCGATCCGGGTGAACGTCCGCATCAACTCCGCGTTCTCCCGGTTGATATCGATCGCCTTGTGCGCCAGGAAGAGCGCATAATACGCGAACTTCACCTGGGCGACAATACTCCGACGCTTCTCCTCGTACTTCGCACGCACTACCTCCACCCCTTTGGACGCAACCTCCCTTTTCACCTGAAGCTTGCCAAACAGTGGAAACATCTGCGAAGCCGTGATCCGGGTCTGATCATATCGCGTATCCGGCATCATCCGGCCCGGGATCCCATTGAACATCGCCCCCACCTGAGGATCGGGCAGCGCCCCTGCTGGGGATATCCGCTCCTCTGCAGAGAGAATTTGCTCCTGCATGGCCAGAATCTCAGGATTGTTCTTCAATGCCTCTTCGAGGACTTGTTCCAGCCTCAGAGGCCCCTCTGCCCTGAGAGTACCCGTCCAGAGCAACGATAGGATTGGAACACACAGAAGGAACCACCTCATGTTCACACCTCCATTTGTAGGGTTGCGCTTTCCATAAAACGAACAATCGATTCTCTATCCTCCTCTTCGGTCTTCTCCCTGACCACCGGGGGTTCTCTCATTCGGCGCATCGAACTTCTCCTTGCACCTTTCGAGGGGAAGTAGTAATTCTTCCCCTCGAAAACACTGGTCCCTGCCGCCTTTCTTTCTTCGATCCCCAGATCGCAGCCCGGACCCCTTACCACCCGGATCACGCTTTCAACTGACGATTGACAATCGACAATTCCTAGGGTCGCCTTCGGGCCGCTGCCTCCACAATACGCTCCGCCTCCGAACAGCAACTGCTGCCCCGGCTATTCAGATTCCCCCGCTCGTTCTCCTCCGTGTAATGGATCCAACCCCGCTTTAGCTTCGAGAGGAATCCGTCGTCAGATGGATAGCCCAGCGCCTCCAACTCAGCCTCTATGTCCGCCAGCGTCACCACCATCAGGTCGTATTCCAGGTCAATCAGACCATTCTGATGGTCCGCCTCGACCCGCTTCACGCCCTGCATCTCCTTCAACGCGCCCGCCACCTTCCCTTCACACCCGGTGCAGATCATCCCCCCAATACTCAGCGTGCGATGCTTTATCGTTTCCATAGCAGCTCCCCCTCTCTGCTCACCTTAACGTGATCGTCCTCCTACAACGCCTCCTCATCCTCCTTCCCCGTTCGGATGCCGACCAGTCTTCCCACCTCAGAAATGGCGATCACCCCATCTCCCTTTCCTCCTGTATGCGCCACCTGGCGGATCGTATCTACAATCTTGGAGGCCTCGCTATCCGCACAGATAACCTCGAGCTTCACCATAGCCGTATAGGTAGTGCCATACTCCATAGACACATGAAATGCCTCCTCATCCACCTCATTCCCCAGCGCGCGCACGTCAATGGCGGTCAACCTGGGGGCCCCAATCCCCTCCAGGGCACGAATCACGGCGTTCACCTTGAACACCCGGATATAGGACTTGATCTCTTTCATAGATCATCACCCCCTCAAGTGGAGAAAAAGAAGCCAAAACGCTTACCCCGCCTATTCATCCTCCTTCTGGTCCCCCTTCCAAAATACCTCCCTCGGGCTGACAACGTGCCGATCTACCCCCAACTCCCAAGCGATGAAACCGAAGGCCCTTTCCAAGGGCCCCTTTGAAGCAGCGTATAAGATATCCGGACTCACTTGCCCATCTCTCCTTGATCTCTTCTGCGCCAAGGGTTCAAATGAGATCTGTCTCCCATCCCGGGATCATCGGATTCCGACGGATCAGATCCTAAAACTATCTAATGCAGTCTCTTCCATAGCCCCGGACAATGTGGAAGCGGCATCCCCATCAGGCCAGATGCGGTGGCCGATGTCAAGTGTTCTATCTTCGTGGTCGCTGCAATATCGGGCGATGATCTGACAACCCAGCGAAAGCTGCTCCGCGTCAAAGACTCCCCGACCTATTCCGGTCGGCCCTTTCTCCTCCAGCGGGTCAAAACAGACATCCCCCTCCCTGGCCAGAACCAGGAGTCGTTCATTCTCCCCTTCGTCCCTGCCGACCACCAGCTTTGCGGAGGGCGACAGCCGAAAATGCCTGCCAACCTTAAGCAAAGGAATATCGTCGAGCGAGAGTTCCCCATGCTGCATGAGGTCTCTCATCCGCCGGGCGAATCCCGCATCGGTCAGAAGACACCCGCCTGCTGGACAAGGATAATCGTTCACTCCCAATTCTTCGGCCAACGCGATCTGGGGTTTTCGGGATCGCCCACTGAAGCCGAGCAGCCGCTCGCGGTCCACCATACCCGTTGTCTCAGGAATGGTCGGAGCAAACAGCTTGGCGGATAAAGGCCTTAACACCAAACCTTCCACGCCGCTTTCCTTCTCGATCAGATCGAGCGTTTGCCTGTGCTGGGACATCGGTCTTTGCCCCAACACTTCTCCGGTGATCAGAAAGGAAGCACCGATCTCCTCCATATATTCCTTGGCTTTCTTGTGCATCATGATGCGACAATCGATACACGGATTCAGATTCCTGCCATATCCGTGCTTGGGATTCTTGACCACTTCGAGAAAATCCCGGGAAATGTTAATGGTCTTGAGCGTGATCCCGAACTCATCCGACGCCTTTTTGGCCTCATGTTTACATCCCTTACGACTGCACTGGCAAAAGGGGGTGACATAGTTGACCGCCACCACCTCAATGCCTTGCTCCAGCATGATCTTCACCGCCAGTGTGCTGTCCAGTCCTCCGGAAAGCAGCGCTATCGCTTTCACTCTTGTGGAATCTCCTTTCGTGTGGCCCCCTCTCTTCCTCGGCACTTCCTGTTGCTCGCCCAGGCGAAGTGGGTGCCCAAGATCCTGAATCGTATAGTGATGTGTGCCAATCTGCTCTGCAACACTGAGGGAACATCCTGGACCCACCCATCCTCTGGGAGGGTGCGGACGGTTCCTCGCAGGTCCGAGCGATCTTCCCCGCTCAAATAGTTTCTGTCGCCCGAAAAACCCTATTCGGACACTGCCTCCACCTCTTTTACCTCAGGCAGCTTCTCTTTGAGCATGCGCTCCACGCCCATTCTGAGGGTCATCTGGGACATCGGACATCCCACGCATGCGCCGGTCAAACGCACCTTGACCACGCCGTCATCGCAAACGTCAACCAGTTCGACATCCCCACCGTGCGCCTGCAGCGATGGCCGAATCTCCTCCAGTACCTCCTGCACTTTTTCACGCATGTTCTTCTCCCTGTTTTAGA
Source organism: Candidatus Latescibacterota bacterium (assembly GCA_043804415.1). Taxonomy (GTDB): domain Bacteria; phylum Latescibacterota; class 4484-107; order 4484-107; family 4484-107; genus 4484-107. The sequence goes on along the minus strand of JAZDJA010000232.1, from coordinate 925 downwards.
TGAATTCTTTGAAAAGCTCTGTGGAGAGATATCGCTCCCCGGTGTCGGGAAAGACAGCCACGATCAGTTTGCCCGCATTTTCCGGACGCCGGGCCACCTGAATGGCTGCGTGCGCGGCCGCTCCGGATGAAATCCCTGCGAGCAGTCCCTCCTCTTTGGTCAGGCGCCGCGCCATCTCCATCGCCTCTTCGTTGGTCACCTGAAACACTTCGTCGATGATTTCCACGTTCAGCACCTCGGGAACAAATCCCGCACCGATCCCCTGAATCTTGTGCGGCCCGGGCCCACCGCCTGAGAGCACTGGGGAAGCCGAAGGCTCCACCGCGATCGCGCGGACGGAAGGTTTTTTCTCCTTGAGTACTTCCGCCGTGCCTGTAATCGTGCCACCCGTGCCCACCCCGGAGACCAGAATATCCACCTTCCCGTCCGTGTCATTCCAGATCTCTTGCGCAGTCGTTCTTCGATGGATCTCCGGGTTGGCCTGATTGACAAACTGCTGTGGTATAAAATAACGGGGATCGGCCGCCGCCATTTCCTCCGCCTTCCTCACCGCCCCTTTCATCCCCTCGGACCCCGGAGTCAGGATCAGTTCCGCTCCGAAGGCCTTTAAGAGCATCCGGCGCTCCATGCTCATCGTATCGGGCATCGTCAGTGCCAATGGATACCCCTTCACCGCACACACCAGAGCCAGGGCAATGCCCGTATTTCCCGAGGTGGGCTCCAGGATAATCGAGTCCTTGTTGAGCTTCCCCTCCTGCTCTGCCGCAACGATCATGCTGATTCCGATCCGGTCCTTCACGCTGTGGCAGGGATTGAAAGATTCCAGCTTGGCGGCCACCTCGGCCACACAACCGTCGGTGATCTTGTTGAGCCTGACCAACGGGGTACCTCCGATCAACTCGGTCACATCCTGGGCGATGCGCAT
>JAZDJA010000231.1:0-17520 GCA_043804415.1 Candidatus Latescibacterota bacterium | reverse complement strand
CGCTTCCACGAGAAAAGTGGTCTTTGCCCCTGCCGAAGGCTACCTGCCCTACAAAAAGGGAGTCGAGACGAAAGCCAAACTGGCCAAGGAGTGGATCGTGCTGGAGCGCAAATAAGAAACCAGAACGGCTGCATTCGGGTCAATAGGCGCAACCTCCCGCAAGTTTCGAAAGACCTGCGGGAGGTTCAGATCTTATTTGAAAGTGCTCTTGATACTCCCCCAGCTCGACGCCTCGGCAGTCTTGGCGAGCTTGCCGAAACCACCATACTCGGTCCACCGCACTATTTTCCAGATGGACGATCCGGTCGAAGGATCGTTCTGCGGCCTCATTTTAAACTCGAAATCCGTCTGAACGAAATAACCACTCGTTCCCGTCTCATCCAGCAGATACATGGTCACCGGACGGCGGAAAACTTCCCAGTTCTCGTCGGGATGCTCATCTGAAATTTCCGTGGCACCATCCGGTGCGTTGTTAACGTCATACTCGATCCAGTGTCCTCCTGTGTCCAGCAGCTCGTATTGGATCTGGTCGAAATACTCGAATGCGCGCCCCGTCAATGTTACATCTTCCGTCTTGCCCCAATCAATATACAACGACGATTCTGGGAACCGGAAGCGATAGTTTTCGTCCAACAAATCCCCGAGAATTCCGATATCCCTAAAATTCATCGCATAATCCAGATTAAGAAATACATTCTCCGGACTGCTCAGTCCTATCCCCACCACACAATCAAGCACCTTATCGTCATTGATGGCAACTCCTGTGCGCGTACAGGAGGCAATGTCCGCCCCGGTGATGCGCATCGTGTAGAACGCATCTTCCTGCGCCGAACTTCCCCCCAAAGTACCCAGGAGCTTCCCCGGGGATCGCGCCATGCCCGCGCTCCCGTCCACCAGAAGCATCTTGATGGACTGCACGAGGGGGCCCGCTTCCATCCGAACCACATACACGCCCGCACCCACCCCCACGCCCGCATCATCATGCCCATCCCACATGGCTCGGTGCGATCCGGCCATCTGGACGCCATCCACCAGGGTACAAATGTGCTGTCCCAGCGTGTTGTAGATCACCAGACGCACGGGCCCCGCTTCCCTCATCTGAAAAGGTATCACCGTGGAGGGATTAAAGGGATTCGGGAAATTTTGGCACAACGCGAAGTCACCGGGAACCGCCGATTCTTCGGTTTCTTCTTCCACGGCCACTTCGGTCAGCCCCACCACATAGCGTCCGTCTGCATCGGTCAGGCTGCTGAACCGGCGGCTCGGGTCGGACTCCTCTGCGAAGGTGACCTGTGCTCCGACGACCGCCTGGCCTCTCGTATCCGTCACCGTGCCGGATATCGTCGCTCCTCGAGCGGGTATGGCGGAAACGTTCACCAACGTGCTGCACACCAACACCAACAGGGCGCTTCGTGTCATCGAATTCCTCTCTTTCGTTATCTGGTGGTGCATGGCGAACACGTTGATCCAAGCCTTCTGCCCGTAGATTTTCGGAACCTGACGGAGGCTGTGCAGTCACGTGCCATGCGGAATCGATTATTCCATGAAGATGTTTTTGACGCCACCCCAACTCGCTACCTCGATATAGACCCCGGCGATCTTCCCAACACCGCTATGTTCGGTCCACCGCACGATCTTCCAGATCGGCTCTCCGGTCACCAAGTCCAGGATCGGCTCCCCGGTCGAAGCATCCTTGTCCATGCGCATCTTGAACTCAAAATCTGTCTGGATGAAGTACCCGTCCGTCCCCGTCTCATCCAAGAGCGCCATGGTTACCGGTCGGCGGAAGACTTCCCAGTTCTCGTCGGGATGCTCGTCTGAAATATCCGTGGCACCCTCGGGTACCAAGTTGATACCATACTCGACCCAGTGTGCGCCCGTTCCCAACAACTCATACTCGATCTTGTCGAAATACGCAAACACGCGTCCAGTCAATGTCACATCTTGTGTCTTGCCCCAATCAATGTCCAACGCGTCAATCTGGGAGGTGGACAAGAAGCGATAGTTTTCGTCCAACAAATCCCCAAAGAGCGCGATGTTCTTATGATTTATCGCATAATCGAGATTGACGAAAAGACTCTCCGGGGAGGTCGACGGAGGCAATGAGCTGAACCCATCATTGTCATGCATTACCCTGTCCGCACTGCCGCATCCTGCACACAGTAAGAGACCCCAGCAGGCCAGACCCAAAAATGCAACAAGCCGATTCATGGTGCCGCCTCCTCAAAGGGGTGGAAGTGCCCCCGAAAACCAATTGCTACGCTCAATACTTGAGGGGAACAACCTCCCGCAGGTTTTGGGGCCTGCTGGAGGTTCAGGGGTTCAGAACAATCCGGCTATGACCTGCGAAGAGGCAACGCAGACTATTCTACTCCCTGATCCCCGTCTCCTTTCCCCTGAAACCTGAATATCACCTCCGCCACCTCAGCCACATCCACCTCGGTGTTCTTGCATGGGCCCTCCGGACGTTTATTGGCGATCCCGATCACCGGGATCCGCGACGCCACGTCCCGAATGCCGCTCACCAGATCCCGCTCGCACGCAATGGCCACGATGCCCGTGGGCTTCACGCGTTCGATCACCTTTCTGGCTGCGGTGCCGCCCCCCACGGTAGCAGTCTCACAGTGGTGCGTCTCCCCCAGCTGGAGCAGCTTCTCTCGGACCGATTTCTCCAGACATCGGGGCAGCAGGATCAGCACCCGGCCCTCCGTCGGCTTGGCCATCGCCTGAGTCAGGGCGTTATGAAACCGGATGAGAGAGCTTCCCACCCGATCCTTGGAGAATCCCAGACGCTGGCCGAGAAACAACCCCACGGGCACCAGGAACCGCATCAGCGTCCACGCCTTCACCGGAGGCGGAAGAAGCGCGCGTCCGCTTAAAGCCGAACCCACGATCAGACCGAAGAGGAGCACAATCAGGCCAATCCCCGCAAGGAGAACCCTTCCGGCCGCCCACGGGAGTTTTGGATCCAGCTGGGACAGGCGCGGAAGAATAAGGTACCACAGGCCCGCAATCGCGCAAAGACCCAGGACCATTCCAAGGGCCGCAAGCAGGATAAACAAGCCGCGCCCCTCATCAAATTCCTGCTCCCCGGCGTCGCCTTCCCAGTCCTGCCACTCATCGCCCAGTTTGCGATCCTCAGCAGCATGCCTCGCCTGTTCCTGCACAATCGGCTCCCCGGAAAAAGTTCGAAGGATGGCTTTCGGAATGAAAATCCCTGCCGCGAACACCGCAAATTCAGCCGATGGGTCATTCGCGTTCATTCGCGTGATTGGCGGTTTGTCTGGGTCCTTTTTCGACAATCCCAAACTCCGCAGTACGAGATCACGCTTTGGCCGCCGCAATGGAATCCACCAGCTTGCGGGCTCTATCCCGGATGATCTCATATTTTCCAGAAGCCATTGTTTCCTTGTCGATCAGATTCCCACCGATGCCCACCGCAATGGCGCCCGCCTTGATAAACTCCGCCGCATTTTCCATGGACACGCCGCCCGTGGGAAGCAATGCGATCTGAGGAAGCGGACCTTTGATGTCCTTTATATATCCGGGACCGCCCACACCTCCCGGGAACACCTTGACCACGTCCGCACCGGCCTCCCACGCCGCCAGAATCTCCGTGGGGGTGAAGGCGCCCGGCATAACGACCTTGTCATACCGCTGACACATTCTGATCACGTCAAAGTTTGTGGTGGGCGCGACCACAAATTCCGCTCCGGCCAAAATAGCGGCGCGTGCGGTCTCCGGATCCAGAACGGTTCCTACACCCAGGGCGATATCCGCCGGCAGGTTCTTGGCCAGCTCTGCGATCACGCCGATTGCGTTGGGCGTGCTCATCGTGATCTCAATGCACTTGACCCCGCCGTCCTTGAGTGCATCAAATATGGGGATTACTTTCTCCGGATCGGGGATTCTCAGTACCGCCACCACACCGGTATCGGCAACCATCTGCAGCATTTCCAGTTTCGTTCGCATGTTATCTGTCCTCCTGTTTTTGTGAGTGATGCGTGATGCAACCCATCAGCTATCTTGGCCATGGGTCCTGCTTTTCATCTACAAGGCATTGGGCCGATAGATCAGATGAAGCAAGTTCCCCTCCGAATCCGTGAAGAACACGAGCTTCACGCCCCCGCTGGCCTCCTTGGGCCCGGATGTGAAGGAGACCCCTTTGGCCTGCAGATCCGCATACGCCGCATCAAAGTCGTCCACCGAGATCGCCAGATGCCGGAGTCCGGGATCCTTCTCGTCGTGGAGAACCGGGCAGGCCTCGCCTGCCGGGATGATTTCGATCATACTGCCGCTGGCTCCCCGCACGAAATAGGTGGCGGGCGTCTTGGCATTTTTGTATGCCACCGTAAAATCCAGCACGTCGCAATACCACTTCGACAGCGCATCGGTATCCTGTGCGGCAATTGCCACGTGTTCAATGCCCAAGAACATGATATCCTCCTTCCCAAAATCGTAGATTGTAAATCACACTGGAATCAGCAGCTCCCTCCGAACACCTTGAAAAGATACCACCTTCTTATGAGAATGTCAACGATTTTTCACCGGATTCGTTGGGACTAAAATCTCTCTCCGCACGACCCGGAAGCACGATCCCGAGATTTCGATCCGCAGGGCAGGCCCACTCCCCTCTCACTAATCACCACGGATTACTCACCATCTCCGGCACCACGCCGTGCGCGGCATCGGTCACCGCGACCATCCGATTGGTGGGTGCGATACGTCGGGCGCGCTGTGCGATGCGCTTCAGACGTTCCTCTCCCAGGGCTTTCCGGTCCTCCGATAGTTCTCCGGCATAGGGATTGGCCCGTCCTTCCCGAAAACCCTTCCGATCCAAAAGACACATGGTGCGTTCCGTCAGTCCAAGCTGGAGCACATCTCCGGTGCGCAAATACAGGATGCCTCCGCGATTCTTGGCCTCCGGGGTCATGTGCCCGATGGCGGCTCCGTAGGTCACCCCGGAATACCGGCCATCGCTTACAAGTGCGGCGAGCTTCCTCAGCATCCCATTGCTGTTGATGTGGTGCATCGGCGTGAACATCTCCGGCATGCCGTATGCCTCCGGCCCCTGGCCGCTGATCACCACCGCCAACTTGAGCAGTCCCTCCCGCACCATATTGTCAAGCAACGCGGCTTTTCCGCAATCATCCATTCTGCCGGACCCACCCCCATTGTGTCGGACCATCGCCAACAGGTCTTCGTGACCGATCCCTTCGCAGGCCTTCAGATGGTCCAACAGATGTACATCCAGAAGCCCCCGAACAGCATCCTCTTCGTTCTCGTAATAGAGCACAAAGAGCACCTTCCCGTCAAACGCCTGGATCTGGTCGGTTCGCATGCCACTGATCTTCACCACAGCGGATTCGAAGAAATTTCCTCCAAGCACTTCCACCCCGCTAAACGGGCGCCTCGGTTCCGACAGGATGATCGGGTTATCGGACACGCCGGATGCGGGGAGATGCTTCGGGTCGGACAAACGCTGCTGCCACGTGGTTCCTGTGACCGTGGGGGCATCCAGGTTCATGGAAACCCCGTGGCGCACCAACTCATAGATCACCGTCTCCATCCCCCGAATCTTCCCGGACTGAACCTGTTTGGCCAGCGCGAAAATGTTCCGTCCTTCCGTCAGACTATAGTCGAATAGATCCGGCACGCGCTCTGTTCTCCGAATCCGATCCAGCTCCCACACATCGAAGGGTTGCCCGGCGTGGATCATCATGGAGACCAGATGCATCACCAGGTTCGTGGACCCTCCCATGGCACTGTGCACGCGTATCGCATTCTCGATATTCTCCTTTACCATGCTCGATACGCCGTAGGCCGGATCGTTGCAGAACCCGAATAACGCATCCACCGCGGGGTTGACCTGCTCGGGCGTGGGCGGCTCCGTCAGGAACTCGAGGGAGGGATGCACCAATCCCAGCGCGGATACCACGTGGCGGCTGCTGTTCCCCGTGCCGTTAAATGCGCAGATTCCCCCGGCTCGGTCGCACGTAGCCGCAGCCAGGCGAATCTCGATCTCCTTGTGCCGGACAGGACCAAGCATCCCTTCCTGCACCGCACGCGCCAGCACGCCCTGAAACGCCTGATTGGCGGAGCACTGCAAAATGTGCCGCATCGTCTCCCGCAAATCCTCCGCGATCTCCGGATGCCCGCACGTCTCAGCCTTCTGGGCGATCTGTTCCAGCTCCGCCCGAAGATCGTCCGGAATCGCCCCCCCATGGAGTACGTGAGCGGGCGCAAACGTGGCAAACACCGGTGCGTCGTCCCGACGTTGTCGGATCACATCCAAAAGTGCCAGGGCATTGACCAGCGCGGTCGGGGTCTTGTCGCACCCCTGCAACACGAACGCCCCGTGGTACGCGTGCGATTCCATCTGGTTGACCACCATGGCGGTCACGCCATTGCGGGACTGCAGCGAATAGGACATCCCGACCGCACTCTGCGCTGTGCCATCGCACATCACCGGCACGCCAAAATAGAACGGCACGCCTCCATGGGTCCAAATGCGAAGCGCCGCTTTACGCGCGGTCCCGTCATCCAGGATATGCGCCGGATGATCCGGAGATCCTCCGACAATCGCGATCCGGGGAGCGTTTGCATCCAGCCGCTCGCAGATCTCCTCCAGAGAATGCGCGTCATCCCCGGCGCGATCGAGCAACGCGGAGACCGTGATCGACTCATTGGCCTTGCCCTGCACCTCGTCGTGATAGGGATTGCTCCCCCGTTCGATCGTTATCCCCGCAGAGGGACTTCTGGACGCCAAGGGCTCCGATATCATATTCCTCATCCTCTCATCAAAAGGGTTCCAGAACGGATCTTTGGGCGAAGAAAGCCGCGGACGAAAGGGATAAGCCGCTTTGGTGATTCAGTGGTTCTGCCGATTTTTCTCAGTGCCTTCGGTACGCTGTCTTGCGATTACGGCCCTTCTTGTCAGCCGGTCAATACAGAGAATGCGCAAGGGCACGTATGCGCACTCAAAAAACGCTCAGGAACAAAAAAAGCACTTGCTTTAGTCAGCAAAAGTGCTTAGTTTTGAGGAAGATTGTGGTAGCGGCGCAGGGATTCGAACCCCGGACACGCGGATTATGATTCCGCTGCTCTAACCAGCTGAGCTACGCCGCCAGACGAGGAGCAAAGATACGACAAAATGGGATCGGGGTCAAGATTTTTTTTCTCCCAAAACCCTACAAACGCATTTTCTGTGGTATGCAGCGACCTCCGAAGTCTGTGTGACTTCGGAGGTCTTTCCCTACACCAAGGAGGAGGTGCCCATGCGGATCGTTGGAGAGCGAATCAACACGAGTCGAAAGCGGATGCGGACCGCCGTAGAAGAGCGGGATGCGGCATTTATACAAAAGGACGCCAAAAATCAGGTGGCAGCCGGAGCATCCCTGGTCGATGTGAACTGCGGCACGTTTGTGAACGACGAGCCGGAACAGCTGGCCTGGTTGGTGGACACGGTCCAGGAGGCGGTGGATGTTCCCCTGTGTATGGACAGCCCGAACCCGAAGGCGTTGGAGCTTGCGCTGGCCCGTCATCGGAACGGACAGCCGATGATCAACTCCATCACCGACGAAGCGGTCCGGTTCGACCAGGTCCTGCCGCTGGTGCTGGAGCATAAAGCTTCCATAGTCGCGCTGAGTATGGGAGATGGGGGCATGCCCGGCTCCGCAGAAGAGCGGTTTGTGACCGCCTCCCGAATCATCGAGCGCCTGACCGCAGCCGGCGTGCCCATCGGAGACATCTACGTGGACCCGGTGGTCTGCCCCATTTCCACGGACGGCGCACACGGAAGGCACGTGCTGGACGCCATTCGGCGGACCATGGAGACCTTCGTGGGCGTACACACCATCTGCGGGTTGAGCAACGTATCCTTCGGACTGCCCCTTAGACAACTGGTTAATCAGAACTTCCTGACGATGTGCATGGCCGAGGGCCTAGATGCGGTGATTCTCGATCCGCTGGACGGCCGCATGATGTCCAACCTGCTCGCTTCGGAGGCTATTTTGGGGAAGGACGATTTCTGCATGAACTACATGATGGCCCATCGAGAGGAACGGCTGACGCTGTAACGGGGATCCCAAAGACCCAGGGTCATCCCCTAAGACCGGTCCACTGTGCGTGAATCCTTTGCGTGATACAGGCGGCGGGGAATCTGAGAAAATCCGAGAAAAGTGCTTGCCAAGCGCAGCATTATTTAGTATATTTGTCCTCTCGTTTGCCCAATGAGGCAAACGATATCATGACTCTGTGTAACCTATGCAAATAAATATAGATTCCACGCAACCGAAAGGAGGGGAAATCTGGATGCCGGGAGTTATTGTGCGAGACAACGAGCCTTTTGAAAAGGCTCTTAGAAGATTTAAGAAAACTTGTGAGAAAGCCGGAGTGATGTCCGATATGAAAAAGCATCAACACTTCGAGAAGCCGAGCGAACGGCGGAAACGGAAGATCAACTCATCCAAACGGCGAAGAATGAAAGAGCAGCAGCTTGCGGAGACCACCTGATGTCGCTTGATCAGCAACTGTTTGACGATATGAAGGAAGCCTTACGCGGGAGAGAGAAGATTCGCCTGAATACCCTTCGGATGCTCCGATCCCAGATCAAGAACCGCGAGATCGAAACGGGAGGGGAACTCTCCGACAATGACATCCTGCAACTGTTGTCAAAGGCGGAGAAAATGCGCAAGGAAGCCATCGTGCTCTACCGTCAGGGAAATCGGGAGGATCTAGCCGCACAGGAGGAAGCCGAGCTTGCCGTGATTCGCAGCTATCTGCCGGAACGCATGGGTGAGGAACAACTTCGTGCCCTTATCGGCCAAGTGATAGCCGACACGGGCGCCCAAGCGATGGCGGACCTGGGCAAAGTGATGGGAGCCCTCATGCCGAAGGTACAGGGCTTGGCCGATGGCCAGATCGTCAACAGATTGGTGAGAGAGAACCTCCAGACTCGGTGAACGTTCGAGGCTTCAAGGAGGATGTTCTTATGGAAATAACCGTGCCTGAGACAGGTACGGTTATTTCTGTTTTGGGGGAGTGTTTTCGATATGTCGCATTGGATCGATCTGATCTTAGGGGGGATCATCTTCGTCTTTGCCCTCAGGGGGTGGCGGCGTGGACTGATTCACGGACTGGTGGATGGGATCGGGTTTGTGGTGGGATTACTGCTGGCTATCACGTATATGCGTACAGGCGTGACATGGATGGACTCCCTGATTCATCTTCCCGCGAAACTGGCGGCCATCGTGAGTTTCCTGGGTATCTTCCTGATCGTCGTACTGACATGTCGCGTAGGAGGCATGCTGGTACGCTCGGTGCTGCACCTTACCCCGGCGGGATTGGTGGATTCGGGAACCGGGGCACTTCTGGGGGGGGGAAAAGGAGTCCTCTTGGCGAGCCTCGCCCTGATGCTCTTCGCACTTACCCCGCTTTCGGAGGAGACCACCGAACAGATGAAGGCTTCTGCGCTTGCCGGCCCCATTGGACGGGTGGCGCCGTTTGTGTTCGATCAGGCCAACCGCTGCTTTCCACGGGGCAGGGATTTCTACAACGAGATACAGGAGTGCCTGGGTTCGGAAGAAGGGGCTTCCGTACAGTCCATTATCGAATCTTGGTGACAGGCTCGGAAACGGGGAGAACAATTGCGGGAAGGTCTGGAGCGCAGGCAGGAACAGATGGAACAGATTCGGGAAGAGCGGGAGCAACTGAAGAAGCTCCTGGAGAACCAAGCCGAACAGGCCGGAAAACGGCCACAGAAACCCAACACTCCCCAAAGATCGTTCAGAGAACGACGCAGCCTGAAGCATTCGCATGACCTTCGCACAGCAGCGCTCGGGTGATGAGAAAGGGGACGGAAGCCCTCCAGGACAAATCGATGGAGGTGCCTGCGAAGGAATCTGCCGGAGAAAGTTTATTGGACGATCTGGAACCGTGCCTTTTGTGTTTGAGTAGGTTTGGGGGATCCGCATCAGAAGTCTCCCCGCCCTGAAAGACGCGTTCAAACGGGATGGAATCTGGCATAATGGAAAGGATGGCTTCACGTGTTCGAGCGACTGAAAACTTTAGAGATCCGCTACGAGGAGGTGTTGGAGCTGCTGGCCGACCCGAAGGTCATCGCCGATGCCAATCGCTACTCGGAGATCGTCAGAGAACACCGGGAGCTGGAGGAGACCGTCCGCTTGTACCGAGCAGCTCGTGCAGCGGAGGAGCAGTTGCGCGAAGTCGCCGAAATCCTGAGAGATTCGGCGGGCGATGCGGAAATGGTGGAAATGGCGCACGATGAGCAGAAGAGGTTGGCGCAGCAACGAGAGAAGATCGGTCAGCAGTTGCAGCACCACCTTGCGCCCAGGGATCCCCGGGATTCCCGGAATACGGTGATGGAGATCAGGGCAGGCACCGGGGGGGACGAAGCCGCCCTCTTTGCGGGAGACCTGTACAGAATGTACACCAGATTCTCGGAAACTCAGGGATGGCGCATCGAGCCCCTGAGCACCAGTGCCAGCGGCATCGGGGGCTTTAAGGAGATCATCTTCTCCGTATGCGGAGAGGACGTGTTTGGCAAACTGAAATACGAAAGCGGGGTTCACCGGGTGCAACGGGTTCCGGTAACGGAGTCGAGCGGGCGCATACACACGTCGGCGGCATCTGTAGCGGTGCTCTCCGAAGCAGATGAGGTGGAGGTGAAAATCGCGCCGGAGGATCTGAAGATAGACGTGTTCCGCTCCTCAGGCCCCGGCGGGCAGAGCGTCAACACCACGGACTCCGCAGTGCGCATCACGCACCTCCCCACGGGGCTGGTGGTAAGCTGTCAGGACGAAAAATCCCAGCACAAGAACAAGGCGAAAGCTTTGCGGGTGCTTCGGGCTCGGCTTCTGGACCTCGCCCAGGAAGAGCAGCAGAAAGAGCGGTCCGAGGCTCGAAGGACACAGGTCGGGTCCGGCGATCGGAGCGCAAAGATCCGCACCTACAATTATCCTCAGAACCGGGTCACCGATCACCGCATCAAGCTGACGCTTCACAAGCTGGACGGCATTCTGGACGGCGACATGGAGGAGCTCATCGCGGCCCTGCACACGGCGGATCTGGCGGATAGGATGGCCGGAGCATAATCGGTTCTCCCCCCACAGGCCCCAGGAACACGGAGGCTGGTACAAGGGGCACGCCTCACGTTTCACGATTCATTCTTCAGGTTTCACATTTGACGGCACCTACATTTCACAGGGAGGACTGGCTTCCATGCTAGATATTCGATTCATCCGGGAGCACCCCGATCTCGTTCGGGCGGGCGCGCAGAAGAAAAACATGGCCTTTGATCTGGACGAGTTGCTCTCTCTGGACGATCAGCGGCGGGCGTTGACTTCAAAGGGCGATGCCCTGCGGGCGGAGAGCAATCGCGCCTCCAAGCAGATCGCGCACCTTGCGGGCGCGGAAAAGCAGGGAGCGATCGCTAAGATGCGCGAGGTATCCGAGGCCATCAAAGCGTTGGAGACAGAGCAGCGCGACGTGGAGGAACGCTACGACAGCCTGATGCTGCTCGTGCCCAATCCCCCATCCGATGCCGTGCCAGAGGGCAACACCGACGAGGACAATCAGGAGATCCGGCGCTGGGGGCAAATTCCGAGTTTCGATTTCGAGCCGAAGGATCATACGCAGCTGGGCGAGGAGTTGGATCTTATCGACATTCCGCGCGGGGTCAAATTGGCCGGAGCGCGCTCGTATTTTCTCAAAAATGAGGCGGTGCTTTTGGAGTGGGCGGTCTGCCGGTTTACGCTGGATCGCTTGATCGCAAAGGGCTTTGTGCCGATGACTACGCCGCAGTTGGTGAAGGATTTCGCAATGGTCGGTACCGCGTGGTTTCCGATGGGCGCGGATCAGGCCTATCGCGTCGAGCGGGACGAACTGAATTTGATTGGCACGGCGGAAGTGCCGGTCACGGCGTATCATTACGATGAAATCCTGAGCGAGGAGGAGCTTCCCAAGCGCTATGCGGGATTCTCGACTTGCTTTCGGCGGGAGGCCGGAACCTACGGAAAAGATACCCGGGGACTGTATCGCATTCATCAGTTTCAGAAGGTGGAGCAGGTGGTGGTCTGTCGCAACGATGAGGAGATCTCTATCCGCGAGCACGAATTTCTTCTGCAGAATGCCGAGGAGATCGTGCAGGCCCTCAAACTCCCCTATCGTGTGGTGAATGTATGCGGCGGGGATCTGGGTCAGGCACAGGTCCAGAAGTACGACATCGAGACGTGGATGCCCGGCAGAAACGCCTACGGAGAGACGCACTCCTGCTCCCGGTTTCACGATTTTCAGGCGCGCCGCCTCAAACTGCGCTACCGGGACAAGCAGGGCCAGGTTCATTTCGCTCACACCTTGAACAATACGGCCATCGCGTCTCCGCGCATATTGATTCCCATCATGGAAAACTATCAGCAGGCGGACGGCACCCTCATCGTGCCTGAAGTGCTCCGGAGCTATATGGGCGGCATGGAGCGGATTTCGAGACATGGCGCCTGAAACTCTGAGCAGGTCTTTTCCACATGTTGTCCCGTACGGCTTTCTTCCCATCTTTCCAGAGCGAGGGAAATCATGCGGAGGGTTCCTCCAAAAGGGAAGAGGACCTTTGGAGAGCCGCTGCTCCTCGTTTTTCGATCTGATAAGACTGTTTGGGCACTCCTGACAATAACCCTATCCTATCGGGTTCCAACCTGGCCTGCAGCACGCGGGATCACGGGATCCAAGGAGGAGAACGATGCGCTTACATGCAAAGAGATGGGAAATCATCTTCCCGGTTGTCCTGCTGTGCCTTTTGGCGCTGGGTAGTTTTGTTCGTGCCGACGAAGAAATGTATGTGATGCATGCCCTGCCACTGGGGGAAGCCTCCCCGCCCAAGATTGACGGCAGAATGGATGAGGCCGTGTGGGAAAAGGCCGTTCCGATCAGCGGCTTCACGCAAAAGGAGCCCTATTTCGGACAGCCCGCCACCCAGGACACCGAGATCCGAATCGTGTATAGCCGAACGCATCTCTATGTGGGAGCGCGATGTTTCTCCAAGCCCGATCAGATCATCAAGCAACTCTCCAGACGGGACAATGCCTATGATTCCGATGCCATTGCCATTTTCCTGGACAGCCGTTTCGATCACCGGACGGGCTACAAATTCGCCTGCAATGCCCTTGGGGTTCAACAGGACTCCTACCGGTATAATGACAGCAGCAAGGACATAAGCTGGGATGGATTCTGGCGGTGTGAGACCTCAATAGACTCTTTGGGGTGGGTCGCTGAGTTCGAAATCCCCATGAGCAATCTCCGGTTCTCCGACCAGGAAGAACAGACCTGGGGCATCAACTTCGAACGATGGTTCAGAGACGGGGAATCCACCTCGTGGAAGCCGATCAGCCCGGATGACGGCGGCAACTGGAGGATGTCCAGCCTGGCCCATCTTGTGGGGATTCGGGACATCCGACAGGGAAAGCACCTGGAGATCACCCCGTATGCGACGACCTGGCTGTCCAAGCACGAGGAGGAAAAGGCCTCCGGAAAGCCGGATTTCGGCTTTGACGCCAAATATGGCATCACCACGAATCTGAGAGCCAATCTCACGGTCAATCCCGACTTTGCCCAGGTGGAAGCGGATCTTATCGAGATCAACCTGAGCCGTTTCCAAACGTGGCTCCCGGAGAAGCGTCTTTTCTTTATGGAGGGAAACAGCGTCTTTTCCACCCCCATGGAACTGTTCTACAGCAGGAGAATCGGCACCCAAGGGGACATCCTGTGGGGAACCAAAGTAAACGGCAAAGTGGGCGGAACGGTCGTGGGCTTTCTGGGAGCCCAAACGGGCGATTGGAACTATTTCGGACTTCGAGACAAGGAGAAGGGCAAGGAACAAGCGCTTTACTCCGCCTTTCGAGTCAGCAAGGACCTCTTTCGCAGATCCAGCGTGGGGATCCTGATGGCCACGAAGGACTGGGAGGACACCTACAGTCGGGTGGTAGGGATAGATGGCCGATTCGGCATTCAGAAGAAATATGTGGCTTCCGGTCAGATTGCCCAGGTCTGGAGCCCGAACTTCTCCGCAAACAACCGGGCCTATACGTTCCAGGTCGATCGAACTACCGATCTCCTGACTGTCGGCTTCTCCGCAGAGCGTACCGACCCCCATTTCGATGCCAATGCAACGGGCTATATCCGAAAGGAGGAGGATCGCGGATGGGAAAGCGCAGGAGGCTGGGTGGAATACAGGCCAAGGATAGCGGTTTTTGGGACCAGGCAACTGTTCGTTGGATACGAGGGAGGCGCATCGAGAGGACTGTTCACGGATGCCTACTTCACCCGTTGGGAGACGCTTTTCCCCGGGTCCATCAGCCCCGAATTTGAGAAGGACCTGGTCAGCTTCTCGAACAACACCTGGCTGAGCGTGAGCTTCCGTCCCGAGTATTTGCTCAGCAGCATCCGGGTCTTCTATGATTATGGAAAGGACGTAGAACTGACCGACATTTTCAGCGTCCAAGGCTATGGGGCATCCCTCAGCACGCAGGGGTATCGGCGCCTGGTCGGCAGCATGAATGTCAGCTCCCGAGATTATTACAATTTTGACCAGAAATATGTGGGAAATAACAAGTCGGTCTCTGCGGGAGGATCGGCTCGCCCCAACGACCATCTCGACCTGAACCTTGGCGTCAACTACGTGGTGAGCTACGATCCGCAGGGAGGCACGGATGCCCGCTTTTGGACGGGTTCGCTCCGGTCAACGTATCTCCTGAACAAAGATGCATTCCTGAGAGTGTTCGCTCAGACGGGCGCCAAGCGCACCTACTATGATCAGGTGCAGACCGAACGGACCATACTGATCAGCGGACTGTTGGGATGGGAATTCCTCCCCAAGAGCACGCTGTTCCTCGCATATAACGAGGATCGAAATGCTTCGGGCACGCACTTCAGACTGAGCGATCGGGTACTCGTCGCAAAGGTTTCCTATTTCCTGAACCGATAGGGATCGGCACGCTGCCATCAGGGTTATCGACAACCCCAGTGAAACAGCGCAACCGCGGATGAAGCGAATTGAGCGGATTCCAAAAAGCCAACCTTTCCAAGATATGGGGTTTCGCGGGCTGCCAGCATAGTGCGGCCCAGCAGCTGACAATGTTTGGAAACAATGGGACACGAATCGCCCGGATTTTCGCGGATCCAGCAAGAAAGGATCTTTGGGAATCCGGGCTTTCCCTTTTCTCCTCGTTCTACAGAGACTTTGTCTGGAAGCAACCTGTTACAGGTCGCCACGATGAAAACCCAGCTTCCGCATCGTCCGCGGTTGATGTCGGTCACAACAAGTGAGCTCTGGAACCAACCCGCCAGATCGTGTAGCCCCCTCTCTCGCACCCCAACTGCCCTTCTCCGCCCGCCGCTCTCGTGCAAACTACTTTTGCCAAATAATAGTCAAAGTCCTTGACAATATCCCATCCTTTTGCTATATTATCGTCTACATATGTGATTATTTCTCAAAACATAAGGGTCAGGAGCAAATACGTTGAAGGAAATCCTCGCCCAACAGAAAAAGAACTCCGTGCTGAACCAGATCCGTCGCAGCGGTCCCATCTCGCTGTCCCATCTGAGCGACCTCATCGGTCTGGATCGGAAAAGCGTGAAGTTCCTCCTGGACGAACTGAAAGCGGAGGGATTGGTCCGTCAAAAGGAGCTTGGACCCTCCACCGGAGGACGCCGGCCCCAACTCGTTGAGCTGGATCCAGAATATGGGATCGCAGTGGGCGTGGATATCGGATTGACGCAGACACGCACCGTCGCGGTCAATATCAGGAAGGAACTTGTCGGCCAGGAAATCAGAAAGACGAAACTCGGAAACGACCTCGTGGACGGCATCATCGAATCGATCGAACACCTCCTGGCCGGAGGGAAGAAGGCCCCGCTTCTGGGAATCGGCATGGCCATGGCGGGCCTGAATGATCCGGATCGCGCTTTAATGATTTTTTCTCCAAAGTTCGGGGATGTGAGGGATCTGCCGCTCGGGAAACTCATGGGCGATCGATTTGGCGTGCCGGCCATGCTGCAGGGAAACGCCGCGGCCATGGCCCTCGGGGAGCAGGCGTTTGGTGTGGGCAGAGGGGTGAATGATTTTGTGTGCGTGAATATGGCTACCGGGATCGGACTTGGAGTCGTGATCAACGGAAAACTCTACCGGGGGGCATCCGGATATGCGGGAGAACTGGGCCATATCGTGGTGGAACCGACGGGCCCTCGCTGTGTGTGCGGGAATTACGGCTGTCTCGAGGTCATGGCCTCCGGCCTGGCCCTTGCCAGGCAGACCCGGGAGGCACTGGAGCACGGCGTCCATTCTTCGGTTGATGGGATGGTTGCGGGAAAATGGGAGGACATTACGGCCAAGATCGTCTGCGAGGCCGCCCGGGGTGGAGACAAACTGGCCTATACGATCATCGAGAAGGCCGGAGACTATCTGGCCATGGGATTGGCCACGGTGATCAATCTGTTCAACCCCGAAGTGATTGTGCTCTCCGGGGGGCTTTCTCTGGCCTGCGAGGGAATCCGGGAGCCGATCACCCGAAGGCTGAAAGTCCACGCTTTGGAAATGCCCCTGAATGAAGCCCGGATCGTTTTCTCCGAGCTCGGAGAGGCATCAGGTGCATTGGGGGCAGCTACGCTGGTGCTTGATCGCGTGTTTGATCCTCCCGCACTCTCCTAGTGCGAAACCATCCATGGGCCCGAAGGCCGAAGCGCCAGCCGGAGCAGGACAAGTCGGGTGCAGGACAGGTCGCGCCTGAACTGAGCAGAATCGATCGAGTAGGTCCTTTTGAGAAGAGAACAACGGACAGCAAGATATTTGCCCTTCGGAAACGAAGCGTGTCCGTTCGCGAAGACACCCAGAGAAGGAGCAAGCTCCATGCTGGAACCATACAGCACCCCAAGCACATTTCCGGTCACCAAGGTGGCCCGCATCATCGAAGGCAAAGGCGTCAGCGTGACCAAACGCGGCGCGGGCAAAAAGATCGCCTCCGCAGAAATTGTGCTGGCAGCGGGTGCCGCCCAGTCGTCGATCTCGGCACTGACGTGGGTCCAGGATGCCACACCCGAGCAACAGGACAAAGCCGAGCGCACCCGAACCCTCATCGAGCAGGGACTGGCGTGGCTGGGTGATCGTGGATTTCGGATTTCGGATTGCGGATTGCCCATCTCCCCCAATCCGCAATTGAAGCGGATTTCGGTGCAATTCCTCGAAGACCACGACGTTGTGCTCGACGCTGTCGGCGGGATCCTGCGCGTGGATGCGGACACTGTGGCGGAGGTGGCGGGCGATCTGAGTGTCCTTTTCGGCCTCGGATTCTTCCACGCATTTCAGTTTTTTTCGGGACTGGACGAGGGGGCGTGCCTTGACCGCACTCTCACGCTATACGAGCAGATGGCCGACGCAGACCAATCGGCACTGGCCGGGATCCTGTCGGCCCCTGAATTGGACTCGGACAAGGTGTTCCTCCGTTTTCTCCGGGA
>JAZDJA010000230.1:0-2734 GCA_043804415.1 Candidatus Latescibacterota bacterium | reverse complement strand
TGGATGGCGGCCTTCTTTCGGTAGTTTTCCCGGGCCAGGTCCGTCACGTTCTTGTAAGTACCACCCCAGAGGTAGATGAGTATCCGCTTGATGGCGTCATACTGGTAGTCTCGGTCGCCCGTCAACGCGCGAACATACTCCTCGACTTCCGAGAAATCGAAGCGGGTTACATCACATTTTCGCAGGTTGATGTCGAGGGTGTGCTCTGAGAGGGAAAGCTTGTTGGGCATCTATTTTGTACCGTCCTATCGTATTTTAATGACGCCGCTTTCGTTGCCGTGTTTGTCGATTGCGATGATGGCCGATTTTTCTGTCAGACCTCCGGCAACCGCTTCATTGTCCTTGATATCTTTCTGATAAATGACCGTATCCACGGTAAAGTCCTTATCCTCATCGTAGTCCGAATCAATGAGAAGCATGGCCAGGCCTTCCAGACCTTCGTATCGCTTTTCGTTACGGTCGAGAATGCTGGTCGTGAAGCGGCTGATCTTCAGGCCGTTGGTTGTTTTTTTGATATCAACTTCCACCGTTTCGTTGAAATAGAAGCCGACGGAGGAAATCAGTTTGTTGATGTTGTCCGGTGAACTGGGCTGCTCCTCGATGGTGAAGTTGCGGGCCACCTCTTCCAGCACCTTGTAGGGGAACGTTAGGGGCTTGAAGGTGGCGCGTTCGCCGCGCGCATTCTTCATCTGCGTTTCACCCACGCGGACGCACGTTTCCGGGGCAATAATGTAATAGTTGCCTTTGAAATTGCCGCCGCTCTGGGCGAGAATGCCACGCAGGTATTCTTCATCCACACGGACATTCCGGAGAAATTCGTCTTCCAGACGGGATAGATTTCAACCGGATTCCCCTCCTTCAGGGCGCAGACATTGTTGACGCGATACTTTGCCGCCAATTTGTCGTCGCGCTCGGTCAGGCCGAAGATGCCCATGACAAAGCTGATGTAAGCGTCGCGGTTCTTACGGAGATTCATGATCTTCTGGAAGTCAAAAGCACCGACGGAAACCACGCAGAAGGGTTGGGGCGCCTCACCATACGGCACCTTCTTCTTTCCTTGATTGCCCAGCTTCTGAGATTCCGCAATCAAGCACATCCGTTTTTGCATTGTGTAGATGGCGTGCTTGCCAAAGTCACAAACAATCCAGCGGCGGCTCAGCTTTTCAGAAACAGCTGCAGCAGTACCGGAACCGCCAAAGACGTCCATGACGAGGTCGCCGGGATTGCTGCTGGCAAGGATGATACGTTCGAGAAGCGCCTCGGGTTTTTGTGTTGGGTAGTCCAACAATTCCGGTGAGACTGGATTGACTGGCGGTATATCGTCCCAAATAGATTGTACGACCGTACCCTCCATCTCATCCAAATACTGCTTTATGTTAGGTTGACCCGTCCGTGCAAAGACTATTTTCCCAGCGACAAGTCCTGCATCTATGTTCCCCTGACTCCACGCCCAGTGTCTTCCTTTAGGTGGATTGATGAGCCTGCCTCCGAAATTGCGAGCTGGACCCCCCCATCGGCCGTGCTCTGGACTTTGCCGTCCACATAGCACCCCACGAGGTTCATGAACTTATGGCCGGCGCCGTCATCCAACCCTGTGATCAGTTCAGAATAATCGAGGATTCGCCTGTCTTCATCCTTAACCGCTTGCAGCCCCAACCGATAGGACACCTGCGGAAAATCTTCCCGAATCAGCGGTCGGAAGGGCGATGAAAAACAGGAAAAACGGAGAAATCGAAAGTGAAAGAGTCGTTGGACCATTCATAGGAGAGCTTGCTGCCGAAACGAAACCGCGTCTTATTGAAGGCAGCAAAATAATTGAGAATACTCTTGGCAAAATTTTTCATTCAGCGCATACCCCACCTTCGACATAGTGAAGATCAGAATTTCGATTCTATCACCTCTTGTATGCCCGTACATTTACCGCCTTCCATTCAAGCAAAGGATACCTTCTGATACGATCCTGCAGATCCTCATCAGCGGTCAGCAACTCGGGACCCATCTCGCCTTTGTCCAGCAGCCGATTGAGAAATTCCACCTCCGCCTCTGTGAATGGCAATAGGCCGGCCAGAAAGTTGCGGCAGTCATCGACAAGCCCTTTGCCAAAATGATCCTGCTGGATCCTTTCTATCCCTGCGGCCCGCAGCGTGGGAATCAGCCGTTGTTCAAGATCGGCGATATCAAAATCCACATCAGTCGGGGTTACGGTTCTCCAGTCCTTACGGCTCATGGCGCCATAGACAATAAAAGCCAGGCGCAAGCGTTCCCGATCAAGACCACCCAGACGATAGAGATTGCTACAATCAAAAAGGTCCCTCGCCTGCCGCCGCGACATCAGCGCCGAGAGTTTGCCCGCCGCAAGCTCGTGGACGTCCACCAACTGAATGCCGACAGCTTGCCAGATTCCAAGCGGTTGCGAATCCATAGTTTTCACCGGCCACAAGGGGATTCGGAACATGAAGTTGACATCCACTTCCAGGTTACCGCCCTGGCCGCCTGCGCTCGGATAACGGAGTTGCCATTTCCCTCCCGCATGTTCCGCAGGCACGCGCCTGACCGAGAATCCTTCGCGGGAAAACACCGCCTGCAGCGCTTCTTCAACCTTGGGCCGTTCTGCGAGCATGGCCTCCCGATCCGCTGCGCCCACGTAATTGAGATCGATGTCGATCGAGAGGCGCGGGACATCGAAGATGAAAAGGTTCAGGGCTGTGCCGCCCTTGAGAACCAGCTTGTCTTT
>JAZDJA010000229.1:0-6736 GCA_043804415.1 Candidatus Latescibacterota bacterium | reverse complement strand
GAGAAAGTCACAGCAGAAACCTGCTCCAAGATAATCGCAAAAATTCGTAAAGTTGAAGATGAATTTTGGGCAGATGATTTACAATTTGATTCGCAAGAAATTGGGTAAAATTGGTATCAATTCATCTGCTACGAACTATAGTTTGTTTTTCGATCGAAAAGTTGTCGAAAGATGTCCTTAAGAGTATTCTCATAGGCGGTGCGGAGATGGTACGGGAGGCCGGAGCGGTTCTGGTCGGCGGGCACAGTGTGAACGACCGGAAAATAGAATACGGTCTTTCCGTAACCGGGGTCATACATCCGGACGGGATCGTAACCAATACCGGAGCCAGGGAAGGCGACAGGCTGATACCGACCAAGCCTATCGGCACCGGGGTGCTTGCTACTGCCATCAAGGCCAAAATGGCCGATGCGGCATCCGTCGAGCGCTTAATTCAGATTACGTCCGCTTTGAACGATAAGGCCGGCGAGATAATGGTCAGATACGGCGCCCACGCCTGCACCGATGTCACCGGTTTCGGGTTGGGGGGACATCTTCTTGAGATGGCCCGGGGCAGCAAGTGTGAGCTCGTTGTCCATGCCGATCTCGTGCCCCTTATCGACAGTGCCGCAGATTATGCCTTGACCGGACTCATCCCGGCAGGCAGCTATTCCATAAAGCACTTTTGCGAGCATAGTACCGAGATCGATCCCGGAGTGGTGACAGTCCGCATAGATTTGATCTTTGACGCCCAGACTTCGGGCGGTCTGGTTTTCTCCCTTGAGGCATCAAAGGCCGAAGAGTGCCTGCACGCCCTCAGAAAAGCAGGCGTTCACGCCGCCGCCATCATCGGTGAGGTGACCGCGGCCCATCCAAAGGGAAAACTCGTGATCAAACAAAGGCCCTGACGCGGAGGTGACAAGTCACTTCTGTTTGCGTACCATTGCCTTCAAGATCAGGGTCCACAACTGCACGGTTTTGTATTTCCCGCCATAAAACCGGCAGATGTCCTCTATTTGTGAATGGCAATTGTGGCAGGGAGTGACCACTATATCAGCGCCGGCAGCCTGTATTTGATCAAATTTGATCCTCCCAAACGCCCGGCGTTTTTCGACAAATCCGGACTGCAGGTAACCGCCGCCCCCGCCGCAGCAGTAATTATTGGATTTGTTCGGATACATGTCCACGAAATTCCCTTCTCCAACCACATGCCTGACCACAAATCGCAAATCATCCGCCGCAACGTCGCCCAGACCTTTTCTTACCAGGTTGCACGGGTCCTGGCATGTCACCTTGAGACCGTCCTTGTTCCAGGACGGGTCTACCTTGAGCCTCCCTTCTCGAATCCATCTTGCATAGAGGGTGATAATGCTCTCGAATTCCCAGTCGTGGGCGATATTGAACCTCTTCAGACCGGCATAGACCGAATAGAACGCATGGCCGCATTCCGTATTGATCACCGTCTTACAACCCAAGCCGTTTACGATTTCGGCCTGGGTGGTTACTACGGTCTTCCAGTCCTTGTCATCCCCGGAGAACATGCAGTAGTTGACCGCATCCCAAAACTTGGATGAATAGGTCCAATCGATCCCGACCTCGTGCAGTATCTTCCAGAGAGGGGCCATTTCTTCCGGTTCCACGGTGGGCTCGCGGGCGTTTTGGTTCAGGAAGTATTGAGCGCCTTTTTTATCCACAGGGGCCTGCAGGTCCCGCCAGGATTCATCTCCCTGTCTGGTTTCCTCGGCGATTTCCTCACAGACCTCGACCCAGTCTTCCTTTCTGATGCCGGTGCTGTTTCCGTATTCAAGGTGCAAATCGCATGACTTTTGAATTCCTTTGGGTCTTTTCTCGCGTGCCCATTGCTGCCGGGCCGTATAAACCAGGCCCCCGATATCCACACCCATGGGACAGGCGTACTTGCACCGCTGACACATTGAGCACCACCAGATCCACGGCGTATCGAGGACCTCTTCATCCAGCCCGAGAAGCACCATCCGCACGAACTTTCTCGGGTCCATGTCATTGATGCCCGTAGCAGGGCATCCGTTGACACATGCGCTGCAGGTCAGGCAAAGATCAAGATTCCCGCCCTCGGGGATGGCGGCTTGTGCCAGTTTCTTAAACTTCGACTTTCTCTTCCGTATAACAATCGCTTCAGACATTCTACGAGTCCTTTCACGGCCAAGGGCCAGAAACATGCGTCTTGCTGGTGAAGCACGCTATGCACTCTGACTCTCATCGCTCTGCATTCGCAATGGATTCGGGCCGAGCTTTTCGATTTGTTCCACCATTTGTGTGGCCACCTCCGCGAAACGGACCCCCTGGGCCGCGGACATATTGAACATCTCCACCCGTCCCGGATCGATGCCGAGATCCCCCAGGATTCCTTTCACATACTGGACGCGCTTTCTGGCCTTAAAGTTTCCGGTCAGAAAATGGCAGTTTCCTTCCAGACACCCGGCCACGTAAACACCGTCCACGCCGTCTTCCAGTGCCCTCATGATATGAATAGGATCTATCCGCCCTGTACAGAGTAGCCGGATGATTCGAATGTTGGATGGGTACTGCAATCGTAATGATCCCGCAAGGTCGGCCGCGGCATATGCGCAGTAAGTACAACAAAATGCTATTATCACCGGGGAGAAGTCTTTCAATTCATGCCTCCTATGATCGTTCACTACGGATAACGGTGAACGTCTACTCAGGGCACATGCTCTTGGGGTAGACTCCAATAGCCCTGCTTTTCTGCGACCTGCCCCTTCTTCGTCAGTTTGCTCAGAAAATCAGCGACCTCGCCGGCAGAGAGACCCACTTTTTGAGCCAGGTCCTCCGGCCTAAGCGGTCCGAAATGCCTGAGTCTGACGAGAATTTCCTGGCTGCCTATTTCCGTCCTGATCAGGCGCCCAAGTTTTTCAGCCACCTTTTGCCTGACCGTCTCCAGGCTGTAATCCCCTTCTTCTCTGAAGTCCATGGTCAGGTTTCCAAGACCGACCCGGAGTCTCATCCCACTCATGGCCAATCTCGCCGCAGAGAGTCTGGTCTTCAACTCCTCTCCATCCTTGCCCTCGGCATGCCCCATGGCGCCCATTTCTTCCATTTGCCTGGTGAACTTGGTAATTAGCCCTACAAAACGAGGGGCCTCAGCTGCCGAAGCCCAGTCCAGCACAAAACGCTCCGCCTTCACACCTGCGGCTTCCATGATGGCGTGAACCAATTCGGCGGCTATGATGGCGTCGTAATTGCCATACTGATAGTGGCATTCCCCTAAATGGCAACCACCGGCAAATATGCCGTCAGCGCCACAGGCAAAACCCTCCAGTACGAATACGGGATCAAGCCGCCCCGTGCACATAATACGTATGGCGCGCAGGTTGGGCGGATATTGATAGCGTCCGACACCAGCCGCATCCGCGGCCGTATAGCAACACCAATTGCACAGGAATCCGAGTATCTTGGGCTTATAGACATCTTGAGCCATGCCGCCTCCTAAGACTGATTGTTCAGCCACGAATTGTCACAAATTGGCGAATAGTATTTGAAGACCCACAGGCCCTTCTTTCGGCAATCCGCATTCCCATAACCGGACAGTGAAAGGCACAAATCCCCCACCCCTTGCATGAGGCGGCGATGGTCTCGGCCATTTCCCAATCGGCCTTGCCCGAGCGTATGGATCTGTACGGGCCCGAATAACTACGTACTGTCTCCTACTCTGATTTGAAGTCGGCACGCAGAGTCAAAGTGAACGTCGGATGGTCCGGATCATTGGTCGTCACGCTTACCGTCTTCACCCCTTCTCCTTTGTAATGTTGGGTCTTCTCCACTTCGACGACGATTTCGCCGCTCCCGCCTGGGGCCACCTCTTTATCATAGAAGCTTGTAATGCATCCGCAGGAAGGGCGAACGTTCGTAATCGCGAGGGCCGCTTCACCTATATTCTCGATGATAAAGCTGTGGGAAAGCACTGTGCCGGGTTTGACAACTCCAAAAGAGTGTTCCAGTGATGAGATGACCAGCGTGGGTTTGGGGGTTGACGGCGTTTTTGACTCATTCTGTTGAGCGGTAACCGGCACGCTGACGAACAACACAGAGAAGAACAAGACAAGTGCGATTCTTGATTTCATCCCAACTCCTTCATGGGTAGAGCCTCTTGCAAAGTGTTCAGTTTTGGCCAAGGTCAAGGAAGGCGAGGATTTCAACCGGAGGAATACTGGACGTATTTTGAGGATTGAAATCTGAGCCTGACGCAGAGATTGGGCAAAAGAGGACGTTTTGCAAGAGGCTCGGGTAGTATGGGGCTCATGACTCTTGGCCATAGAGTGCGGCGCCAAGCGCTCCCACCATATCCGGGTCCTCCGGGATCAGCAGGCTCCCGAGTCTCTCTTTCAGGATTTCCCCTACACAGCGATTATGGGCTACGCCTCCGGCAAAAACGAGCGGATACTCCACACCTACGCGTTCGGCCATAGCCAGGGTGCGCTGCACAATGGCCAGATGGAGTCCCATGGCGATGTTTTCCGCCCGCTCTCCCCGGGCCATGAGCGAAGTGGCCTCGCTTTCGGCAAACACGGTGCACATGCTGCTTATCTGCACACGCCGGTCCGCACGAAGCGCAAACTCGCCGAAAGAATCGAGCGGCACTTGCAAGGCCGTGGCCATTAACTCGAGGAATTTCCCCGTTCCCGCAGCGCAGCGGTCGTTCATCTCGAATTTGGCCACTCTGCCGTTTGCTGTAAGCAGGATAAACTTGGTGTCCTGCCCTCCGATATCCAGTACACTCCGGGCCTCCGGAAACAGAAGTCTCGCCCCCAATGCATAGGCGTGTATCTCGGTTACAGTCGAAACATCCGCACCTTTGATAGAATCAGCAAAGAGCTTCCGGCCATACCCGGTGGCTACGATTCTATCGACCTGCACCTGCTGCATCAGTTTTGCGCATTGTGCAAGAGGATCAAACGTCGTGGGCGCCTTGGCCTCATGCACGACCCGCGTGCCGTTCAACACGACGAGTTCTATGGATCGAGAGCCGATGTCGATTCCAGCGACGTTTTCTGAATGCGAGGTTTCGTTCGCCATTCCCGTGCCTCATTCTCTCGACATGCGAATTGATGGTAACGCTCGGCTCTTGCTATCGGTGCACCGAGCGCAGTGCGGGCTACGCAAGCGTCTTTTTCGGTGAACGGTGAACAGTTAACGGTGAACTATTACTGCGGTCTTTACAGTCTGCAAGAGCTGCAACATTTGCCCGCCGATCGGACGATTTCTTTCTTCTTCGGGAACATCTCTACAAAGGCCTCCACACGAGTCTTCAACTGTTCCACGTCCTCCATGCCGTAGTCGGTCTCAATGCTCAACATGGGAATGCCCGCGGCCTGCAGTGCTTTCTCAACTTTGTATGCCTCCATAGCATAGGGCTGGCAGAACGAGAGTCCGTAGTGAATGACCCCGTTTACTTTAAGATCGCGGGCCATTTCCGTTACATGATCGAGCCTTTCGGTATTTGGAGTGAAACAGGCACAGTCTATGCGCATGTAACGATCCACAATCGCCTCCAACAGATCCTCCACCGTCTCTCCTTTTTCCTCGACAAGGTCTCTGGTGTTGCGTGTGCCGATGCAGGACTCTTCCCCCACAATGACCGCTCCGGAGGATTCTACAATGTAGGGCAACTTCCAGTTGGGAACGGCCATGGGACACCCGGAGAGCATGAGGCGCGGCGTTTCTCCCGGCACTATTCCTGTGCCGGCCTTTACGCGATCCTCCAGCTCGTCACAAAGCCTGGCGATCTGGTTGGTGAAACGCAACGGGTCGTCATAAAAACTGATTTGATTGATAAGCAAAGCGTCTCTTCCGGAAATGGGCGTGGGAATTGCCGCCCGCAGCCTGTTAAGCCTTTGCAACACATCGCGCCTCGCGTTCACTACACGAATGGCCTCCCGGAGTCTCGGGGCCGTTATCGTGTGTCCCGTAACTTCCTCGATCCTTTCTTTGAAACGAAGGACCTCTGCCTTCCAAAGGGCGCGGTCACAGGCATTCTTCATCTGGGGGATTTCCATCACATAGAGCGGGGCATAGTCCGCGAAGACCTCATAGGCCTTCTTCTTCCCGTCGCAGGTCGTCTCCCCCACCACCAGATCACACGATTCGATGTAAGGACAGAGCCGGCTCAGCTTGAAGCCCACAAAAGATTTGATCAAGGCGCAGGTGTTACGCGGGAGGATCTTCTCAGCCGCATCTTTTCCTGCTTCCGCCCCTGCACAGAGGCCAATTTGAACGGCATCAGCCGCAAGCACGATCTCTTCGGGAACGAATACACAGAAGGCGCCGATGATTTTTCGGCCTTGGGCTTTGGCCTCCTGGATTTCCTTGATGCGCAATCCGTGCACTTCGGAAAGCACGAAATCCAGGTACTCCATGCCCCTAAGCCTGCCCGACTGGCTCATATAAATGTCCCCATAGAATTTGCCCAGAACCTGCAATAGTCCCGCATGGGCTTCCAAATCCAGATTCAGCCTTTCCCACATCTCATCATAAGCACTTGCCATAATTGTAACCTCCATAAGCCGGACAAGCCGGAAATTCATAGTCAACACTGAGTAGTCCGCCATCTGCAGCCGGGTGGCATACGAACACTCATATATCGCCTTTCCCGATATGGCAAATCGTTAATTACGATGGATCAACGGCCAAACATTGGATTTGGCTATCAGAGTGGTCTTTCCAAAGACATCATAGGTCAGGCCGATGCTATCGGCTCGCA
>JAZDJA010000228.1:0-22119 GCA_043804415.1 Candidatus Latescibacterota bacterium | reverse complement strand
GGAGCTGACCGATACGTAGCATGCCTTTGGTACGGTTCATATTCCCTGTCACCTCATCCCGGGCGTTGGCGGGGACATCGTGGCCGTTTCGGAGGAAACGATGGTTAACGCAATCATCACCACCATGATAAACATGGAGATGAGCACATTCACAAAATCAATGACCGTCTTCATCCGGTAGGAGGTCTCCTTCTCGTAGTACTCCGCCAGCTGCAGTGCGGTCTTCCGAATCGTTCCGGTCTCCGCCCCGGACCGGAACCGGGAGATCGCATTCTCCGGAAAAACTTTGGTTGCCGCCAGACTTTCCACCAGGCCCATGCCATCCCTGAGCATCATCGGCAGTGCCACGTTCTTGATCTGATGCTCGATATACTTGTTTCGGCAGGCATCGGCCGCCACCTGGATCGCCTCCATATTCTCCCCAGAGCCGCTGTAGAGCGCATAGAAAACCCGGGAAAAAATCTCGATGCTGGTCTTGTGGAACAGCGATCCGACGACGGGGACCCGAATCAGATGCTTATCCACCAGCATGCGCCCCCGGGAGGACCGCAAGAAACCGATGGCCAGAGCAGCCAAGGCCGAAAAACCAATGAGGAAGAAAAGCATATTGTGTTTCAGGAATTCGCTGAGGTCGAGTGTGCCCTGCGTCAGCGGCGGCAGATCTACTCCGAACTTGGCGAACATCAGAGCGGTTTCGGGAAAGATATACATGACATAATAGGCCACTGCTGCCAGCAGCAGAAACACGGTCGCCAGCGGCATGACCAGGGAGCTTTTCATGTCTTTCTTGAACTGCCGGTCCCGCTCTATGAACTTGGCCGTGCTCTCGTAAATCTCCGCCATGTTCCCGCTTTTGGAGGCCACCCCCAGCATGTAGGCCGTGAACTTCCCCAGCGCATGCTCATGTTTGGCAAAAACCTCCTTGCCGTCTTTCCCTTCCCTGAGTTCTTCCCGGATCGCCCCGATCGTGTCCTTCATGGCACGGCTCTGCGCATCGCTTGCCAGAAGCTGAAGCACCTCATCGTAGGGAAGTTTCTCCGCCAGCAGATCGGCGGACAACCTGATAAAAAGCATCACATCGTCAGCCGGCGGTTTCATGTTGAAATCGAGCAGTTTCTTCTGGACCCGGATCACCCGATAGCCCATTTTCCTCAGTGCCGCCTCGACCTCCCCCTTGGAGAAGGCCTTCTGCTCCCCCAGCACTGGTTTGTCCATCCCCTTCTGAACTTTGAAGGTGAAGGTACCTCGTTTCTGTATGGCCGTGACGCGAAACTTCCGCGAAGAGGCGATCTCTTCGATGCGCCTTTTCGCTTCCTTTTTGTCGGTCGTAAACAGCACGCCCCGGACCAGTTTCCCGGACAGATTCACTCCTTGATAGCGAAATTCAGGCATAGTCCTTCTCGTTGATACCGGATGATCAGTGGGACGGAATGAAGCTGAAACGGGACCCTGGCGCAGAAAAGAAGAAAGGCCCTTTTTGTTTTCTTGGCGTCATACCCCCGCCAAGTACAGTTTTTCAATCTCAATTGTGTTTCTGTATCCGCCAAATCCGCGCAATCCGCGGTTGTGTTTCTGGTTGCGGATCTACTGCGCAGAATCTTGGTTTGACTCACCAAGTCTGTAAAGCAATCAAGGGAGGAATGGTTCGGATGCAACCGATTCGTACGTGGTTTCATCCGTGAGAATTTGTGGGGTCCCTGTCCCATGGCTTTGGACTTTTTGGCGCTTATTCCGCACCGTGCGCTCACTGCAGGTATCGCAAACGCTGCCTGGAAACCTGAAAACATCTGGCCCAGCGAAGGCACGGGGGCTTTGACTGGGTCGTGTCCTTGGAGGCGGAGCGGGGAACATCCTATGGCCGACATGTCATCTGAAAAATGGCAAGGGGCAGACAGGGAACCCCCAGTCTGCCCCCGGAAATTCTCCCTGCTTGGTTTTACGGTTCATCCACGGTGAGGGTACCCACGGCGTCCTGCTCGACACTCAGACTGAGCACCATCATACCGCCGTCACTGTCGGCGTCTTCGATACCGGTGATCTGCAGCACAACCGCGGTCGCAGTGCCTGCCGTCTTGACGGCCAAGGTGCCGTTTTGGGTTGTGGCATTGGGGGTCAGTACTGCCAACCCCGCCGCATCAGCGGTAAGAGCGAGGAATGATCTGCCACCGCCGCCCAGAGAAGTGGGTGTTCGGAACCAACTCTGAGCCTTCGTCGCCAAATTGAGAAGATCCTGCGTGCAGGCTCTCTTGTTCGCATCGACCGCACTTTCGCCCATCATTTGCATGCCCACAACCACGGCGATTCCGACGATAACTGCCGCCAACACGATGAGCAGAATTTGTTGCTGTCCCATGGTGATCCCTCCTCTAAGACATCATGATGTAAAAATGGAACCATTGAGGTGGAAGAGCAAACTACACCCCGCCACTCGAACATTTGGCACCCATCTGCATCTTCTTCATCACCCCCTTACGCAAACGGTGACCGTTTAGAGGTGTAACCTGACCGCCAATGAGGTGTGACCTCGGGCAGGTACCATGTCACTCCCCACATACTCGCACAGTTTTAGGATCCCTGTGAATCTACCCTCCTTCGTTCGGGCTTATGTAATCTTTTGATTATCCAAAATCGAACTGGGTGGCAAGAGCGCTCGTTCACAGGACGTAATTCCCCGTGCTCGCCCACACGTGCACTGGAATCCACCGGCGAAGCTCCCATCGGATATGCCGAGCATCTGGGATATCCTAACGTTCCGCGTGTGGGAGAAAGCGACCTTGATCGTGCCAGAGACAACATCTAACCCCATTATGCACAATGAGAAACAAAAGAAGCTGGCGTCCCATCAAGGTATTGCCCGACAGAGCGCCGGGTGGTTCTCCGCTTGGTGTGGGCGTTGGGGGTCCCATCGTGTTTAGACAACTTGAAATAATATACAGTGAACTTTGAGAAAATGCAAGGTTTTTTTTGCGTTTGGATGGCATGATACCTGCAACGGAGGGTGAAACTTGCTGAGAAGGCCAGGTTAATCATCTTTCCCGCTGTTTTTCTGGACCGCATGGAGGAAAAGAAGGGAGAGAACCCGCTGTGTCCCTGAGGCTGATCTTGAGCTCTTTGCCCATGAACAAGCGAGGTCCCCCATTCACGGCATCCTCCAATAGTGCTTGCCTTTTCGGACGAAATGTGTTATACTATAGACTCCTGTTAGGGGTGGTCCTTCGGACCTGAGAACATACCCTTCGAACCTGAACTGGATCGTTCCAGCGTAGGAAAACGGGCGATCAAGGTGTCATGCGATCTTGGCCGTTTTCTCTATCTGGAGAAACGGCTTTTTTTATGGAGAAAACCCTATGATTCAGGCATATCAGACCTTGGAGAGGATTCGGAAGGAAAGACCTCTCGTGCACCACATCACCAACTGGGTGACGATCACAGATTGCGCACACATCACCCGTTGCACCGGCGCCCTGCCGGTGATGGCCCACGCCAAAGAGGAAGTGGCTCAGATGACGGGCATCGCGCAGGCTTTGGTGCTCAACATCGGAACTCTGTCGCCCGAACTGGTGGAGGCCATGATCCTCGCCGGAAAACGGGCCAACCAAAAAGCCATCCCCATCGTACTGGATGCGGTCGGGGCCGGGGCCACGGACCTGCGCACGGATGCGGTCAGGGAGATTCTGGACGCGATCCACGTGGATGTGATCAAGGGAAACGCGGGTGAGATCGCCACGATCGCCGGGGCACAGGCGGAGGTCCGTGGCGTGGAATCCACGGGCATAGAAGGCGATCTGGTCGCCCTCGCGAAACAGTTGGCCGGATCCCGAAACGCGGTCGTCGTGGCAACGGGCGAGAGCGATCTCGTGACTGACGCGCACGGGGGATACCGGATCCGAAACGGGCACGCGCTGATGGGATGCGTCGTGGGCACAGGATGTATGGCCGCTTCGGTCATCGCCTCCTTTGCCGCAGTGCGTCCGGAGTATTGCGAGGCGGCGGCGGAAGCGCTGATCTCGTACGGAATTGCCGGGGAGCTGGCTGCGGAGCATTCCGGAGGGCCGGGCACGTTTCGGGCGCAGTTCTTTGATGAGATTTTCCACCTGGACGAAGGGAAACTCCATGGCCGCATGCGCGTGGAACGGCTCTAGCTTCCCGAAGCTCTACTTTCTTACGGATAGGGCGCTCTCCCGGAAAGGGAATCCGGAGGACGTCCGTGCCGCTCTTGAGGGTGGCGTGCGCATCGTCCAGTACCGGGAGAAGACCCTCTCCATCCGGGATCGGATTCAGGAGGCCTTGCGGATAAAGGCACTTTGTCACGAAGTCGGGGCCACGTTTGTCGTCAACGACCGGGTGGATCTGTCCCTGGCTGTTGGAGCCGATGGGGTACATCTCGGTCAGGAGGACATGCCGCTTTCGGTCGCACGAAGATTGATGGGAGAAGGGGCGATCATCGGGATCACGGTTCATAACGTGCCGGAGGCGCTTCAGGCCGTCGAGGGCGGAGCCGACTATCTGGGCGCAAGCCCGATCTTTACCACGCGCACCAAGGCGGACGCGGGCGCTCCGATGGGGCTTGCGGGACTGCGGGAGATCCGTGCGCAGGTAAGACTTCCCATCGTCGGCATCGGCGGCATTAACAGAGCCAACGCCCGGCAGGTCCTTGAGGCAGGAGCCGACTCTCTCTGCGCCCTCTCCGCCATCCTGTCGCAGGAGGACGTTGGGGCCTGCGTGCGGGAATGGATTTCATATCTCCAAATTTGAGCCACAAAATGGACGGGAAACTCAACAAGGGCGGTTGAAGGTTTTTCGTATTCTTCGTGTCTTTCGTGGTAAGAAGAAGGGGAGGTGGGGAGGTCTTTGGCGTCTTTTGTGGCAAAAGGAGAGCGTTTCATGAAAATACGTGACATCGGCGGAGAATTCAAGCTCATCGAACGACTGGCGCGTCCGGCGAAAAATGCGGACGTGCTCTGCGGAATCGGTGATGATGCGGCCGTCGTGCGAACCGCCGAAGGCATGCAGGTGATTACCACCGATATGCTCGTGGAGGGCGATCATTTTTCACTCGGGTATTTTTCGCCCCGGCAGATCGGTATCAAGGCGATGGAAAGCAACGTCTCCGACATTGCCGCAATGGGAGGAGAACCCCGGTATGCATTGATTTCCCTTGCGCTGACGGAGGATATCGAGGTGGAAATGGTGGACGGGATCTACGAAGGGATTTACCAAGTGGCGGACAGGTATGGGTTCGACGTGATCGGGGGCGATACCACTCATGGCGCGCGAATGGTCATCAATGTCACGCTCATCGGAACAGCCCAGGAGGATCGCCTCTGCCTCAGAAGCCATGCCCGCCCCGGGGACCGCATTTTCGTATCCGGCCCTTTGGGAGGCTCCACTGCCGGGTTGATGCTTTTCCTGAAGAAGATCCCAGGCTTCGAAGCAGTCAAGAAACATCACACCGAACCCTCAGCGCGGATGGACATCTCCCGGATCGTTGCGCCTTTTGCCCATGCGATGGAGGACGTGAGCGATGGACTCGCCTCGGAGGTGAAGAACATCTGTCGGGCCAGCGGCTGTGGAGCCGTGCTGGTTGCGGAGCAGATACCCATTTTGGATGAGGTGCGAAAGGCCGCCCAAGCAGTTTCCGCCGATGCGCTGGACTTTGCGCTTTTTGGCGGAGAGGATTTCCAGCTGGTGTACACGGTTTCGGAGGAATACGCGGAAAAAGCGCCGGGAACTCTAGTGGGAGAAATCCGGGAAGGTGAGGGCGTGTTTCTCAGAACAGCTGGGAAGGAGACGCTGATTGAGCGGTCCGGGTACGATCACTTTGCGGGGACGTGACGCGCAGCTTGTATCCGTGGAAGAACACAGGATGGGTGATTTCTTGGCCAGACCAAAAGGCCCTGACTCGATAATGAGCCAGGGCCTTTCGATTGATCGCACTCGGCCACACTCCGCTTCTCTCATCCAACAGCAACTGGAAGTCGGGATCGAAGGGAACTCGACTTCCCTCCGAATCAGCCTCCCTCAACTTCCGCGGTTCTAACGGAACAGGCTCTTGATCGTCCCCCAAAAAGATCCCGGGACAGCGACCTCCCCGTCCGGCTTCCCCACGAGCATTTTTTCCGTTACACTGAAGCTCGGATCTTCCTCCCAGTTCTCCACATTCCAGAGCGAAGCAACCTCCGTGCCGTCCTCAGTCAGCCACTGAAAGACGAACTGCTCGCGGACGGTTTCGTCCCCGGAGATGATGGTGATATGCCGTCTGACCCTCAGACACTCAAACGTCCCGGTGGGCACCTTCACCGTACCCCAGGCATCGGCCTCCGTCTCGTGGGTCTCGATGGCGCCACCATCGGTCGCGCCACCACTGGAAGTACTGGTGGAATTACTGGTGGCCGACCACGCGGTCCCCAAGCCTATCGGCCATTTCCAGGTGAGGAAGGGGTCACCGTAAACTTTCTCAAACGCTGTCCCTTTCCACCCCAGATCCTCTACCTTCGAAGAGGACATTTTCCTGTAACTATAATGAGGGTACAAACTAAACCAAGCGTACATAATATGAGGGTCTCCCTGCTCGATATAGCAACAGACGTTGGCCTCCGGGAAAAGGTCCGCAAAGGGGGTCTCGCTGGGATTCAGGAACGTCATGGTCATCTCCGTTTCACTCCCCGTGAGCGCGCTAAAATCCCAGACCTGAGGCCCGCCGGTAACTCCGAGAGAGACCGTGAAAGGCCCACTCTCACACATGATTCCTGTTACCCCCAAGAGGCTGGATGGATCAGCCAAGGAACTCCCGGTAACTGAGATCTGCGCAAAAGCCAGACCGGGCAGCGCTGCGATCAGCAGAAGCCCGAGATTCCAACTCATAAGCTTTTTCTTGGACATTTTTTTCACCTCCTTTCCGAAGAAATTGAGAAGCTACGGATTGAGCTTGCACTCAGCCGTATCTTCAGCCTTGTGGCATCCATAGTTCAAGTCGGTTCGGGATACCAAAATCACGAATCCACCCAAACACAAAACAGGTATTCGCTGACAGGAACATCAAGGGACTGATGACGCGTGTAGGGTGAAGGTGTATAGCCGTGCGCTTCGCATGAAGAACTCGAGTTGGATAGGGCCCGATGACTCCGGGGGCAGGTCCGCATTCCCGCGCCAACGCACTGTGTGGCAAAGCTGATTCAGGTCCACCGGGTCGCAATCATTGCGAGCATGGCCCGGGATGACCCTTCCCTGTCGATCCCGTATCTGCACGAATGTTTCGCCCAGCCCCTGGCAGTCTATATTCAACTGCAGGCAATTGCCGGTGTGGGATAGCAGCGGCGTGACAAACCGACCGCCCTTCATTCCCGCTGACACGGAGATGAACCGGTCCTTGATCTGCACCGTCCGGAAAATACCGCCCACATGGTTGTCCTCGCCCGGATTCAGGATTCCGTGCGTCACACGATTGCCGCCGTAATATTGGTAGATTTCGTTGTCTCGGTGGATCATACCGGGCGCCATCAAGGTAATCCCGCCATCGAGTTCGCCGAGTAGACCTTGACACATGTACGCACACCGATCCGGACGCGTCCATCTGCGCCCGTCGCGGCTGACCGCCAGTTGCGTCTCAAAAGAGCCGTCGTTGCCTTGAGCGAAATAGCGATGATCTTCGCGGCCCTGCCGATCCAACCCACCCGGATACTTGCGAAACATCCCCGGGAATCCGAGATAGACCCCATCCGTGTAATGAATGGCGCTGATATGGTTGATATCGAGCCCGGGAAGTGGGGGATCCCCAGCATCGATATCCATTACCGTCTCGAGCTCGTCCTCAATATAGCAAGTACCGGTATCATCCGGCTTCCGTCCGCGATCAGTGAACGGCCATGGTGTTTGGTCAAGATTGTCGAACTCACAGCGAACCGTGGTCCGCCGCCCGGGAAATCCGCGCAGGAAAGCAACATATTTCCTCAATGCCGGGT
Organism: Candidatus Latescibacterota bacterium; assembly: GCA_043804415.1. GTDB lineage: Bacteria > Latescibacterota > 4484-107 > 4484-107 > 4484-107 > 4484-107. The sequence continues at coordinate 14,158 of JAZDJA010000228.1, read as the reverse complement.
CATAGATGATCTGATTGTTGGTGTCCGCGCAAAACGGAAGTACCGGGTCCGGCTTCCTTGTCCAGCGCAGGCCATCCGGCGAAACACTGAGAAACAACTTGTGATCACACTGGGAAAGGGCAATGAATTTCTCTTCCGGCGGACCAAGCGGGTTGACTGACGGTACACACAGGGAGCCGGTGAATTGAAAAATGTTGTTCTTGGTGTCGCCGTCGTATTCCACAAGGCCCAGATCCGGGCGCTCCCACTTGATCCCATCCGTAGAGACCGCGAAACACTTGTGAAACAACGTCTGATGCAGCCAGTCTATGTCGGTCAAGGGCCAACCGCACTTGATGCACACGATCTTGCTGCCGGGATTCTCGATGGAACAGCGGGGACATGCGACCGTACCCGCAACACCCGCATAGGCGGAGATGGCACGATACCACATTTTGTAAACGCCCTGGTCATGGATCACGCTCGATGGCGAGATGCGATACATCTCCCACGGGCGTTCGGGCAGGAGTACCGGCCCGGCGTTTAGCGCCGGGGTCATCCGCAGTTCCACACCTTCGCCATCGGAAATGAATCGACTGTCGAGGAAGAACTGGGGGACGGGGCCTATCTTGAATGGCCCATTTTCACCCCCACAAGCTTTTGTGGCGTCCTTCATTTCGGCCTCCGCGCTTCTCGGAGCGTGTTTGAGATTGTGTTGAATCGACCAAGTAGCACACTGAAAACCACCGAAGAACCCCCAATAGCTGGCTTTTCCGGTGTGTTTCGGTGTCAGAATCACCAGATGAGTTGGTCCTCTAACCACCGATAATGGTGATATCACCAACTGTACCGGCATAATGGCCTTGCCGGCTGAAACATGCAAGAGGAAGACTCTTGGGGCATAACACCTTTTGAGCCTCGTGAAGCCAGAACACCTTATTGGGGGTTGAGTAAACGCTTCGGCGTTCTCTGGGCATGCCCAGCGTTAAGTTCAGCGGGGCGAGCCGCGAGCGTCCGTCTACATGGAATGGTCAGGAGTGGTTATCCTTCCAGTATTCTCTAAGATCGTAGAATTCCCGGAACATAACTTCCGCGATGGCATCTGTTACCCCGATCCCTTCGGAATCCCCGTAATTGAACACGATGAACCCGCCTTCCGGTTTCGACCAGTTCTGGACCAGTTCCCTCGCTTCCGCTCTGACGGCATCGGGATCCTCTTTGGGTAGGGTGGCCTGAATATCCACCGTGGTCAGGAAACAAACCTTACCCGCAAACTGTTCTCCAAATTCCCGCAGACCGTATGCCTGCGGCTGCTGCATGTTGAGCACGTCCACACCCACGTCTATGAAAAGCGGCACAAAATGGTTCACTCTCCCGCAGCTGTGCAGAATAACGTGCCAGCCATGGCTGTGAATGGCATCGAAGAGCTGCCTGTACCTTCCCGAGAAAAACGCCTCGAATATCGCGGTGGAGACAAACGTGTTCGTCTGAGTGCCCCAGTCATCCGTCAGGAAGATGCCGTGAACCCGATCTCCAAAAGACCTGGCAGCTTCCTCGAGATGAGCGATCTTATACGCCAGAATCATGTCGAGTAACTGGTGGATCTTCTCCGGCTCAAGATAGAAGTCCTCCAGGGTTCGGGAGAACCCATGCAGCATGTGCAGGCGCTCAAAGAGATTGAAGTGGCTCGTCAGGACCACATACCGCTCTTTGGCGTGCTTGATGCCGTCTTCGATCCGAGCAAAATAGAAGGGATTCTTGGGATTGGGTGGGCAAAAGGAGGATAACGCACTCCAGTCTGCAAGCGGATGGCCCACCACCTGTCCCATGTTATTCACATCCGTTCGTCTCCACTGACATCCCCAATCATCCCGAACCGGATTGTCAAAATACCACCCGCTTTCCTGCCGGTCCATCTCCCAGCAATCACAGACATCGTTGGGGAAATCCCTGATCACCGCCGATAGTTTGTCGCTCCACGAACCCCCCAGGAAAAACGGGAGTCGCGGGGGCGTGTCAAATGCTATCGCCCTGCGCACAATCTCTCTGCCATCCATGCTGGCATCCGATCTCCGATTGATGTTGATGACTTTGACGATGCGCCGTTCCGGTTCATGCTCCGCCAGGACGCTGAGTCCCGGCCATTGTCTCCGGCAGGATTCAGCAATCCAAAACAGCTCCAGGTCCCCGCGTCCGGGCGCATGAGGCGGTCCGCTGGCCGCATTTGAGCCCCTGATGCAAAGAAGCGTCGACTCAATCAGCCGTCACGGCGCTGGCAATCCGCCAACACCCGTCCCTGTCGCAGGCCGCATAATACATCCGATAGCGGCCCTTGTCGATCCGGATGAGCGACATATCCTCCGCGTGCACCGCATCCGATCCCTCCTCCCCCGTATCCGGCACCGTCGATCGCGCACTCACCCCGCTCCCACACCAGGCCATCGGTCGAGTAGGCCACGAAGATCCGGGACCGATAACCCGCCATATCGGACGCGATGGATGCGGCTGCAAAGTCATCGCTCATTCCATTTTCCGGTGCGCCCGCGTCATTGCTCGGGTGCACCGGCACAATCGTCCCGGGCGGGACGTCCTGCCACGCCGAGAAGACCATGGTCCACTTCTCGCCCGGGATCGTGGGCGCAATCACTTCGGCTGCCGTAATGCCCACCGAATCATATGCTGCCTGCTTGTCCCGCATCCGATACCCCGGCTCGAGTTCAAAGTGGAGGCCATCGGAGGTGACCGCACTGATCACGCTCTGGTAGAGCCGCTGGCCGCTTCCTGGTCCGCCGGCGCCAAATTCCGACCCAAAACAGTGCAGCCGACCACGGCCATCCGGCAGGGACAGATAGCGGGGCCCGCCGACTCCCTCGAGCGCCTCCAGCCGGATGCCGTCTTCGTGCTCCCAGTGCAGCATATCTGAGGAGACCGCACTGCAGATTACCGTCGGCTTGTCGGCTGTGCCGCGCGCTTCAAAATACATCCGCCACCGGCCGTCCGCACCCCGGGTGACGGTCGGGGCGATCACTCTGAGACTCATGTGCGGAAGCGCGGGCTGGGGCGCCACCCGGATCCCGCGCTCCTTGCGGAAGGTCAGCCCGTCCTCGGAGACTGCGCTGAGGATGTAGCCCTGGCATTTGCCATACGGTTTTTCCGGCCCCACGCCGGTGTAGAAGAGACGATAGCCGCCGGAAGGGTTGCCCACGATGCACGGTGCCTGAAGTTTTGAGCTGTCAAGGGGCCGGGATCCTTGCAGACGCGGACCGGCCTCCCGACGCCACCGATGCGTTAGCCCCATATCTTCCCTTCCTCCCTACTCGAATTCCTCCGTGAGTGCGAGCGCTGTTTCGCAACCCATTTGAAACCGGAATGCGCCAGTCGGACCGATGATACCGACGGACCGTGCGCTACGCGCCGATTCCTGGATCGCTCGTGCTTGTTTTCGGGCGTATCCTGAATCAGAAAATACGGCATGGCTTGGCCAAAGTCAAGAGGAAAAAGGGCGTCTTGTCTCCCAATACGGGCGCCCGCGTATCGGACCTCGGCAGGCCTGGAACCAATCGAAGAAAAAATCGCACATGATAGACCCTCCAAGCCCCTTTGATCGCGCTTAGCGCTCCTCCGTGCGCAATCCCAACAGTCTCCGAAGGGCGAGAGCTAGGCAAATCCGGACGCCTGGCCCACCCGGTGCATAACATGGAAAAAGCCGTTGACAATGGAAACGAGATGCTATATATTTGATGGAATGAATATGATTCAGAGGACCGTCTAATTCCAAGGGTCACAGGTCACCCGGGGGCAGTATGGATCCTCCTCGCAGCACATTCGCCCCTGCCGCTTCTCCAGAAACCGAATCACTGATGGCGCGCTGGTGTCCTGTGACATTTCAAAATAGGAGCTCTCATGAGACTACACCACGTCATCCGTGCTCAGCAATTTGGGAGAAACGTCCTTTCTGAGATCTTCGAGACAGCCGGGGAGATGGAGCACGTCGTCCGGAAGGGCGGCTCGAATCTGCTTGCCAACAAGGTGATGGCCACGGTCTTCTACGAACCCAGCACCCGAACGCGGCTCTCCTTCGAGTCCGCGATGCACCGGCTGGGTGGGAGCGTGATCGCCACCGAAAACGCGCGGGAATTTTCCTCTGCCGCCAAAGGCGAAACACTGGAAGACACCATCCGCATCCTGGAGGGGTATGCGGACGTGATCGTGCTCCGGCATTACGAAAGCGGGGCTGCCGAACGCGCAGCGTCTGTCACCGACGTATCCATCATCAATGCGGGCGACGGACCGGGCCAGCACCCTACGCAGGCGTTATTGGATATGTACACGATTCAAAAGGAGATCGGGCATCTGGACGGCATCTCCATCGCGATGGTGGGCGATCTGGCCAATGGGAGAACCGTGCGCTCGCTCTGCTATCTGCTCGCCAAATGCGAGGATATCACCATCCATTTCGTAGCACCGGAAATCGTGCAGATGAAGGACGATATCAAGGAGTATCTGACCAAACACCACATCTCCTTTGTCGAGGAGACCGATCTGAAGGCGGTGGCCTCCAAGGTGGATGTCATCTATCAAACCCGCATCCAGAAGGAACGCTTCGGAGACCGCATCGAGGACTACAAGAAGGCCTCCGGAGTGTATATTGTGGACCGGCACTTGATGAATGTGATGAAACCGGATGCCATCGTGATGCACCCCTTGCCCCGCGTCGGTGAGATCAAACCCGAAGTGGACGCAGACCCCAGGGCCGCCTATTTTCGACAGGCTCAAAACGGCCTCTACATTCGGATGGCGTTGCTGAAGATGCTCCTTACTGGTTGATCACGCGTGATGGGCGATTGGGAAGTCGATCGTTTGAGTGGTATTCGATATGAATAGGTGGGTGATTTGCGGCGGCCGGTGGCTGGATCCAGCCACCGGCCTGGATGCGGTGACGGATGTATGGATCGAGAACGGGAGGATCGCTCGTATCGGAGCGGGGGAGGTGCCTTCGGATACGGAGGTGCTCCATGCCGAAGGGCTGGTGGTGGCTCCGGGTTTGATCGATATGCACGTCCACCTTCGAGAACCCGGGGAACCGCACAAGGAGACCATCGCCTCGGGCAGCGCGGCAGCGGCATCCGGCGGATTTGTGGCCGTGGCTGCTATGCCCAACACAAAACCGGTGGTGGACAGCGTGGACCACATCCGATGGGTGCTCGATCGGGCGCGGGGAGGTCCCGTGCGGGTGTATCCGATTGCTGCGGTAACCCAGGGGCAGCGGGGTGAAGCCCTGGTGGATATGGAAGCGCTGAGGACAGCCGGGGCAGTGGCGTTCTCCGACGACGGGCAGTCCATCGAGGACGAGGGGCTGATGCGGCGCGCGCTCGGGAAAAGCCGCGAACTGGGCGTATTGATCATCGCGCATGCGGAGATCAGGTCCCTGAGCCGGTCAGGCTGCATCAACGAGGGCAAGGTGGCCTCCAAACTTGGGGTAAAGGGCATCCCTTCCGAGGCCGAATCCAACATGATCGCGCGGGATCTGGAACTCGTCGCAGAGACCGGAGGACGGCTGCACATCGCGCATGTGAGCACAGCCGAATCCGTACAGCTCATCCGTGACGCCAAGGCGCGAGGAATCATGGTCACCTGCGAGACCGCCCCCCATTACATCGCGCTGACCGAAGAGGCCGTTCTTTCATCCGGCCCAAACGCCAAGATGAATCCTCCGCTTCGGACCGAGAGGGACGTGACCGCGATCCGGGAGGGCCTGGCAGATGGCACCATCGACGTGATCGCCTCGGACCACGCACCACACACCGCCAAGGAGAAAGCCTTGGGGCTGGAAGCGGCTCCGTTTGGCATTGTGGGACTGGAGACCAGTCTGGGCCTGGTGCTCACCGAACTGGTTGAGCCCGGTGTTCTATCGCTTTCCGATGCCATCGCGAAGATGTCGCTCCAACCGGCCCGGATTCTGGGCGTGGCAGGCGGGTGCATTCGCGAGGGCAGCCCCGCTGATCTGACGCTGATCGCTCCGCACGCCGCATGGACGGTGGACACTGCGCGCTTTCAATCCAAAGCCCGAAATACCCCCTTTGCCGGACGGACTCTTCGGGGGATGGCGGTTGGCACTTTCTTTGACGGAGAGCACCGTAAGATCGAAAGGTAGCGGGAGCGCATAACCCCTGCCTTTTCTTTTTTTTGCGCAGTTCTCCGCACATCAGCGTATGAGCTGCACCCCTGCAAACGGGTTTCTCCCAAGAACTGCGGGAGCTTCTGTCTATGGCATCTGATCGCACAAAGATCGTCCTGGTCGTCGGAGCGCGCCCTAATTTCATGAAGATCGCGCCGATCCTGGAGGAACTGAGAAGACATCCGGAACAATTCGACCCATGTCTGGTTCACACAGGTCAGCACTACGACGAGAAGATGTCCAGGATATTCTTCGAGGAGCTGGGCATGCCGGAGCCGGATCGCTATCTGGGCGTGGGATCGGGCAGTCAGGCGACCCAGACGGCACGGGTGATGATCGCCTTTGAGGAGGTATTGACATCCGAGCAGCCGGATCTCGTTTTGGTGGTGGGCGACGTCAATTCCACCGTGGCGTGCACGCTGGATGCGGTCAAGCTCCATATTCCGGTGGGACACGTGGAGGCCGGCCTGAGGAGTGGGGATCGGACGATGCCGGAGGAGATCAATCGGCTGGTGACGGACGCGATCTCCGATCTTCTGTTTACCCCGAGCCGGGATGCGGATGAGAACCTGATTTTGGAGGGCGTGCCACGGGATCGGATTTGCTTCGTGGGCAATGTGATGATCGACTCCCTCCGCCGGTTCGAGGGGATGGCCGAGGGTTCTCCAATCCTGGACACGCTCAACCTGGAGCCCAAAGGATACGGCCTCGTGACCCTCCACCGGCCTTCCAATGTGGATCAACCGGAGCACTTTGAGGAGATCATCCAAGCCCTGGAGGAGATTCAGACGCGCCTTCCACTGATCTTTCCCATCCATCCCCGGACCGAGAAAAGGATCTCCGAGATGGGACTGCAATCCCGGGTGGAGAAGATGAAGGACCTGAGATTCGTCCCTCCCACGGGGTATCTGGACTTCCTGAAACTGCAGAAATATGCCAGACTGGTGCTGACCGATTCGGGGGGCATTCAGGAGGAGACGACCGTGCTGGGCGTGCCATGCCTGACGCTCAGAGAAAACACCGAGCGGCCCATCACCGTCACGGAGGGCACGAACCAACTGGTGGGAGTGGATCGAGCGCGCATTGTACGCGCAGCCACAGAGCTTTTCGACCGGGGAGAGAAACCGGGACGCATTCCCGAAGGGTGGGACGGAAAAGCGGCAGTGCGGATCGTGGAGGCAATCGCAGAGCGCTTGGGCGAGGGATAGTGTGGTGAGATTCTGTCGGAAAATACCGAAATTCAGCCCTTAGGCTGCGATCTCTGAAATCGTTAACTCTTTTGCAAAGAATAAGTTATAATACCAAAGCCGTCGCATCATCTCAGAGAGAATCTTGAAGTCATTTTATTATGGTAACCATTTTATTTATATTAAGTTATGTTCATTTGGCGATTTCGTGCTATTCTATTTTCCGACAGAATCTGGTGATTGGTGGAGCGTACGTCATTGGACTTTGGATCGTAGAGACGGAAGCGGGCATTTTATACTTCGGAATACCCAAACAACAGGAGAATCCCCATGAAAATCCTCATCACCGGGGGCGCGGGCTTTATCGGCTCGCATCTGTGCGATTTTCTGCTGGAGAAGGGCCACGAGGTGATCTGCATGGACAATCTGATCACCGGAAACATGGACAATATCGCGCATCTTTTCGGAAGAAAGAAATTTTCGTTCGTTCATCACGATGTCACCAACTATATTTACGTGGCGGGCGACCTGGACTACATCCTGCATTTTGCCAGCCCGGCCAGTCCAAAAGACTATCTCATGTTCCCCATCCAGACGCTCAAAGTAGGCGCGCTGGGCACGCACAAGGCACTGGGATTGGCAAGGGCAAAGGGATCCCGGTTTCTTCTGGCCTCCACCTCGGAATGCTACGGGGATCCGCTGATTCATCCTCAGCCCGAGGATTACTGGGGCAACGTTAATCCCATCGGACTTCGGGGGGTGTACGACGAAGCCAAACGCTTTGCCGAGGCCACGACGATGGCCTATCACCGGTATCATGGGATCGATACGCGGATCATACGGATCTTCAACACGTATGGCCCCCGCATGCGCAAAAACGATGGGAGGGCGATCCCCAATTTCATCACGCAGGCCCTATCCGGCAAGGCACTCACCGTATTTGGCGACGGCAGCCAGACGCGGAGCATCTGCTACGTATCCGACCTCGTGGACGGCATCTACAGGCTGATGAACTCGGACGTGGATACGCCCGTGAATATCGGCAATCCGGAGGAGATGACCATCCTGCAGTTAGCTCAGAAGATCATCGCAATCACCGGAAGCCAAAGTAAGATCGTTTTTGACCCACTACCCGAGGACGACCCCAAGATCCGACGGCCGGATATCGGCAAAGCCCGGAAGTTGCTGGGATGGGAGCCGAGCGTGATGGCCGATGAGGGGCTGCGGAGAACGGTGCGCTATTTCAAGGAGCAACTCTAATGGAAAATGAGTCACCACGGAGACACCGAGGCACAGAGTCCCCAGAGGTCAGAGACCGAAAAACAGAGATCAGAGGTCAGGCTTCCGACTTCCAACTACTGACTCCTGACTTCTGACTCCTCTTTGTCTCCGTGGTGAGACTAAAGAAAAGGAAAACTGATGCGAAAAAAAACCTTCAAACGAGGAATCCATCCTCCCTACCGAAAGACCATCACGCAGAGTCTGCCTCTGATCACGATGCCCTTACCGGAGCGGGTCGTGATCCCATGCTCCCAGCACATCGGCGCGCCCTCCGAACCCATCGTGGAGGTGGGAGATGAAGTGAAAGTGGGCCAGCCGATAAGCAAAGCAAAGGGCTTTGTGTCCGTGCCTTCCCACGCATCCCTGTCCGGGAAGGTCGTGGCCATCGAACCGCTTCCCCATCCCATGGGAACAAAAGTGCTCTCGGTGGTCATCGAAGGAGACGGAACGGACACGCATGCAGATGGAATCGGAACGGCGCAGGATTGGAGCGCACTGACCGCGGATCAGTTGAAGGAGCGCATCCGAGACGCGGGCATGGTCGGCATGGGAGGCGCGACCTTTCCCACGCACGTGAAACTTTCTCCGCCCGAGGAGCAGCCCATCGATACCGTCCTTCTAAACGGCGCGGAATGCGAGCCCTATATCACCGCGGATCACCGCATGATGCTGGAACAGCCCGGGGAGATCATTGAGGGACTGAAGATCATCCTGAAGATCCTGGGTGTTTCCCAAGCCTACATCGGGATCGAGGCGAACAAACCCGATGCCTTGGAGAAGATGGAAGCGCTCGTTGCCCAGGCGAATGGAATCCAAGTTGTTCCGCTTCAGGTCAAATATCCGCAAGGCGCGGAAAAACAGTTGATCTATGCGGTCACCGGTCGCACCGTTCCCTCCGGGGAACTTCCAATGAAAGTGGGCTGTCTGGTGCAGAACGTGAGCACAGCCGCGGCGATCTATCGGGCGGTGGCGCAATCCACGCCGCTGATCGAGCGTGCGCTGACCGTAACCGGTCGCGGGGTGAGGGAACCCAAGAACCTGCGTGTGCGGATCGGCACCCCGTTCCAGGAGGTGATTGCCTTTTGCGGAGGGTATACGCAGGACGCGGTCAAACTCGTGATGGGCGGGCCGATGATGGGCATTGCCCAGGCCACGGACGACGTACCGGTGATCAAGGGCACGTCGTGCATCCTCGTGCTCGACAGAGAGGAGGCCGCCCTGGAGGCCGAACCCAAGCCGTGCATCTCCTGCGGCCGCTGTGTGGATCAATGCCCCATGCGCCTGATCCCCAGTGTAATGGGCACCTTGGTGGAGCAGGGACGCTGGGACGAAGCGGAGAAATACTGCATCATGGACTGCTTTGAGTGCGGATCGTGTGCGTTCACCTGCCCTTCCAAGCGGCACTTGACCCATCTGTTCAAATTCGGCAAATCCACGATCGCCCAGCGCAAGAAACAGGCGCAGGCAGCTTGAAAACCGGGCCATGAGCAACGTCTTCCCATCCCATCGCCCCATGGAGCGGAAGCGTTCTTTCACGCCGCATTCTCAAAGGAGTTGAGTCTATGGACCCAAACAACACACGCACCGTCTCCATCTCCCCTCACATTCGGGACAACGTGTCCATCCCGAAGATCATGGTTTCGGTGATCGGAGCCCTTTGTCCCGCGTGGATTGCGGGGATTTATTTTTTCGGCCCGAGAGCCGCCTGGCTGACCCTCTTGAGCATCGCCGCTGCAGTGGGGATGGAATACGGGATCCAGAAGCTGAGAAAGGTTCCGATCTCCATATCGGACGGCAGCGCGGTCCTGACGGGCATGCTCCTGGCGTTCAACATCCCTCCCGGCGTGTCTTGGTGGATTCCAGTGGTGGGCTCGGCTTTCGCCATCGGGATTGGCAAACAGGTCTTCGGCGGGCTGGGATATAATCCGATGAATCCGGCCCTGCTCGGGCGGGCGTTTCTGCTGGCGTCGTGGCCCGTTCAGATGACCACGAGGTGGCTCGTTCCCAGAGGGGGAACACTTTCGGGCCTGGATGGCATCACTTCCGCAACGCCCCTGACGCTGCTCAAGCAGGCGAACAAGATTCCCGATCTGTTGAGCAGTTCCTATGCCGATCTGTTCTGGGGCCGTGTGGGCGGATGTCTGGGAGAGACCTCGGTGATCATGCTCTTGATCGGCGCGGCCTATCTGATCTACAAAGGCTATGTGGACTGGCGCATGCCAACGGGATACCTCGGCGTGGTGATCGTATTGTCGTGGCTTTTCGGAGGCGCCTCTCCGCTCTTTCACCTGCTCGCGGGCGGGCTGATCCTCGGTGCCTTTTTCATGGCCCCGGACATGGTCACCTCTCCGATTACGCCCAGGGGAAGATGGATCTTCGGGATCGGATGCGGCATCCTTACTGTGGTTATCCGGCGGGTGGGGGGATATCCCGAGGGCGTGTCCTATTCCATTCTGTTGATGAATCTCACCGTGCCGCTGATCGATCGGTACACGCGTCCGAAGATCTTCGGGGGATAGGTCAAGGGCAACTTGGACACGGATAGACACGGAGGATCACGGATTTTCAGACCGTTTCGGCCCAGGTGGATACAGGAAAAGAAGCCTCCGCTTCGTGGATCCTCAACGTGTTTCCGTGTCCTTCGTCGTGCCATCCAAGCAGATTTGGGAATTCGAGAGCCGATCAAAACAAACGGGAAAGCCCCCTTATTTCGCTTTGTTCTTTTCCGTGTTCCTCTTTGCTGATCCGTGTCCCGAAAAATGGAGAAAGGAAAACAATGGGCAATATCGTAAAATTGGCGGTGACCTTGGGTCTGATTACGGTCCTTGCTGCCGGCTCGCTGGCCTTGGTCAATCAGGCCACTCGGCCTAAGATCGAAGCCTACAAGGCGGAGCAGCAGATCAAGGCCCGAAGAGAGGTGCTTCCCGCTGCGGGCGAGGGCGTCTACGTACCCAGCGGCGAGGAAAGCGACTTTCCGTATTACACGGGCTATGCGCATTCCGATACCACGGAGCCGGTGGGCCGCGTGTTTCTGGCGTCCGCGAAGGGATACAGCAGCACGCTCGAAATGGTCGTGGGGGTGGATCTTGGGGGCGCCCTGACCGGCCTCTCCATCGTCAGCCAGCAGGAGACGCCCGGTTTGGGCGCCAAGATTACCGAGATCCGCTACGGGGAGTCCGAGTCGTGGTTTCAGGCTCAATTCACCGGAAAAACGCGCACTCAGCTTCTGGTGGACAAGGACGGCGGCCGGATAGACAGCATCACCGGTGCCACGATCTCATCCAGAGCGGTGACCGATGGCATCCGCAAGGCACTGGAAAAACTGGAAGCACAAACCGGCGCCAAGGAGACGCAAGGTACGCAGAGCAGCGAGGAGGGTGAGACGGTGAGACAGTGAGACTTCTCACTTTCCCACTTTCTCACTTTCTTATTTCTGGATTTTCTCGCCCTTTGCGGTGAGAAAACAGACGTACACGGATTCGCGAAAGGAAAGGGGGATTGGCGTGGGCAACATCGCTGATTTTACAAAGGGATTATACAAGGAGAACCCGGTCTTCCGGCTGGTGTTGGGGCTGTGTCCTACGCTGGCGGTGAGCACCTCCATCGAGAACGGTCTCGGCATGGGGCTGGCCGCTCTGTTCGTGCTGGTGGGATCAAATATTATGGTCTCATTGGTCCGGAAAGGCGTGCCTGCGAAGATTCGCATTCCGGTGTATATCGTGATCATCGCCACATTCGTCACTGTTGCGGAGATGATCATGCAGGCGTTTAGCCCGGAACTACACAAGAGCCTCGGAATCTTCGTGCCGCTTATCGTGGTCAACTGCATCATCCTCGGGCGCGCGGAGGCCTTTGCCGGGAAGAACACGGTGGGGCGGTCCATCCTCGACGCCCTGGGCATGGGGATCGGCTTCACGTTAGCACTCGTGCTGCTCGGATTTTTCCGGGAGCTTTTGGGATCGGGCAAGCTGTTGGGCATACCCGTCCTCGGAACGAGTTTCCAACCTGTGCTTCTGATGATTCTCCCACCGGGCGCCTTTTTGACGCTGGGATTGTTCTTGGGATTTTTCAACTGGCTGGAAAACAAGAAGGCCTAATCCCTTAACATGCAGAAGGGGCATGCATTTCGCCCCAGGAGAGTTTCCATGGATTTGGGAAATCTGTTCGTCATCGTCATCGCTTCCATTTTTATCAATAATTTCGTACTGGCGCGTTTTCTGGGGATCTGCCCGTATATCGGCGTGTCCCGGCGCCTGGATTCGGCAGTGAGCATGGGGATCGCGGTGACCTTCGTGATGAGTATGGCTTCGGGGGCCACGTGGTTGATCTATACCTATCTGCTGGCCCCGACGACCAACATCTGGGGAGTGGATCTGGTCTTCCTGCGAACCATCGCGTTTATCCTGGTGATCGCGGCCCTGGTGCAACTCATCGAGATGATCATCCAGACGACCAGCGCGGCCCTGTACAAGTCGTTGGGCATCTATCTGCCCCTTATCACCACCCACTGCGCCATCCTCGGGGTCACGGTGCTCAACATCGATGAGGGATACAGCCTGATCGAGAGCCTGGTCCATGGGTTTTCCGCAGGCGTGGGCTTCACCCTCGCGCTGGTGCTCATGTCCGGACTGCGCGAGAAATACGAACTGGCCCATATCCCAAAATCCATGAGAGGCGTGCCCATCGCATTTATCACGGCAGGGGTCATGGCCATCGCGTTCTTGGGATTTTCCGGGCTTTCCCTCAAGTGATTCCGGACTCCGGATGGGTGCTGTCGGATTGAAAACGCACCACTCACCAGTCACGACTCACCGCTCACCGATGATCCAGTCCCAGCCGTTCGGCCTTTGGCCTTCCCCGAAGGGGCCCTCATGTTCAGACCAGAGCGTATGCGTTTGGCCCGCATACTTGTGATGCAGGAAGACCGCTTTCGCGTGACCGAAGTGCTGGCTCAAAGAGGGGTATTGCATCTGCTGGACCAGAAAGACGTGAACACAGAGAACGGGCTGGTTCCGTTTGCCGTGGACGCGGAGACCCTGGGGCATCTGCGGCAGACCCGGGATCGGATCGAGGCCCTCCTGACCCATTTCTCGCAGGCTGGACGCAAAGCCCCCTCCCAAGAGCTCCGGATTACGCCTCAGACCCTCCTTGCCAGGACCGCCGAATCTCTCACAGCGTGGGAATCTCAGGTCCACGCCATGGAGCAGGGCGAGGAACGCGCGGCGCATAAGATCCGGGAGTTGAATCGGATTTCGGAACAGCTTCACACTCTGGAGGACGTGGGCTTGAGTGCCCAGGATCTGGATCGGTTCCGGCATTTTCGCTGTTTCCTGGGAACGATCCCCAGAACCCACCTAGACCGGCTGGAGCGGGCGCTCACCCCCGGCGCGCGCCATTATTATGTCCGTCCGATTGCCGCCGAGGAGGCGGCTGTCATGGCTACAGCCGGCGCAAACGATGGCGACGCGGTCAAAGATGGCCTGGAAGGCTTGCACTTCCGGGCCATTCCCATTCCTGCGCGCTTCAAGATCCC
>JAZDJA010000227.1:0-23022 GCA_043804415.1 Candidatus Latescibacterota bacterium | reverse complement strand
GAATTTTCAGCTGCTTATTCCGCGCTTGAAGGAGAAGGGCTTTTCGGGACCGATCACCATCGAGCGCGAAATCGCCGGGCCGCAGCAGCAGGCGGATATTCTCATGGCGAAGGCGTTGTTGGAGCCCATGCTCTGATCGTGTAAAAGCAGGGAGCAGGGGACATGGGGACCATTATGATGTGCGATGCGTTGGGGGGCAATCCCGTAAACATAGCCGGTCCTCTGCTATGGTTACCTCCAATGAAAGGCTGAAGCCTGAATTCCGAGAAAAGAAACGCAAGCCCGCCCTGGAAGGATGACGCTCCCCCGTTGCGGTCATCATCCCATGTCCTGACGCCCGACGCCCGGTTCCTGGCCCCTGACCCCTGATCCCTGCTCTCCCCTGAACTTTCGGAGCCTATTCCCTCCCATGGAAGACAATACCTGGACCGTGCTTCGGATCCTGAACTGGACCACGGATTACCTCGATAAAAAGGGCATCGAGCACGGCCGGCTCAATGCCGAACGAATGCTGGGGCATGCCTTGGGCATGAGTCGTCTCGACCTTTACCTCAAATTCGATCGCCCGCTTTGCCCAAACGAGCGGAGTGTCTTCAAATCCCTGCTTTCCAAACGCACCAACGGCCTGCCGCTGCAGTATGTGTTGGGGGAAACCGAGTTCTTTTCACTTCCTTTCTCCCTGCGGCCGCCGGTGCTGATCCCCCGACCGGAGACCGAGATACTGGTGCAGACCGCCCTGGATCGGCTGCGCTGCAGGGAGGGTGCCCTTACAGTGGCCGATATAGGCACGGGAAGCGGAAACATCGCGATAGCGCTGACCGTCCATCTCGAGTCCCTCATGGCCATTGCTACGGACTGCTCCGCCGAAGCCATCGCCCTGGCCGGGGAAAACGCCCTCAGAAACGGCGTATCGGATCGGATTACTTTTCTGCGAGGAGATCTTCTAAATCCCCTTTCGGCGCTCAACCTGCCCCATGGACTGGATGCGATCCTCTCTAACCCGCCTTATGTCCGAACCGCCCAGTGCGATACGCTCCCCCCTGAGATCCGCGATCACGAGTCCCGAACCGCCCTGGATGGCGGGCCGGATGGACTCCATTTCTACCGAAGGCTGGCGGAGGGCGCAGGACGGTATCTGGCTCCGGATGGATTTCTATTGGTGGAGGTGGGCGACGGACAAGCGGGGACGGTTCAGGACCTATTTCGCGAAGAGGGCCCCTTTCGGACCAGTGAGACCATCGAAGACCTGAACGGGATCGAACGGGTGATCGCCGCGACGCGTTGAGGCGTCAAACGCGAGGAATAACCCATCGCCACCCACTTCAGAATTTGGAATCCAAGGGCAGAATAGCTGCTCGTGATCGCTAAACCCTAAACGAACAACGGAAACGAGAACTCATTATGATGTTCATAGATCATGCCAAAATCCTCATCAAAGCCGGCAACGGCGGGAACGGATGCTTAAGTTTCCGAAGGGAAAAGTATGTCGACCGGGGAGGTCCCGATGGCGGGGATGGCGGCGACGGGGGCGACGTGGTTTTTCGAGGGGACAAGAACCTGTCCACGCTCATGGATCTTCGGTACAAACAGCAGTATAAGGCCCAGCGAGGCCTAAACGGGCAGGGCAAGAACAAGTATGGGATCGGTGGGCAGGAGATCGAGATACGGGTTCCCCTGGGAACGCTGATCAAGGACGCCCAGACCGGGGAGGTGCTCGCGGACCTGACCGAGGATGGAAAGAGAACCGTCGTGGCCCGGGGCGGTCACGGAGGACGGGGAAACGCGCGTTTTGCCACCCCTACCAACCAGGCACCGAGGCGCATCGAAAAGGGCACCGAAGGAGAAGAAAAAACTCTCGAGGTGGAACTGAAACTCATCGCTGACGTCGGGCTTGTGGGCTATCCCAACGCCGGAAAATCCACCTTGCTTTCCCGGTTGTCCGCGGCCCATCCCCGGATCGCCGATTATCCCTTCACCACCCTGAAGCCCGCACTCGGCATTGTTTCCTACGATAACTTCGGCAGTTTCGTCATGGCCGATCTTCCGGGACTCATCGAAGGATCGCATGAGGGCAAGGGATTGGGATTTCAATTCCTTCGCCACATCGAGCGCACGAGAGTGCTCGTCTTCCTGATCGAATGTACCAGCCCGGATCCCGAACACGATCTGACGGCGCTCCAGGAGGAGTTGCGGCTTTTCAGTCCGAAACTGATGGAGAAGCCCTGGCTCGTGGCGCTGACCAAGGTGGAACTGTTGGGCGAAGCGGAGCGGGAAAAGCTCGTTCCGAAGGAGGCACTGCGTATTTCATCGGTGGCGGGAATCGGGCTCAATGAACTGATCTTTGCGATCAAGGCGCTCTTGGAAGCCGAATGAGAGGCGATTTTAGCCCAGCATCCGCCTTTCCTGAGGAACTTCCGCCCCGCCATTTTTCGCGAAAGTGGAAGATCCCTTTCCTGATCGCAGATCCCTATGGAGACACCAGGCATGAGTCCTTCACCTGTGGATACGATTTTGGCCTTGCTGGAGCCGGACGCCGAGCGCCTGGGGAAAGGCAGAGAACGGACGGCGGACGTCTGGTGGAATCGGGAGCCGGATGGGCTGCCTTTGCTGGCCGGAACCGGCGAGACGCCGGAACGGGAGAAATATCCCCACTATACCTTGAAGGAGCAATTTGCGGACAGGGACAAAATGCTCTCCGAGCACCTCTGGGGGATGATCGCAACAGCGCGCGGAACGGGAGACGGTCAGCCCAGCCTCCGCGCCAATCTCGGCGTCGGCTTCATCCCAAGCCTGTTCGGACTGGAATCCAGGTTCGTACAGGAAGATCAGATGCCGTGGGTAATGGGAACGCTTTCCCGGGAGGAAATCGCGCACCTTGAGATCCCGGATGTCCGAAACGCCGGGCTGATGCCCAGAGCGCTGGAGTATATTTCCTATTTTGAGGAGAAACTGAATGGGAAAGGTCGCGTATATCCTTCGGACACGCAGGGCCCCTTTGATATCGCGCATCTCTTGCGGGGGCACGATCTCTACACCGACCTGTATGATGATCCGGAGTGGGTGCACCGGCTGATGCACGTGGCCACGGAGACTTACATCGCGGTGTCCAGAGTGCTGAAGGAGGCCCTCGGAGAGCCTTTGGATAGCGGAATTCACACCGGGATGGCCATGGAGCACGGTGGGGTCCGCGTGTGCGACGATTCCTCGATCAATCTCTCCGGGGCGATGTTCCGGGAATTTGTCCAACCTTATTTGGCGCAGGCACTAGCGCCATTTGGGGGCGGATGGTACCATTTCTGCGGAAAAGCTCACCACATGCTGCCTGCCATGCTTGAGATCGAAGGCGTCCGCGGAATCAACTTTGGCAATCCGGAGTTTTACGATTTTGCGGCCGTGCTTCCCGAGTTGCTCAAACGGGGGAAATTCTATGTGGGAGCCATTCCTCCCCATAAAGGAGAGGATGCCGCCTCCTATCGCGATCGCATTCTGGGCTATCTGGGCGGGCAGCGCAAGGGACTGATCCTGCAGAGTCTGGCCATCGGTGAGGGGCAAAGCGCGCGGGAGGCGGTCGATATCTGGCGGGGGTAGGAGAGGCGACGCGGAGAAACGCGGACAGGCACGGATTCAGCCACCGAGAAGCACCCTTTGAAATCAGCGCTTGGCAGGAGAAAATGCATGGCGGAAAAAGCGCGGGCTATGGTATTGGAGGCATTCAACGAGCCGCTGACAGCCCGGGAGTTGGACATTCCGAAGCTGGAGACGGGCCAGGTACTGGTGCGCATCACCGCGGCCGGAATCTGCGGGTCGGATGTGCACATGTGGACGGGCAAGGATCCTCGCACCCCCAAGCCGATGATCCTGGGACACGAGGGCGTCGGGGAAGTCGTGGAGGTGGCGGGGGAAAAACGGTCCATCGGTGGGGTCCCGCTTCGGGCAGAGCAGGCGATTTTGTGGAATCGGGGCGTGGTTTGCGGAAAATGCTATTGGTGCACGCGGGCTTCTCAGCCGGGTCTGTGTCCCGAGCGCTGGGTATACGGCATCCATCGCTCCATCAACCAACCCACTTATCTCAATGGGTGCTACAGCGAATACATCGTATTGGAAACTGGCACGGATATTTTCACGATTCCGAGTAAGGTGGATCCGTCAGTGCTCGTGCCGGCCTCCTGCTCCGGGGCCACGATGGCGCACGGCATCGAACTCTGCCCGCCAAAGGCCGGGGATTCCGTAGTCGTTCAGGGTCCCGGACCGCTGGGCGTATTTGCGGTGGCCTTCGCTCGTCAGATGGGCGCCTCGGAGATTGTGGTCATCGGAGGCACCCCCGAGCGTCTGGAGATGTGCCGGGCCATGGGCGCCACCATGACGCTCAACCGAAAACTATTGGGTGTCGAGGAACGCAGACAGGAAATCCTGGATCGCACCGATGGCCGCGGCGCGGATCTGGTGATTGACGCGGTGGGGCATCCGGAGGTGGTTCGGGAGGGATTGACACTGACACGACGGGGCGGCACCTATTTGTCCGTGGGCGTAGGTACGCCGGTGGGCACGGTGGAATTGGATCTGTATCGGGACATCGAGCTGAAGAATTTGCGGCTTCAGGGGGTGTGGGTAAGCCACACCCGGCACACGCAGCAGGCGATGGATCTGATTCTCTCCGATCCCGAACGCTTCGGAGCACTGATCACACACCGATTTGGGTTGGAGGAGGCCACCGAGGCGCTCAAAGTGGTGCAGGCCAGAAAAGCGGTCAAGGCCGTCTTGATCCCGAAGTAGCTTTCGCACAGAGGCCTGTTCGAAAACCGCCCGTTCATTGACGCCATGACACGCCCCTCGAAACATCAGATGTTTGGGACCGAGATGCTTCGCAGAGGGCATTTTCCCTTCGTTCCAGAAAAACTCTCAGGACGGCCGATGAGTTTCCCCGGACAGGTGGGAAGATCAGGCTTTTTCCGGTTCGGCGCTCTTCTGCAGGCCCCCCCTATTCTGCCCAAATCCAGAAGGCAGCCTCCCGGGGTCAGGCTGGAAGGCAAGACACGCTGCTAAGCCGCTTTCCGGCAGTATTCCTCAAGCAGTCTCAGGTAGATTCCGTAGTTTTCCAGCGACACTTCCGGGGGCGTCTGGTGATCCACACCGGGCACATACCCGCCCTGCCTCATCACGGGAAGAATCCGCTCAAATTCTGCCCGCATCGCGACCTCCCCTTGGCACATCACCATTTTGTCATACCCCCCGATCAGTTTCAGTCCGGGATGTTCCCCGCGCAGTCGGAGCAGATCGATCCCGGATTGGCGCTCCAAAGGAAGAAATCCTTCCACACCCACCTCGGTAAACCACGAAACCATCGATTCTATATTGCCATCCGTATCCACGAACGGAATGATGTCGTATTCCTTGAGCCTCGGAACGACCTGGCGGTAATAGGGCCCCATAAACTCATCGAAAAGCGGCTTGGAGATCATGGGGCCGTGATTGTAGGACATATCCTCGGCGAAGGTCATGAAATCCGGCACGCACACTTCACAGAACTGATCCAAGGCGCGCAGGTTATGCGCGAGCACATCCTGGTTCATCTCGTGCATCAGCTCCGGCAGATCGTAAAACGCATAGAGATGCTTCTGTATGCCCAATAGGGTCCGGGGGAACCAGAAGAAGCCTTCCAGGGTAATCCAGACCACCATGTCGCCCTTTTGCTGCTCCAAGGACCATTGCGTCACCGTGTCTCTGTCGAAAACCTCTTCCGGATACAGATGTTCCTTTACCCGAAGATAGTCCTCCCCGTCCGAAAGAATCCCACTTCCATGGGACTTGGCAACCGGGCATGTGTCTTTCGTTGCCCGGATCCAACATTGCCGGACCTTATCCAGGCCGAGATGTTCTCTGATCTCTCCCTCCTCCGAAAGGTTCCTTGGCAGGCCTTCCTCTTTCCATCTGAGGATCGTCTTATCCCACCAACCCGCCCACTCTATCATGGGGTACCGATCCACGGATTCGAAATTCATGGCATGTACAAAGCGTTCCCTGTTTTTCATACACTGCTCCTGAGAGGGTGACAAAATGTTAGGTGCGGATATCGGGCGCTGGCCCCTGATCCACCATGGTTTGGGAGGCCCCGCCTGTCCCGTTGCTGGATGAGGCGGAAAAGCCCGGACTGTCGGATGGCCGCGCCAGAAACTCGTCTTCCGGCATGTCCCTCTGGCAAAACAAGAGGGCATCCAAACCGAGTATTCCAAGAGCGTTCTTGCGGTGCGAGACTCCCCAACCGGAATTCCTGCGGAATATACCAAGAAAAGGCGGATGAAGCAAGGCTTTTCCCGGTCGGGGAAGGGATCTGCCCCGAGGAAACAGACAATCTGCGCGCTTCATGCGCCACGCGCATGGGTTCATGCCAAAGAGGCACTCGGATCGCAAGGAATCGGAGTGCCTCTTTCACGAATCAGTTCGCAGGTCGGCTGCATCGAACAATCAGAGAATGTATTTGCTGATGTCCTCGTCTTCGATAATATCCTTCATAGCCTCCCGCACGTATTTCTGGCTGATACGGATGCGCTTCTTTCCAGCCTCAGGCACGGAGAACATGATCTCCTCCAACAGAATGGTCATCACCGTGTGCAGACGCCGCGCCCCGATGTTCTCCATTCGTGCGTTGACCTCATCGGCCACCACGGCGATCTCCTCGATGGCTGCCTTCGAGAAGGTGATGTTAACCCCTTCGGTTTTGAGCATCGCCACATATTGTTTGAGCAGCGCGTTTTTGGGCTCAGTCAGAATGCGCACGAAGTCTTCGGCGGTGAGGCTGTCCAATTCCACCCGGATGGGAAACCGCCCCTGAAGCTCGGGGATCAGATCTGAGGGTTTGGACACATGGAAGGCCCCGGCCGCGATAAAAAGGATGTGATCGGACCGCACCATCCCATGCTTGGTCATCACCGTGGATCCCTCCACAATGGGAAGGATGTCCCGCTGTACGCCTTCGCGGGAGATATCCACCTCTCCTCGAACCCGCTCACCGGCGATCTTATCGATCTCATCCAAGAACACGATCCCGGCATTCTCTACGCGCTCGATGGCCAAGGCAATGACCTTCTCCATATCGATCAGTTTGTGGGCTTCCTCCTGAGCCAGAATCTTCCGCGCCTCCGGAATAGATACGCGCCGCTGCTTGGTGCGGGGAGGAACCATTCCTCCGAAGATCTCCTGGATGTTGATCCCCATCTCCTCCATTCCGATGGGCGAGAAAACCTCCACCATCGGGAAGCGGTCGCTGGGCAGGTCCAGCTCCACCATTCGCTTGTCCAATTTCCCTTCGTCCAGTCGCTCGCGCAGCTTCTCGCGGGATCGCTTCCACCGGGCTTCTGCCTCTTGATCGACTTCCTTGCTGGCAGCCGACTTTCCCCTTTTCTTCGGTTTCTTGTGAAGGGGCGGCAGCAACATGTCGAGCAGTCGTTCTTCGGCCTGGTTCTCCGCGTCCTTCCTCACCTCCATCATCCTGACTTCTTTGACCATGTTGACCGAAAGATCCACCAAATCCCGCACCATGGATTCCACGTCCCGTCCCACATATCCCACTTCGGTGAACTTGGAGGCCTCCACCTTGATGAACGGGGCCTCGGCCAGATGGGCCAGTCGTCGCGCGATCTCGGTCTTCCCCACTCCGGTTGGGCCGATCATAATGATGTTGTTCGGCATGATCTCCTCACGGAGATCGTCGGGCACCTGCTGGCGCCGCCAGCGATTTCTCAACGCAATCGCAACCGATTTCTTGGCCTTGTCCTGCCCAATGATATACTTATCCAATTCCGCCACAATTTGCCTTGGGGTCAAAGCTTCCACAAAACTTCCTCCGGTTATGGTAATCGAGGATTGAGAAACCGATCTGGATTGAAACGCCTGCGAGCCATACTCGTGGTTTGGTGATCGCCCGAGACTACAGTTCTTCGACTGTGATATGGTCGTTGGTATACACACAAATGGACGATGCGATTTTCAGGGATTTCTCTACGATGGTCTTGACGGAAAGCTTGGATCCGCTGTCCACGTAGGCCCGGGCTGCAGACATCGCGAAAGGCCCGCCGGAGCCGATGGCCACGATTCCGTCGTCGGGCTCAATCAGGTCTCCCTCGCCGGATAGAATCAGCGCGCCCTTTTCATCCACCGCGGCCATGATGGCCTCCAACCTTCTCAAATACCGATCGGTTCTCCACTCCTTCACGAGCTCCACCGATGCGCGGCGAAGATCTCCATTGAACTCCTCCAGCTTCTCCTCGAGCCGATCGAACAGCGCCAGAGCATCTGCTGCCGCGCCGGCACAGCCCACGAGAATGGTGCCATTGTAGAGTTTCCGCACCTTGCGGGCGTGATGCTTCATAATCGTATCGCCGAAACTCACCTGGCCGTCTCCTCCCAGCGCGGCCTTCCCCTTATGGGTCAATCCCAATATCGTCGTGGCTCTCATTCTCGGCTGATTCACAGTGGCTCCTTTGATGACAACGTACGGGGCAATCTTCATAACATCATTTTTACTTAAAGTTTATATGGATGTTAAGAAGTTTTGTTTGTCCGGCCAAACGCCGGGCGGATCCGATTTGGACCGTGAAGGGGACATGCCCTGGATCCTGTACGAAGGGCAACGCGCCATTTTCCCTTGGAGATTGACCCAGATGATCCCTTCTACGCGCACCCAGCCGTCTGACTGGATCGCCCGA
The DNA here is from genome assembly GCA_043804415.1 of Candidatus Latescibacterota bacterium. Lineage (GTDB taxonomy): Bacteria > Latescibacterota > 4484-107 > 4484-107 > 4484-107 > 4484-107. The sequence continues at coordinate 14,320 of JAZDJA010000227.1, read as the reverse complement.
TGACCGGGTCGACCGCACCGATCGCCATCTTCACGCCCTTGGATGCGCCTGCTCGTAGGCCTTCCGCAGCCGCTCGGTCGAAACGTGCGTATAGACCTGCGTGGTGGAAAGACTGGTGTGCCCCAGCAGTTCCTTTACAGCCATCAGGTCCGCCCCGGCGTCCAACAGGTGTGTGGCGAAACTGTGCCGCAGGGCATGCGGGCTGACCTTTCCGGCCTCCGCCACCTCGGACAGGCACTTCTCCACAAGGTATTGTATACTGCGCCCGGACAGTCGGCCCCCATATCGGTTCAGGAAAAGAGCCTCCTGGAGAACCCCGTCCTTCTTCGGCAGAAGCTCCCCGCGCCGGGCCAGATAGCTTTCCAGTGCCCGCACGGCCGCTCGCCCCAATGGGACGATCCGATCTTTCCGGCCCTTGCCCCGAACCCGGATCACCCGGCCCAAAAGATCCACCGAACCCCGATTCAACCCCACCAATTCTCCGAGTCGAATGCCGGCGCCATAGAGCACCTCCAGAATCGCGCGATCCCGAACGCCGTATGCGTCGTCTCGGAAAGCCCCATCCATCGCGCGATTGGCCTGATCCACATTGAGGAAGGAGGGCAACCTTTTTTCCAGCTTGGGAGAGACCACCGAAAGCGCGGGATTTTTCTCCAGCACGCCCTCCCGGCACAGATATTTCATGAAAGATCGAATGCTTGCCAGCTTCCGGGCCACCGACTTCTTCGCAGCCCCCCTCCGGCCCAGCGTGCCCAGAAACTGCCGAATCGCGAGCCGATCGATCTGATCCGGCTCAATGGCCTCCCATTCCAGTTCCTCCTCCAGGAACCGCAGAAATTGAACCAAATCCCTTCCATAGGCGGAGACGGTATGCTCCGAAAAACCCCGCTCCTTCTCGATGTATTCCAGAAACGAATGAAGGTGCTCTTCCATAACAACCTTTTGTAAATGACACTTGGGCCTCTGGGAATCCGAACGGCTATCCTTCGATCTCAAACTCGCCTTTGCACTTCGGACACGACAATACCGTCCCCTTGGTCTTCGTGGTCTTCTCGGCCAGGAAGGGCGATTCGCAGTTTGGGCAGCTTTGTTTGATCGGCCTGTCCCAGGTGGCGAAGGTGCACTTGGGATAGGCGGTGCAGCCATAAAAGACGCGGCCCCGTTTGGTTCGCCGCTCGGAAAGCTGACCGGAACATCCCGGCTCGGGACAGTCGATTCCGAGAGAAATCGGTTTGGTGTTCTTGCACTTGGGATAGGCGGAACACGCCAGGAAGCGTCCGAATTTGCCGGAGCGCACGATCATCTCCGCGTCACACTTCTCGCACTTCTGTCCGGCCAGTTCGGGAAGATCGTGGCCTCCCTCGATGGGTTTCGAATTTCGACAATCCGGCCAGCCGGAACAAGCCTGGAATTTTCCATTCCGCCCCCACTTGATCACCATCTTCTTCCCGCATTTATCGCAGACTTCCTCCGTCTCCTCCTGAAGCGACTGTTTCAGCTCCTTCCGGCGATCGTTGACAGAGGTCAGCGTTTTCTCGAAAGTCTCGTAAAACCGGCCCACCACCTGGGTCCATTCGTCCTCCCCGCCCTCGATCCTGTCAAGGTCGTCCTCCATCTGCGCGGTGAAACCCACGTCAAATAAGTCCGGGAAGGCGTTTGTTAGCAAAGTGCTAACGGCTATCCCGAGACTGGTTGGGAGCAACTTCTTCTTTTCCCGAAGGATATACTCCCGATCCAGGAGCGTCCCGATGATCTGGGCATAGGTGCTGGGCCGTCCGATGCCCTTCGATTCCAACTCCTTGACGAGAGAGGCTTCACTGTAACGCGGAGGCGGCTTTGTAAAATGCTGTTCCGGCTTCAGTCCCAATGGCTTGAGGGGCTCGCCCACATTCAGGTCCGACGGAACCCGCTCTTGTCTTTCCTCGTCCTCCTCCTCCCCCGCCTCCCGGTAAAGCAACATGAAGCCCGAAAAGGCAATGGTCGATCCGGTGGCCCGGAACAGATAACTCCCGGCCTTTATGTCCACTCTCATGGTATCGAAGATCGCCTCACGCATCTGGCTGGCCACGAAACGATTCCAGATCAATTGATAGAGGCTGTGTTGATCGGGCGAAAGGTGTTTCTTGACCGATTTGGGCGCATGGGAGACATTTGTCGGACGGATGGCCTCGTGTGCTTCCTGGGAACGCTTTCCGGCCTTGAAAATCCGGGGCTTGGGGGGCACAAATTCCACGCCATACGCACTGGCAATATGGTCTCTCGCCTGGGTGAGGGCCTCCGTGGCCACGTGTACCGAGTCCGTACGCATATAGGTGATCAACCCGGTCGTCTCGCCTCCCAGATCGATGCCTTCATACAACTCCTGCGCGATTTTCATCGTCTGGCGCGTGGAGGAGCCCATCCTGCGAAACGCGTCCTGTTGGAGCGTGCTGGTGATAAACGGCGGAGGGGGATTGCGCTTTTGTTTGTCTCGCTTCACATCGGTAATCTTATACGAGCAGTGCCCAAGCTCCGAGATGATCTGCCCGGCCGTCTCCTCATTTGGAATCGCTATCTTGCGCCCCTTATTCTGAATCAGAAGCGCATTGAAAGCCCCCCCCTGGGCGCTGGAGAACGTGGCCGTGATCGACCAGTATTCCTCCGGCTTAAAGCAAAGGACCTCGGCCTCCCGCGCACAGATCAGATGCAGCGCTACGGACTGTACCCGACCCGCGCTGAGTCCTCCCCGGATCGTCTTCCAGAGCACCGGACTCACTTGATAGCCCACCAACCGGTCCAGCACTCTGCGTGCCTGCTGGGCGTTCACCTTTCTCATATCTATGCCGGACGGATGGGCCACTGCCTCCTGAATGGCATGTTCCGTGATCTCGTTGAACAAGATGCGGTAAACCGTCTTGTTCTCCGTCACAATCTCACTGGCCACGTGCCATGCGATGGCCTCTCCCTCACGATCCTGATCCGTTGCGAGATAAATGGTATCCGCCAGCTTGCTCGCCTTTTTCAGCCCGGAGAGTACCTTCGCCTTGCCTGGGATCACCACATACTTGGGATGAAAATCGTGTGCAATGTCAATGCCCAGCTCTTTCTTTGGCAGATCGCACACGTGCCCCATACATGCTTCGACATGGTACTCCTCTCCCAGAAATTTATTGATCGTCTTTGCTTTGGCCGGTGACTCGACAATCACCAGAGATTTTCCCATTAGGATCTCCTACTGTGATGCAAACACCGTTGAAGGTGTCCAGAGAACGGGCTTCGTTTCGGCCTAGTTGACCGAATATTCCCCTTCATGGCCAAACATCGGGTATGCTCTTCCCGCCGGTGCCATGCCCTCGTTCTCAAAAAGCACGGAGGCAGCCAGGGCTTTGATGTCGTCCTGGGCCACATTCTTGCTTCCCATCAGCATGGCCCGCTCGATGATCGTCTCCATCTGGTAAGCGTCGATCAATCCCAACTCCCTCAATTGGATCAGATATCCAAAGGCCTTCGGGGTCAGGATCAGCCGTTCGACCTCGTGGAGCATGCGATGCCCTTGGACGCCCTCCTTCATCTCCTCGTCCGACGATATGGCCGTGGATTGGCCACGCAGGCGTTCGGCAAGCCACGAAAAGGCCGTATTGATTTCGTTTTCTGTATATCCAAGTCCCACCAGACCTTGGGACAGATTGCTTATGTTATGAAGGCTGCCTTGGTGCTGATTATACTCCCCTATCAGATAGACCAAAATCTCCAACACCCGCTCCTGCATGGCTTTCTCCCAAAAAAAACACCCATGAATTTCACCACTAAGTCACAAAGATCGAAAGAAGTGTTGGGGACAGCCAAGGCCCCCAACCGCTTCTTTCCCCAACCAGAATATTCTCCGAGCCTTTATGGTGTCGTCGTCTCCTCCAGTGAACACCCCCCAGCATGGGCATCCGCATCCGCCCCGAGATAGATGAATCGTTCGATCAGGTGTACCCAACTGCTCCACTTGCTCCCTTCTGCTCCCTCCTTCTTGATCACGCGGCAAAACGCCCCGGCTTTGGAATCCAGCTCGTCCGCATAATAGAGAAGGATCGCCTCCAGCATCATCGGCACCACCGGCGAGCCGAACTCCCGCCGCCCCTGATGGCTCAAAAGGAGGTGGCTGAGTTGCATGGACAACTCCCGCGGAAACCCCTCGATGGCCTCCATTTTGCGCCGGACGATCTGCTCTCCCAGGACGATATGGCCCTGCAGGCGGCCTTCGTCCGAATAGTCAAAGAAGGTGGACCACTCGTATTCGACGGTTTTTCCGATATCGTGCAGCAGCGCTCCGGAGAGTAAGAGATCCCGATCGGCCAGCGGATACAACTGAGCCGCGCACTCGCAAAGCGCGGTCACGCCCAGGGTGTGCTCCAGGAGTCCTCCCAGATAGGCGTGATGCCAGAGTTTGCCGCCTGGAGCCTCCATGAGTCTCGCCAGGGTCGCTTCATCGCAGAAGCACCGCTCCAAAAGCATCTTGAGATACGGGTTTTCTATTCCTGAAATCTTCTCCAGAATGCTTTCGTACATCGCGGTCCGATCCCGCTCCGATTCCGGAAGGAAATCGCCCGCGTCGTATTCGGCCGGCTTGGCCTTACGAATCTGTTTGATGCTGATCTGAGCCTGTTCCCGATAGGTAGTCACCGTTCCCTGAACCTTCACCACATCCTGCTTATCAAATTGCGCCATGCTCTCCGAAAACCCTTCCCAGATCACCGCTTCGATACGCCCAGTCCGGTCTCCCAATTCAAGCGCCAGAAAGGGCTTGCCACCGTATTCCTTTACGTCCTTCTTTCGAACCGCAAAAAAGGAGGTAACCGACTGACCTGGTTTAAGATCAAGCACCATCTCTTTCGCCATGGCAATCCCCTGAGCGAGCAAAGATGCGGTTCTGGCTGTGAGAATATCCTAACTATTTTATCCGACGGGTGTTATAGCTGCTTTCTAAAGCGCGCGGATGGGATCCGCATCTGGTCCCTGTATTTGGCCACGGTGCGTCGCGCCATGTCAATCCCAGCTTCGTTGAGGAGTTTGAGAATCTTTTCGTCGCTGAGCGGTTTTTTGGGGTTCTCGATCTTGATCAGCTGTGCGATCTGGTCCCGCACGCTCTTGACCGAAAGGTCCTCCCCTTCCGTGGAAGCCACTCTGTTGTCGAAGAAGAATTTCAGCTCGAAGATTCCCTGGGGCGTCTGGACATACTTTCCGCTGGTAACACGGCTGACGGTGGAGGCGTGCATTTCGATCTCTTCGGCGACATCCTGAAGCACCATCGGCTTGAGAAAGCGAATGCCGTGTTCCAGGAAGGCGCGCTGGTGTTTGACGATCGCATACACCACCTTGAGGATGGTAGCACGCCGCTGTTCGGTGGAATTGATGAGCCAGCGCGCTCTGTCGAGCCGTTCGACAATGAAAGATTTCGCGTCCGTGGCGGTATATTTCGGATCCTTCAGGAGCGCATAATAGGAAGGGCTCACGCGGAGGGAGGGTGAGAATCGATCATTTAGAAGCACCACATACTCTTCATCCACCTTCTCAATCGTCACATCGGGGATGATCGTTCTGGGTGTGTCGGCAAAGAGTTCGGCCCCGGGCTTTGGATTCAGGCTGCAGATCACTTCGAGCGCATCCCGAAAGGTCTCCTCAGAGATCCTCAAATCCCGGCACAGCTCCCTGTGCCGCCACTTGGTCCAATCCTCGAAATGATCGCGCACGATCTGCATCGCCAGCGAATCCCCCAACCCTTTTTCCGACAGTTGAGTCATCAGACATTCTCTGAGATCGCGGGCCGCAACACCGGGAGGATCAAACCGTTGTATAATTCGAAGCAGGCGTTCCACATCCTGGGCGGAGACGTGCAGGGCCTCGGACACCTCCTCTGTGGGAGCGGAGAGGTATCCGTTTCCGTCGAGATCGCCCAGGATAAACTCGCCGATCAGACGGTCCTCCGGATCGGACACGCCCATGTGCAACTGAAACAGAAGGCGATCCATCAGCGTTTCCGTGTCCTTGATTTCCCTTCGCGGCTCCTCCTGCTCGTCCCTTCTCTCAAATTCCCGGGAGGAATCCCCTCCCATATTGAAGCCATCTTCGAGGTATTTTGCCCAGTCCTCCGCGTCGAAGTCCGAGGAGAGTTCCTCCTCTGTGTCCGGGCTTTCCGCCTCGGTATCCGCTTCCTCCGACTCGAGATTCTCCTCCTGTTCCTCCAATTCCAGCATGGGATTCATCTCCAATTCCTGCCGGATGAGCTGCTCCAGTTCCAGTGTCGGCAGCTGCAACAGCTGCAGGGATTGGATCAGTTGCGGTGCCAGCTTTTGCTGGAGACTTAATGTCTGTGAAAGTTGCATAGGGGCATCCCGAATCTTTCCCAGAAGGGCGTACGAAAGGGGAGGAAGGAGAAGGTGCCGTGCCAAACGTCGGAGCAGGGCGTTCCCTGCCCCTTTTTCCCGCGAGGCGCTACACCAGAGATCGGCCATATTCTATTGTTGGCAAGATCTTCGCGACGCGTGATGGGAAGGAGCATTCGAACTTCCAGATGGGTCTCCTCTGTTTGATCCCGGTCCATAGGGTCCTGTCAGTTCCCATTCCTGTGACCCCTTGGCTGCGACATGGCCGTGCCAGGTACGTTTCGATTGAAAACCAGTTGAAACTTCAGCAAAAATACGCAATGAAAGGTCTTTTGACAAGCTTTTTTTTGGGGAACCAGATTGCCAGGCCGGCTCCAAACCCATGTCCCTGGCCATTCAAAACCAATAGCTCTGGCCATTCAGAACCCTATCCCTGGCCCTTGACAGCCAATTTCCCTAGCCATTGAAGACCAACAGCCTTGGGCATTGAGGAGCAATGGCCCTGGATACTAGCAATCAGTATCCCTGGATACTAGCAATCAGTATCCCTATCAATTCAATCGGAACTTCTCGCCAAGGTAGATGCGGCGGGCTTCCGGATCATCGGCCAGAAATTCCGCCGTGCCCTGGGTCAGGATGTGACCTTCGCACATAATATAGGCGTGGTCCGTGATCGAGAGCGTTTCCCGGACGTTGTGATCGGTAATCAGGATCCCAAGGCCCCGCTCGGTGAGGCGGGAAATGATGTGCTGAATGTCCTCCACCGCGATGGGATCTATCCCGGAGAAGGGCTCGTCCAGGAGGATAAACCGGGGCTGTGTGACCAGCGCGCGGGTGATTTCCACGCGGCGGCGTTCGCCCCCGGAGAGCGTGTCCGCGCGGCTGTGCGCCAGGGACGTGATATCCAGTTCCTCCAAGAGCTCATCAAGACGGCTTTTTCGCTCCACCCGGCTCAGATCCAGGGTCTCCAGGATGGCCATAATATTCTGGGCGACGGTGAGCTTTCGGAAGATGGAAGGCTCCTGAGAAAGGTACCCGATGCCCTTTCGCGCCCGTTTGTACATCGGGAGACGGGTGATGTCGTCCTGATCCAGAAAGATGTGCCCGGCGTCCGGCTGGATCATCCCGACGGTCATGTAAAAGGTGGTCGTCTTCCCCGCGCCATTCGGGCCGAGGAGCCCCACCACTTCGCCCTGCCGCACGGCGACGGACACCTCGTCCACCACCCTGCGCCGGCCATAGTTTTTCACCAGATGATCCGCCCTCAGTATGGATCTATCGTCCAAAACCAGCTCGTTGGCGATGCTCTGATCTTCGTCCATGTGGTGTCCCCTTCGCCTCCCTTCCCGCCGTGCCTTCAGCATCAGGGCTCGGGGGCAAGTTTCAGCTTCCCTGGACGAGCCGCACCGCTCGTCGCACGGAAGGATGTTGCCTTTCTCGACCAGCCGCTACCTGGCTTCGTTTTGCGCGCTGGGCGCCTTCTGTGGCAAAGCAGCCTGCTTTGAGGCAAAATAATACGTGCCCAGAACGCCTCCTTCGATGAGCACACGAGAGAGGTTTCCCCCATCGAAAAAGAGGACAATGCGGTCGCCGGTCGCATGGTTTTCAGCGGCCTGGCGATCGGCCTCCCCGGACGTGCGATAGGTGCTGACTGCGTTTCCCGAGACGTCCATCTCCGAAAGCTTCTCCGCCTCCAGTTTCATCGTGAGGATGCGTCCCTTCAGGAAACTCGTATCGGATGTTTCCGCGCCCGTGGAATCCAACGTGGTCGAGGTGGCCTCCGCCTCGCCGAATACGGTCACTTCGCTGGGGACATCGTCTTTGAGCGTCAGCTGGATCATGTTCCCCCTCAGTGCGTTTTTTCGAAGCACCTCGTCCTTTTCCGGATCGCCTGATCGCTGAAACACGCGAGGGGTCATGCTAAGTACTGCCCGTTCCTCCTTCTGGAAATAGGTGGCGCTGTCGCAAAAAGCCTCCAGGCTCCCCTTCACGAGGTGCACATGCCCAAGCGCCACCGCTTTCCCCTCCACCGTCTGAACGGTAAGCGTATCCGCTGATACGGCGATGGGTTCTTCGCTGGAACGTCCCTTCCGGGTCACTTTCGGAGAGCCCGTAGCCAAGCCGAATTGGGCGCGATCGTCATACTCCAGGCGCCCGCACGTGAGGGTCAGCCGATTCTCCTCATCGGTGAATTCGACAGACCCCTCCGCGAGGACCGTTTTCTCCTCCCATCGGGTCTTGAGGCGTTTAGCCTTCAGGGTCTTCTGGCCGTGGGTGGCGACGACCTCCTTCTGCGCAGTCAGCTCTTTAGAGGACACCAAATAGGTCATCCGGTCCGAGGTGACCATGCTGATAGAATCCGCCACCGAAACATTCCCGGAGAACGCCACCTTCTCATGGGTTTGATAGTACGTGGCTTCATCCGCACGGAGTACCCGCCCGCTTTCGGAATCCGCTGCGGAAACGTGTCCGCGAAGCAACACTTCTTTTTCCGATTGCACGTAGGTCGCTTCGTCTGCGTGAAGCACCGTGCCGGCGTGCGCGACCGTCACGTTTCCCCTATACGTCTTGACGAGTTCCCCTCCGATGCGCGATCCCTCTGTGCTATCTGCGGAGAAACGAATTTTCTCCTTCGATTTCGGATCGTGGATTGCGGACTGTGGATTCCCGGTCTCAGAGGGCTCCTCCCTGAATCCGAAAGCGTTCCCGAACAGGAGAGGCAAAACGACCCCGACGAGGATAAGCGATTCCGTTTGAGACCAGATGCGATGTAAGTCTCTGGAGGAGATCATATTCTTATGCCCACCACGAAATACACGAAGAAAACAAAGCATGTCAAGCCCTTGAGAGGGAGAGACGCTGCGTCTTTGAGGGGAAGATTCATCTCTTGCTTTGGGGAAGTTTTTCGAAGCGTTCCTCGGAATGGCCGGTGATCTCCCGCATGGTCCAGTGGGAGAAGCCTGTGTCCGCCTCCAGCCCCACGCCCGTCTCCGTGCCCTGATCGGTGGAGAGCGTGACCGCGCCGGGAGCCAGGATTTTCTGACGCGCCTGGTTCCAGAAGATCTGTTCGGTATGGAACCGCACCCCATCGTCAGAGATGATCACCACGTTGCCGGTAGCCTCCAGATCCTTGGTCTTCTGATGGACCTCGCCTTTTTGCGCGGTAAGTTGCGAGGTGTGAACGCCCTTCTCGTCGAAGAAATCCGCCTTCATACTCTCGTCTATCATGGCGATCTCCTGGTCCTCAAACTGCTGAAGGTGTCCCGCATGGATGATACATCGGATGATACCCCCTTCGGACAGGATGATCTTTGAGTTCCACGACTCCTGATCGGGCACCTGGGCCGTTTTGGAGGTGGGGACCGGGGAGTCCTCTGTGTTGGTGCAAGCCGCGGTAAGAAGCAGGAGAACCAGAAGGCAGAAAACCATGGGCAATGTGTATTTGATGATGCCCGCCTCTTTCCCGCTGCATCGGTGGAGTTGGATGCGACCTCGCTTGTCCTTCATGGTGCGTTCCTCGCAAGAAATCCGGCGGACTGAATGGATGAACAAAGAGCCCTGCGGTTCCTCCCGCCCCCTAATTGGGGTGGCGGCGTTGTGGGATTTTCCACTTTCCGCTTTTCACTTTTCACTTGTCATTTTTCATTGGCAACGCTTTCGTCTTCCAGCGCCGATGCATCCAGACCCATTGGGCGGGATGCTCCCGTATGAAATCCTCCAGGATTTTGGAGCATGTTGCAGTGTTGATGCGCAGGTCTTCGGCTTCATCCCCGGTGTCGATCAGGTCGATCCGGTTCCGAACAATGAGGTGATACGTATCATCCCGCTCCCGGTGGATGGCGACCGGGACGATGGGCGCGCCGAGCTTGAGGGAAAGACCTACGGGCCCGGTCGGCGTATAGGCCGGCCGCCCGAAGAAATCCACAAAAGCGCCCTCGACCTTCGTATCCTGATCGATCAGAAAACCGACCGCCTCACCCCGGTGCAGCGCGCGCAAGATCTGTCGGGTTGCCTTTCCCCGCGCGATATTTTTCAGTCCGAACCGCTCCCGGTGTGCGACAAGCAGCCGATCCAATCTGGGATTGTTCAGGCTGGTGCCCACCACGCTCAAGGGATACCCCTTGAGCGCAAGATAAGCTCCAAGCAGCTCCCAGTTCCCGATGTGTCCACTCAGAACCACGACACCCCGCCCTTCCTCCCGCGCCCGCTCCAGATGTTCCAGACCCTCGGCGGTGACGATCCGATCCCACTCCTCCTTCGTACCCGATCCCATCCGCATCACGTCGATGGCGTTTTTTCCCAGATGGACGAAAACCGCTCGCGCAAGCGACTCGATCCGGCGAAACGAAAGATTCGGAAAGGCGATGGAGAGATGTTTCCGGGCGTTTTCCCGATCCTTTGGAAAAAGGTGGAAAGCCGCCCTCCCCAAATTTTCTCCCAAATGCAGTGCGGTCTTCCGGGACAATCTTCGGACAAGGGCAAACAGGATGCGCACCACCCCATACGCGAGGGCGTGCTTGATTGCTTTGAAACGCTTTCTTTTCTTCATGCCAACTCTCGGGACCAAGTGCCTGGAAAAAGAGCAGCGGATTCGGGTTTCTTCGGCGTCTTATGATGGGCTGAGAAGCTCGCCTTCCCGGACGCCCCTTCTGTCGAGGACCGTTTCAACATGCGCCATCACGCGCGTCCTAACCTCATCCAGCTCAATCCGGCGACCGAGCAGTTTCCCGATGGAAGTGACCCCTGTGTCAGACAGCCCGCAAGGCACGATCCCCTCAAAATAGGAAAGATCGGTATGCACATTGAGCGCAAATCCGTGCATCGTCACCCAGCGCCTGACTTCAAACCCGATGGCGGCCACCTTGTCGCTCCCCACGCACACGCCAGTGACGCCCTCCTTCCTTGCAGCAGAGAGCCCAAAGTCCCCAAGCGTCCGGATGAGGATTTCTTCGATATCCCGGAAGAACCGGTGCAGGTCCAGATAGAGCGCTTTGAGATCCACGATAAAATAGCCGACGAGTTGTCCGGGACCGTGAAACGTGATGTCTCCTCCCCGATCCACGTGACGAAAGGCGATTCCTTTTCTCTTCAGGGCACGTTCGCCCAGAAGCAGGTGCCCCAATTTCCCGCCTTTTCCCAAGGTATATATCGGCGGATGCTCGACAAACAGGAGCGTATCCGGGATCTTCCCGGCGATGCGTTTTCTCTGGAGGTCTTTCTGGAGATCCCAGGCTTCGTCATAGTCGGTCATCCCGAGCGTACGGACGAGACATGGTTGTGTCGGCTCTGTATTCATCTTCAATTATTCTCGAGTTGCTTCCGTGTTCTTTCCTGTTGGATGGTTCATAGCTGCAGGCTGAGTATCTGCGTAAACTTATCTTTTGCCGTAAAACCGCAGAGAAAAGAAATCCGGCCAAGGGTTTGGCCTTCTTTCGTGTATTTCGTGGTGGGAATAAGAAGATAGGTTTCTCCGGATACTTATCCGCACGCTTCGTACATCTCCTCCGCGTGATGGGAGCTTCGGGCCAGCGGATGACAGTGCGCGCCCGCGAATCCCAAGTGCAGTGCGTGCTCCCCGAAGCGCTGGAATTGCTCCGGGAAGATATATTCGACTACGGACAGATGCGCTGGCGTGGGTTGGAGATATTGGCCGATCACCAACAGATTGCAGCCCACCTCCCGCAGCTCGTGCATCACCGCATGCACTTCCTCCTCCCGCTCCCCAAGGCCCACCATCATGGCCGACTTGGTGATCGTATTTGGGTCGAGATGCTTCAGCAGGCGCAGCACTTCCAGAGACCGCCGATAATCCGAGCCGGGACGAACGGTGGGGTAGCGCCGGGGCACGGTCTCCATATTATGTCCCACCACCTCCGGGGCGCTTTGCACCAGCATGCCGAGCGCGGCTTCGTCGCCCCCGAAATCGGGGATCAACACCTCGATCCGGGCGGAGGGCCGATGCTTGCGGATCCAGCGCACGGTCTCGGCAAAATGTCCAGCGCCACCGTCTTTCAGGTCATCGCGCGTCACAGACGTCAGCACTACATAGTCCAGTTCCATCTTCGCGACCGCCCGGGCCACCCGCTCGGGCTCCCAGCCGTCCAACGGCTCAGGGACTTCGGTGCGCACGGAGCAGAACCGACAGTTTCGAGTGCACGCGTCTCCCATCAGCAGGAAGGTCGCCGTCCCCCTGGAAAAACAATCCCCCTTGTTCGGACAGCGCGCCTCCTGGCAAACGGTATGCAGCCCGCCCAGCGCACCGCGCAACCGCCCATCGGGAGTGCGGACGGGCACGCGCAACCAGGGCGGTTTTCTATCCGAACGCAGGGCGTAGTCGCCATTCAATCGAAGTTCCTTTCCCCACGGAGTTTCACGGAAATGCAAGGCGAGCTCCATCAACGAGTTTGTCGGGCTCCCTGGCGCTTATCCGTGGTGAAGCATTTTCTCCGCCGCCTCATGGAGCGATTCGGAGAGCGTGGGATGGGGATGGATGGTCTCGCAAAATGCCGCCAATGTGATTTCCTGCTGGATCATCAGAGCAGCTTCGGCGGCAAGCCCTGTGACGTGGTGCCCGATGCCCTGCACGCCCACGATTCGTCCGCTCCCCTTCTCCGCAACGATTTTCACGAATCCGGCGGGATCTCCCGAAGCCTGCGCCTTCGCGTTGGTGGCAAGCGGAGCTTCCCCTGCGCACACCGCAAGACCCAGCTTTTGGGCCGCCTCCTTCGTGAGGCCCACACCAAAGATTTCCGGGGAGGAGAACACACAGCTTGGGATCGCATGGTATGCCATCCGAGCATCCCCACCGGCAGCGTTCTCGGCAGCCACCACGCCCTGCCGGGAGGCCACATGAGCGAGCATGCCCTTTCCGGTGAGGTCCCCAATGGCGTAGATGTGGGGGATCGCGGTCTCCATCCGCTCATTGACGGATAGAGGCCCTTTGTCAGTCAGCCCGATGTCAGAAAGGCCGATGCCCGCAGCACTCGGCTCGCGTCCGGTGCAGACAATCGCCCGTTGATAAAGAGTTTCTTCACCATTGGCAAACGCGCAGAGGGCGCGGTCCCCGTTCGGTGTCAATCGCTCCACTTGAGCATTCAGGCGCACCCGGATGCCTTTCCGGTCAAATGCGGAGGAGAGCGACTTTGCGATCTGCGTATCTTCCCCCGGCAGCAGCTGCGCAGCCATCTCCACGAGCGTAACCTTCGTGCCCAGGCGCCCGAAATAGGTCGCCAGCTCGCATCCGATCACGCCGCCCCCGATGATAGCCAGATCGGCGGGCGCCTCCTTCAGGGAGATCGCGTGATCGCTCGTGAGAATCCGCGTGCCGTCCACCTTCACCCCGCGAGGAATCGAGGGCGACGATCCGGTCGCGAGGATCAGGTGTTGGAAGCGTAGGGGCACAGTGCACGGTGCCCCTGCATGCTCCACCTCCACGGTGTGCTCGTCGGTGATCCGTCCCAATCCGCGAAAGACGGCCACGCCGTGCGCGGCCAGCCGCTTTTCGATCCCCTTTCGAAAAGCCGAAACCACCTGATCCTTGCGCCGCTGAAGCGCGGAGAGATCCACATGAAGCGCGCCGTCCAGTACCCTGAGCTTTCTGTAGGCCGCCAGCTCATCCAACAGTTCCGTGGCGCCAAGCAGAATCTTGGTGGGCACGCACCCCACATTCAGGCAGGTGCCGCCCAACTCATCCTGCTCCACAATCCCCACGCTCAGACCGAGTTGCGCGCCCAGAACCGCGGCCTCACATCCTCCCGGACCCGCTCCGAGTATGAGGAGATCGTAGGATTTCATGGGGTTTTCCCTCTGGAACAAATCGCAAGTTATCTCTTCAGGTCAAAACAGATTGGACACGGACAAACACGGATAGAAACGGATACCTGAGGTCAAGCGAACGGTTTTTTCTTTGCGCGCCTCTGCGCCTTCTTCGCAAGCTCTGCGGTTAGAAAAGGCCATTTGCGTCCGTGCGG
>JAZDJA010000226.1:0-5560 GCA_043804415.1 Candidatus Latescibacterota bacterium | reverse complement strand
CCGGGCAGCAGAAGCCGCGTCTGCTTTTTCTCGGGGGCCCCCTGGTAGGACTGCCGATTGATGCCCATCCCCAACACATGGAAATCCAACCGGGTGAATCTGGAGAAGGGAAACGATGCCATCCCGCCCCCTCCGTATACTCGATCCGAGAACCAGTTGTAGTCCTGCGTCACGTAATAGTCTTTGCTGTGAAAGACACTTACCCCGAGGTCGATCCGGCCTTTCAGATAGTAATAAGCCAGCTGGAAATCGCTATCCTCAAAGGAATAATACAGGTCCGTGTTGAAGAAGAACCGGTGGTTTCCCATCACATCACTCACCGAAATCATCGCCTCTCCGCCGAACCCGGCGTACGTGCTGTACCCGACCATGGCGTTGACGATATCCGGCGAGAATCTGGCGCGGTACGCCTGCACCTCGCCCTGTTCAGCCTGGGTGCCCCGCATGCTTCCACGCGCCACTTCCACGGTGTCGGATTCGGATGCCCAGGCCGTGGGAGCTGGCATGGCCGCCAGACGTTTCTCCAAGGGATCCTTGATTACGAAGATATCCCATCCGCCCTCGCGGAAGGAGGTGAAGGCGATCTTGCGGCCGTCGGGCGACCACTCGGGATCGAAGCACCCGGTCAGGACATCCGTCAGCGCGGCGACCGAATCCGTTTCGACCTCGGCGACATACAGGTTGTAGATCCCGTTTCGGTTCGATGCAAACGCGATCCGTTTCCCATCCGGGGACCATGTGGGAGAGCGATCGTCCCAGCGCGAAGCCGCGATCCGTCGGGGGATTCCGGATTCCGGATTCTCCCTGCCCTGATTCCGTCCCCCTGCCCCCTGACTTGCTATCGCGAAAATATCGTAGTCTCCCGCCAGGAGCGCCGCCGGAGTTTGGTCCGGCTCGTCAGTACGGTCCGACGCAAAGGCGATCTGTGTCCCGTCCGGCGACCAGGCCGGGTCCGATTCGTCATACCGGTCCTGAGTCAAGCGCTCCAGGGATCCATCCTCAAGATTTGCCACATACAGATCGGACATGTCCCCCTTGATGCCCACCAGCGCCATTTGTTTTCCATCGGGCGACCAGGCTGGAGAGAACAGGGCGTCCAGATCAAAAGGGTACTCTTTCACTGCCCGTCCCTGAACCTGATGGAGGTATAACACATCGCCTCCGCTGCTTTTGGCCACGAATGCAATCCACTCTCCGTCGGGAGACCACGTGATCCCGCCGCGCAGCCAGTGCATCTCCTCGTAGTCGCCCTGCTTCTCCCCTTTCACCAGCCGTTTGAGAATCTTCCCGTCGATCGCGGACATCAGATAGATATCTTTATAGTCGTTCCGATCCGACAGAAACGCAATCTTGTCTCCGTAGGGCGAGAAGGCCGGATCCCGATTCAGATAGGCCCCGTCCTCCTTGTGATCCGTCAGCCGCGTGGCCAACTCCTCCGGTTCCTTGCGCGCTGCAATTTCCGGCCAGTAGGCTCTTCGGAGGGACTTCTGCCACTGTTTGCTTAAGTCCTCGAGTCCTTTCCCAAGGATCGCCTTGAACGATTTTTCCACGTCTTTGTTCTTTTTCAGCTTGCCCATAATCTGTGCCAGCCGGTCCGATCCATATTGCGCTGCGACAAAGCGCAGGAAGGACTGTCCTCCCTTATACACCAGATAGCCCTGGAGTTGCTGCAGAGGAGGAAGATACCCCGTGATCACGGCATCCCGCATAATCATGTCTCCCTCTGTATCCCACCCCACGGACTCATACTCCGCCATGCCCTCCGCAAACCATAGCGGCAGCCGAAACATATATTGCCGCGTCAGTAAGGACTCCAGCACCCCTCCGTATAGCATGTCGAATTGAACGGCGTGCACCAACTCGTGATGCAGTACGTGCCGCAGTTTCTTGTAGGATCCCTCAAACGGGACCACGATCCGGTTCTTGAAGACCTCGGTAAATCCTCCGGTGGTTTCTCCCACCAGATCAAGGATCACGTTGGTTTCCTCAAAGTCGTTGTGCGAGCGATACAGGATCACCGGTACTCGGGAACGCAGCTCGTGCCCAATATCTGCGCGCACCTGTTCGTAAGCATCCTCGATCATGGTGGCGGCAACTCGGGCCAACTGCGCTTCGCCCTTGTTAAAGTATAGGCCGAAGTGCGCGGTTTCCAAATAGACCCACTCAAGCTGGGTGTGCGCCACCTTATTTTTTCCAAAATGCTGACTCCATCCCGGCGCAGTCCAAACCATGATAAGGACTGCCGATGTAATTCCGCCAAGGAGTTTTCGGGCCCATCCCGACATCTGGTACCTCACAGTCATGCAAGCGACGTTGCCGCGGACCATGCCGGGCGAAAAAAAAGGAAAAGAAAGGGGAAAAAGACAAGGAACAAAGGAACAACGGGACACGGAACATCGAGAGGAACACGGGTCAAGCCAGCAGATCTATCGGACGAATGCGGCCACCGCATCTGCGTCTGCCGTGGCGGTTTTGCTCAGAAGCAGATCCCAAGATTCGTGTGCCTCAGCTTTGAAGCAGGGATTTCTCTCACCACCAGATCTCCACCCCCATCATCACCGACGTTCCGCCAATATCGGCCTCCTTCGCCTGATCGGTTCCCACGGAACTGATCTCTTTGATACGCTCCACAAATACGCCGATCGAATTTCGAAACACTAAGGCTGCTCCGAAAAAGTATTCGTATCCCATCCCGCCCAGTCCCTCGTCTGTCTCCGCGTCCTTCATGTAGGAATATGTCCCGCCTCCACCCGCATACGGATTGACGGTTATCTGCGGGACGGGAATGGGAATCTGCAATCGTGCGCCGAGAGCGGACCGAAAGATCTTCCGTTCCATTGGGGTTTCCCACTCCTGTTTCGGCTCCGATTCTTCGCGACTGAAATAGGTACCCTTCAGGTATCCTCGGAAATAGGGATGCGACAGCAAGAAGACGGTCCACGAATAGAACGAAGGGTCCCCCAATTTCAAGTCCGTGCCTTCTCCATAGTAGGTATCTTTGAAGTCCGAATCCGCCGGCTCAAAATATCCTGCCCCCAAACGCAGCCGAGGGCCAGGCAACTTGCGCGCTTCTTCCGCCCGTTCTACGCGCATCCGCATCTGGTCCAGCCGATGCTGCTCCTGGGCCATTCGCTCCGCCCGCTCCAGCTCGATTTGTTGGGCCCGCAGCCGCTCGTCCTCTATTCTCTTCATTTGCTCAGCGATCCGACCCAGCCGCTGGCGTTCTTTTTGTCCGAGAACGTAGAGCTGGTTTCGCAAGGTGTCCACGTGCGCTTCGTTTGCCGAGGTCTGCACCCACTGACCCTTTTGGAAAGGTTCTTCCTGACGGGCGACGGCCGTTTGGGCGGAATAGGCATCCGCGGAAACGACGCTCAGGTGACCCACCGTGATCCAGCCGTATTCACTTTCCTTGAGCACTTCCAGGAGAGTTCCCACTCTCAGGTTATCCGCCGATCCGAGGTTGATGCGAGCCTTATCCTCCTTGGCCTCAACGATCCGCCCCCGGATGGGAACTCTCCCAAGGATCACCTCCGACAACAGGTCCGTAGCTTCCTTCAGCCGTTCCCGAGGGACGAGATCTGCCACTTCCTGAAAATCCAGGCTGGCCTTCTCCACATCCACCATCCAAAGGGAGATGTGCACCGCCTTCGAAAACGCGACAGAGTCCACGCGCCCCAAAATGATCTTCTGAGCTCCCAGCATCTTTCCAAATTCCGCCACATGCTGCATCCCATCCGAGAATCCGAGACGATGTTCGGCAAGCACCGCGTCCATATCTTTCCGCGTCAGCAAAGTAAAATGCTGCACCCAGCGTGCGGTCAGCATATCAGACACCTGCTGCGCGAGATCCCCCAATCCCGCGCTGGCCTCGAAATGCTCCACCGCCACGGTGGTCTTCTCCCGAACTTGGGCTTCCAGACTTCCCAAACCTGTGAGCCCGACGATCCCCAATGTTACCATAAACACGGCGTATCTTGACATTGCTCCCCCGTTTTCTCAGCGATAAATGGCAAATCCCGTAAAAAATGGAAACACAAAACCTTGCATCTATAGTCCTTCCATGGAAGCGACTACTTCTGCCGCAATCTGCACGCCGGCCTTTTCCAGTGCCCTGCGTCCGGCTTCTCTCTGATCAATGTGAAATCCCTTGACCCCATCCACTCGCTTTTTGAAGAGCTCTGTCTGGCTTTCCACCTCAAGGAGACGCAGGGTCACCGTCGCATAACAGGAAATGATGCCTGCCGTTTGCTGTCCTGCCCGCACCTCGGCCCGACCCTCCAGAATCCATGCTGCGGAATCCTCATGCTCTGCAGCCGCTATTTGTCCCCACTCCGCGATCCGTTGTTTCAGAAGTGTTCCGACAATCTTCTCCCCCGTATCCTCCCCCAGGATCGTCTCCGCCACATCCACGAAGACCCTTCGCAAACTCCCCTGTATCGTGAAGACGGCCCGCTTACCCACCAGCTGAGCAAGCCAGCGCGCCCTGTCCGGATTCAGGAACTCCGCGCCCAGCGCTGCGGTGTCCACCCTCGCTGTCACCGTAACCGTCTCCCCCTTGCCAGAGGCGCGATGCACCTTGCACGCTGCCTGCCCCTGAACATCGGTCACGCCCACCGAATCCAGCGCACCCGCGCCACGTTCCAGTTCAAACCGCAGCGGCAACCCCTCCACCAGCCGTTCCCCATCCTCCATCCGCCAAACCGCTTCGACTATAAGGGGTTCTGAAGGTGCCGCACCCCACGTCACTTGCTGCCCGTCCCCGGAACCTGCGCGGAGCTCAAACTGCGAGACCATCCGTCCCAGCACGCGCTCCATGTCTGCCCTAGAGAGCGGCTTCGGTGCGTCTTCCCCCCATGCCTGCCGGGCGTCCTCCCAAACCGCCTCCCCCTTCCAAATAATCGAACGAATCTGCTCCAGACTCAGCGCTTGGGCCCGTTCCTCCTGAGCCCGGAGGATTCCACGCAGCGTCGCCATCCATCGGCCTTCCAAACGATCGGTCTTGGCCCCGTCCCAATATGCCTGCGCGGCCCGATTGGCCTCGGTCATCTGCTTGTTCAGTCGCCGCGCCTCCTCCATCCGGTCCAAAATCGCCAGGGCATAGTACACCTTTTCCTTCGCATCATACCATTGTTGGGCAATCCGGATCCCCTCCAGCACCATTTCCGCCGAACTTCGAGTCACCATCGTGGTCGCGGAAGTCAGCTCCCCATGCCGTTCGGAGAGCGTATCCGCTATCTCGGCGCTGACCGCCACCCGGATCTGTCGGATGATCTCGGCCCGCGCCCCATCCTTCGCCCGCATCCAATCCCGCTCTACGTCGCCCGTCGATCCAGCCACGCCGAAGCCCTGCATGGCCTGCGCATCCGAAAGCTCAGCACTCCGTCCGAGATCCACCCACGCGGGTGTTTCTGCCCAGCCGGTCGTTGCGATCACCAGGACGGCCGACACCCACAGCCCCATACACCGGGAATTATGGATTTTCGATCTCAAGTTGGAAGCTCCCCCTTAGGGTTGGAATGGAAAAGGAGTGCTCTTTGCCACAGAGACGCCAAGACATCCA
>JAZDJA010000225.1:0-5855 GCA_043804415.1 Candidatus Latescibacterota bacterium | reverse complement strand
CTCAAATTTGTGAGAAAGAAGGCGGCCTCCCCGCCATTGGGTCTGTTGACCGTGGCCGCGATGCTTCCGTCCGAGTGGGGAAAACGTCTGGTGGACGTCAATGTGGTCCGGCTGACCGAAAAAGACCTTGCGTGGGCCGATTGCGTATTCATAAGTGGGATGGTGGTACAAAGGGAATCGGCGCGTCAGCTCATCGCCCGGTGCAAGGAAGCGGGTGTTGTGGTCGTGGCCGGCGGGCCGCTTTTCACGAGCGAACACGAGCAGTTTGATCAGGTGGATCATTTTGTGCTAAACGAAGCCGAGGTGACGCTGCCGCTGTTCCTGGTGGATCTGGAGCAGGGCGTTGCCAAACACCTGTATCGGACTTCCGAATTCCCGGATATCTCTCAGACGCCGGTTCCGTTGTGGGAGTTGGCCGATTTGAAGCGGTATGCCTCGATGAATATCCAGTATTCCCGGGGATGTCCTTACGACTGTGAATTCTGCAATGTGACCGCGTTGTTGGGACACCGTCCGCGCATCAAATCCGCCGAACAGATCATCGCCGAATTGGACGGGCTCCATCAACTAGGATGGCGCAGGGGCATCTTTTTTGTGGACGACAATTTTATCGGCAACAAAAGGCGTCTGAAAAGCGAGCTCTTGCCCGCGCTCATCCAGTGGCAAAAGGACAAGGGAAACACGGCGTTTCATACCGAGGTCTCCATGGATCTGGCTGACGACGAGGAGTTGATGCGGATGATGGTCGAGGCGGGATTTGACACGGTTTTCATCGGGATCGAGACGCCGGATGAGGACAGCCTGGCCGAATGCAGCAAGAAACAGAACCGGAACCGGGACATGGTGGAAGAGGTAAAGCGGATCCAGCGCGCTGGCATGCAGGTGCAGGCTGGCTTTATCGTCGGTTTTGATAGCGATGGGCCCTCCATTTTCAAGCGGCAGATCGACTTCATTCAACAAAGCGGGATTATGACTGCGATGGTTGGTTTGCTTCAGGCTCCCATCGGCACCCGGCTTTACGAACGTATGAAGGGGGAGGGTCGTCTGCTGGGCGTCATGTCCGGCGATAACGCAGATTGCACCACAAACATCATCACCCGGATGAACCGTGACACCTTGCGAGAAGGATACATCGCCATTCTGCGACACATCTATGCCCCCAAACACTACTACCAGCGTGTCCGAACCTTTCTGCGGGAGTACCGGCCGCCCAGGATCAAGGCTTCGTTCGAGTGGGGACGCATCATGGCGTTTGTTCGTTCCGTCTTTCGTCTCGGTATTTTTGGAAAGGAGCGGATTCCCTATTGGACGTTGTTGGTATGGACGCTGTTTCGCCGACCACGGATGTTTGCGCTTGCCACGCAATGCGCGATCTACGGGTATCACTTCCGCAAAGTGTGCGAACGGCATGTGCGGTAGATTCTCAGATGCTACTCGCAGAAACGCAGAGGTCCCAAGAAGGTAAAGGTGGAGGAAAAGGTTAAGGTTGAGGGACCGCCCCGGTGTTCTCATCCTTAACCTCTCTTATTCGCTTCCGCGCAGGAAGGCGGGAATCAGAGGAACTCTGCCGCACCAATCACCATCTCCCTCCCTACGGAACCAAAATCCCCTTCAATGCACGCGATTGCTCCACGTCGTCGAACACCTGTTCCCAATTTGTCAGCGGCTCGCGGTGGGTGATGAGCGCCCCCACGTCGATCTTCCGCTCGGCAATCAGGCTGATGGCCCGATCCCAGCTCGTGTAGCTTGTGGACAGGTTGAAGTACAGGTCGCACGCCTTGAAAACGGCCTTGTCCCACGGGAACGCGATCTCCGCTTGGCCCGTCATGCCGATTACGGTGATGCGTCCCTTTTTGCGCACGAGATCCACCGTGGATCGGATGGCCGATTGAGCGCCCGAGGCTTCCACCACCAGGTCGGCTCCCATGCCGTGGGTCAGTTCCAGGACCTTCTCGTTCGGATCCTCCTCACCCATATTGACCACGTAGTCTATCCCGATCGTGCGTGCCACCTTCAGCCGCAAGGCCTCGCTCCTTGGTGTTCCCACAATCATCACCTTCCGGGCACCCTCCGCCTTGGCGCACATCGCCGCAAGCAAGCCGATGGGCCCGGGTCCGAGCACGACCACGAAATCCTCCGCCTCGACGCGCCCGCGCTCCAGAACGTCGTGTACCGCATTGGCAGTGGGTTCCACCAGAGATGCCTCCTCAAAGGAGACGTGATCCGGGATGCGGTGCAGGAGTTTCTCCGGCATCTTCAGATATTTGGCGAATGCGCCGTCTATGCCCCAACCTGGAGAACGCTTGGACGAGCAGACCTGTCTGTTTCCGGTGCGGCAAAAATAGCACTTTTCGCACGCCTTCGTATGCGGCTCTGCCACCACCCGGTCGCCCCTCCGATAGTGTTCGACCTCCGATCCGATCTCTGCAATTTGCCCCGAGAACTCGTGTCCCATTACCACCGGCGGCCAGTAGGGGAACTGGTCGTGCCGGATGTGGATGTCCGTGCCGCAAATGGACGCGGCCTTGATCTCGATGAGCACCTCATCCGGCGCGATCTTAGGAACCGCCACCTCCCGCAGTTCCATGTGTCCCACGCCCTTCTGGGTTTTCACTAGCGCTAACATGTTGGCCTCCACCGATAAACTGCATGGGGTATTCTTTGGGGGGGAAGAGCAGAGGACGGCTTCCCTTTCTCTCTCTTGAATTGGGTAATTCCGCCCCGCTCAGCCCGGTCGGGCGATCAGAAACCCCAACCGGGGCCGTCCGGGAAATAAAAAGAGAGGCTATCACAAGCACAAGAGAGGTCTTGGCTTGATCCACGAGCCAAAATGAACAAGAACGATCGTTCGGATAGGCGACAAAGTAAACACATTGGCGGGCAAATCGCAAGTTGTTTTTTTGTGGGCGGGGTGTTCTTCCACAAGAGGGGCGTATTGGCGATGAAAAAAAAGGGGGGGGTATCCTGGAAAACGGGCGATGGGAATCTCACGCAAAATCCGCTCGTTGTCAAAGCCTTCCCGATCGGGCATACGGGAAAGGAATGGAACACGTGGCGCGGCAAGGCCAAAAGGGAGCCGTTGAAACGGAGTCTGGTACCCACCGGTTTCCACATTACAGACAGAGCGATTGGCGGGGAGAGCCCGGGCCATCCCTTTTCTGCACGAGAGGCTATGTGGTCTGGAAAGGAGGTTGCAGGTCGGTCGTACGAAGGCGCCTCACCGATCCACGTTCCGACATTCGCCGCGTCCTATGGCCCCTGGCAGAAAACGGGATGTCAGCAAGCGGCATCCCGATCCGTCTGTCTGGGCGCGCTTCTTTCGAGGCATGGTGAGCTATACAGGATTCGAACCTGTGATCTTTGGCTCCGGAGGCCAACGCTCTATCCAGCTGAGCTAATAGCCCACACCTTCTTTCCTCACTGATCTCTGAGTGTTGATGGGGATCCGTTCCGGGTGGGTTCCCGAATGAAAGCTTCGCGGAGCGCCTGTTTGGAAATCGGACTCAAGAGATTTCGCAGCGGGTACACGGATGATACCGTTGGGTCGATTTTGGGAGGAGGCTCCCTGATAGGATATTTCCCATCGGGTTTCTATGTCGGGTCGCAACTGGAAGGGGGGATGTTGGACTCATCTGCTGGCAGTCTTCAGGCAGGGGGTAACCGCAGTTATCCATGGACTCAAGGCGGGTGGTGACCCCCATTGAGGAACAATTCCGTGCCAGAGAACGATACCAGATGATGCCTTTGGGACACCTCTCCCGGATGGGAAAGGTGTTTTTGGTGAATAACTTTGGCCACATGCCCATCCGGAAAACGTTTCCGAGGGTCCAGCCCGGCCTTGCCCATGGGTGCTTTTGTCGATAGGGCCCAAGGGAGGTGGTAGCCGCAGCAAGCGCACCCGGGAAAATCCTGTGACATCCTCGCATCCGGATTTTACCGGCCTTTCTTCTTGTGCCGATCCGCTCTCAGTCTTTTTTTTCGTTTATGGGTAGCCATCTTTTGGCGTTTTCTTTTCTTTCCACTTGGCAAAGACATCCACCTCCTTTCGAAGGGGTTTCTGGTTTTTCCCCAATAGCGGGGAAGGGAGACGAAGAGAGGAACAAGGGAGGTGTGCCTGACAAAAAGCACTTTCTTCCAACGAAGGGGGGATCCATCCCACTCATCCAAGGCGTGCTCATTGAGGAAGACTATTTTTCCACGTGTGCCCGCAATATCCGTGAAGGCACAAACACCGGCGCTTTCCGCTCTCCGATCTGTACGACCTCATTGGTTCTGGGATTGCGGGCGGTTCTCGGCGCACGCCGAACCACCTTGAATACGCCGAATCCCCTGATCTCAATTCGCTTTCCCTTTGCCAATGCCTCGCTGATGCTATCCAGAACCTCGTTTACCACCAAGCCTACGTCGGTCTTTGTCATTCCAGTGGATTCCGAGATTTTGCCCGTAATATCCGCTTTCGTCATCGCCTTGGCCCTTTCTTTGAGAGAGTAACCGGCCTATTCTATCTACCGCTGCTGCACAATTAGTCTGGCCGTGAAGCACGAGAACCTATTTTTGTGAAAGGCTGTCGAGTGATCAAAGTCGAGTCATCCGACCGCGTCTGCTCAGAAACACATGATATAGGAGAGCATCGGAGGGGTCTGCGCCGAGGAGAAGGGGAACGAGCCCAGCCTTCCGAAGAGGAGTTCCAGCGCATCGAAGCGCTTTTTCTCCTGCGTGGTGGGCGGTCGTTTTTCCAATCCCACCATCTCTGCCGCCAGGTCCACCGCATCTTCATAGGTGCCCAATACATCCACCAGCCCGTAGGTGACTGCTTTTCGCCCGGTAAAAATCCGACCGTCGGCGATGGGGAGCACCTTCTCCTTCGGCAAATTCCTTTGAGCCACGATCGCGTCCACGAATTGCCCGTAAGTGTCGTCCACCACTTCCTGAAACATCGCCCGCTCCTGCTGCGTCATTTCACGCATCGGAGAACCCATATCCTTGTAGTCGCCGCTTTTCACCACCTGGAGGTCCAGGCCGATCTTTCTGAACAAGGCACCCGAATAGGGGATGTTTGCAATCACTCCGATGCTCCCGGTGATCGAAGCCGGGCTGGCCACGATGGTATCCGCGGCAGCAGCGATGAAATAGCCCCCGGAGGCGGCCACACTTCCCATCGAAGCCACTACCTTTTTCCCAAGGGCGCGCACCTGCCTGACTTTTTCATAGATCTCCTGCGAGGCGGCCACGCCCCCTCCCGGACTCTCAATGCGAAGCACCATGGCCGGGACCGAGGGGTCTTCGGCGTATTTCTTCAGCTGCCGGATGATCGGTCCGGCATCGACAATCGTTCCTCGCACCTCAATCAGGGCGATCCGTTTGTCGTTCTCACGGACCCCGATGCCGCGTCCGGAAAACACGCCGGATCCCGCGCGGATCAGAAGCACAAGCGAGAGCAAAACACTGATCCCTATCCCAATACCGATGATCCGGTCTCTTCTTCTAACCATAGGATTCTCAAGGCGGAATGGTTCGGCGCTATTCTGTGTGTTCCCCCAAAGGGTTCCTCTCCAGAAGAAGAGAGGTCAGGAAGACTTCAAAGATACAACATTCAACTCCATTAATCAAGTGTATTATCTTAACAGGGTGTTTACACGTGGGTGATTTTGGCCAACCCGATGATTGGGGGAATATGGTCTGTTGAAAGGGTAGTCCTTCTTATCCAGGCCCTTATTTTCCCCTTCTTCAGTAGGGTTCTCAACGGGTCGATTCAGTCCGATAGAAGGAGAATCGACTTCTTGGTTGACAATGCTTTCCTTCTCAGGTATCTTTAATCGAACACAAACCGATTTGAGAGAGGAGGAGGCCTTATG
>JAZDJA010000224.1:0-15714 GCA_043804415.1 Candidatus Latescibacterota bacterium | reverse complement strand
TGATCATCGAAAAAAACTCGTTCTTCTCCCCCTCGATCACCACGAACTTTCCGGCTTTGATGTCCTCCACGCTCTGCGAGGCATCCAACTTCATCTCCAGGCCCTCGATCAGAGAGCCTTTGGTGATTACGCCGATGTTTTTGCGGGGCCTCACGGAGTCGTTCTCCTTCCTTCGAACTTGGGATTTCCAAAGGGACCACTGAAAACACCCAAGCACACCGAATGGAATTCCGGTCGTGGGTGGTTGGCGTTCTCGGTGTCTCTCGGTGTTTTCTGTATTGACGATCTTGGATTGGAGAGGTCACTCCAAAATCCGAGATCCGCCATGCTACTGCGCCACTCTCCGGATGATCGAATCCAGGCGGTCGTAGTCGTCCCGGATCAACCGGGAAAGCTCCTTGCCGGCTTGCACCAGATAGGCCACGTCATGATCGTGCGCGCTATAGGCGTGGCGCACGGCAGCGATGATCAGTTCATCCGTGGGGGCGTTTGAGGTCAGGATGCCGCGCAGGAAATCCCAGTGATCGGTAAACACCTTCGTCTCCTCCACAGAACAGGGCCGGACAAAGGTGTGGATCTTCGGAGGCTGCGGAGGCACGGTCTGCCGGATCGCCGCGTGGTCCTGATACCCCACCACCAGAGCCTCACATTCGGTCTTGAGGAGTTCGAATATCTGGGGCTGCTCCCGCATCAGTTCCTCCCCGGTCTTCCGATAGGCAGTCGGACGTCGGTTGGGTTCCACCGAGCGGGTGGTTACGGCCGACACCAGTCCAAAGACCGCGGGCTCCGAATCCGTCCGAACGAACGAGCCAAAGGGCGGGGAGGCGTGCAGTTCCCAGCATTGCACGACAAATGCGGCGGTGGTGCTTTCGATCACTTCTCCGATGTCCATTTGGGGCGCTCCATAAGTTTTCCGCAAGTCCGTAAGGGATGCGGGACACGGCGCGAAATGGGTGAAATGGATTGGGCCACACGGGACAAATGGCGGAGGGCGACCGCCCCATACTCCGCACGCTACGGGGCGGGTTCCTTCGGAAGCACCACAAAGCCGAGGGAATCCACGGAGGCGGATCCGAAAAGCCCGATGCCTCCGGCCACGTGGAAGAGTGGACGCTCGAAGCTCCCTCCGGCCTCTTCCCCGAATCCCCCTCCCTGGCTCGAACGGATATAGTCGAACCAATTGTCGTCCAGCGCGTAGATCCTGATCAAATGACGTCCAGCAAACGAGATCATCAACCAGGGCATCCGCAGCACGCCGTCCCTTCCCTCCAGAGGAGGGGAGCTGCCCTGGCGTTCCAGATTCTCGTAGTCCTCCTCCCTGAGAAAGTCGGCTTCGATGACCGGGTCCGAATCCAGATCAAGACTGAAGAAGCCCGCCTGAAAAGCGGGCACGTCCGTTGGAGCAAACCGGGCCTCCAGCAAACCGTCCAAATAGGTTACCTGATTTTCAGGGGCCGCGAAGACCGAGTCGGCGTCCCCGGGAAAACCTCTCAATGAGCGCCGGACTGCCAGGCTTTCTTCGTCCAGAAGCACCGTCTCGGTGATATGGAAACGCCCAGGGGTGCGTGTGGTGGCGCGTGCCTCCCGTCCCTCCGATAGAACCGTGAGCTGATAATCGGTGCCCGGCATCACGGAGGCAAAATCCCCTGCAGGCAGATACCGTCCCAGCGAATCGGGATCCGCCTGGTACCCAAACACCTGTTCTCCTTGGCAAATTGCCACCTCAGCCCCGAGCACGGCAGCCATCTCGCGGCTATAGGGCGTGCCGGGCGCCACGGTTTCGTGGACGAACACGTCGGGCAACGGATGATCCACCACCAGCAAGGCATCTATGACCAGCATGCCGCCGCTCGAAGGCCCAAACAGTTCGCCAGGCTCCCGATCCGCAGCACAGGCCAGCAGAAACAGAAAGCAGAACATCCCGATCCACCGAGCCATAGAAGAACTCCTTACCAAAGCGACCCATCGTCAGACTCCCGGCAGGGATAAGGATTACCGGTATGTCTTGCGAAGGTTGCCGAACCGTCAAAACTCGAAATTGATGCCCAGCGTAGGCACAATCGGGAGCATCTTCGCCACCTCCGGCTCGGTGTCCGGCTCCTGAGTATCATACCAAACGAACCATTCGTTCCGGCGGCTGTATGCATTGAAGATCTCGAGGTAGGCCTCGGCATGGGTTCCGAAGAGCCGGAATCGCCGTTTGATATTCAGATCGAGGCGATGATAGGGCAACAGGCGGGCGCTGTTTCGATTCGCTGGCAACAGGAAATCGCCATCCGGAAACAGACCCGTTGCAGGCGAACGCAGGCTATATCGCGCGGCAGCGGGCGTAAAGGCCTGCCCGGTGCCGTATACCAGATTAGTGCCCAGGGACCACGAATGAAACTGGTAATTGGCCACCACCGAAAGGTCGTGCCTTCGGTCGTATTTGGGCGGAAAGGTGCGCCCCTGGTTCAAATCAGGAAATCGACGTCGCGTCCAGCCCAGCGTGTATCCGATCCACCCCGTGAGAGGTCCCGTCCTGCGCTGAACGAAAAGCTCCAGCCCGGTGGCATATCCCGTGCCTCCGGTATGGAACACATCCTCGGAACGTCCCTCCGCTCCGACCGCAGCTGCCGTATTGTCCAGCGCCACCAGATGCTTAAGATCTGTGAAATACCCCTCCAGCGATATCTGATGCCGTCGCGAAGGCTCCCATTCTATTCCCAGCACCGCTTGCCACGAACGTCCCGGCTCTACCGTCCCGTCCAATGGAACCCAGAAATCCGCTCCGCTGAATCCTTCGGTGGTGATCAGTTGCAGGTACTGGTGATAGATGCCTCCGCCCACTTTGACCCGTAAATCGGGCGCCAGGTGCTGGCTGAGGGAGACGCGCGGCTCCACCTGGAGACGTCTCCCCTCGCTGAAATAGTTGCACCGGGCTCCCCATCGAATGCTGGTAAGAACCTGCGGCTCCCACAAATCCTGAACATATCCCGAAAGCAGAAAGGGGGTTTCCCTCAAATCGAGCTGTTTTTCCTGGTTGAACGCCTGTTCGAAGGCAAACCGGTACCGGGTGGCCATAAAACCGGCGGTGAGCGCATGCCGGTTGCTGGCGAAAAAATCCAGATCTCCTTTGAGGGTGAGATCCTGAATGCTGTTGGAGAACACGATGGGGGTCTCGAAGATCCGAAACGTGATGTCGCTAGCATATTCGCTGCCCGCCACCATGAGGTTTACAAACAGGGCCGGAGAGAGGATGTGCGTCCATTTACCGGTAAACGCCCCATTGCCCCAGCGGAAGTTCACATAGTTGCCTTCGTCCATATCCACGTTCAGTTCGTCCCGTCCGAAATATCCGCTCACCGTCACCTTATCGCGGGCCAGGTCGTGATTGAACTTGGTATTGAGATCGTAGAAATAGTAGGACGGTATGTTCGTGCTGTCGCCCACGGCAGCCCGCATGGCCCACAGAATCGGCTCCAGATAGGTCCTGCGACCGGAGGCCATCCAGGATCCCCTTTCAAGCGGCCCCTCCAGCGTCAGGCGCGTCGAGATCAGGCTGATCCCCCCGGTGCCCTGAAAATCCTTTCGGTTTCCATCCCGGTTCCGCACATCCAGAACCGAACCGAGCCGGCCGCCATACTGCGCCGGATAGGCTCCCTTGTGGAGAGAAATGTCCTTGATGGCATCCGGATTGAACGTTGAGAAGAATCCGAAGGCGTGGGACGGATTATACAGTGGAATCTGATCCAGGAGAATGAGGGTCTGATCGGGTCCGCCTCCGCGGATATAGAGCCCGCTGCTGATATCCGACGCAGCCTGAATGCCCGGAAGCAGCTGGAGGCTGCGTAGAATATCCGGCTCTCCGATGGACGGAAGCTCCCGCAGTTTCTCGGTCTTTAGGCCGATGAATCCGGACTGCAGTGCCCGCTCCTCCTGAAATCGATCCGCCTCGACCACAATCTCCTCGGTCAGAATCGGTTCGGGTACAAGCGAACCATCCAGACGCTTCTCGTCCGTTTCCTCAAAGGCGATCGAATCCCGGAGGCTTTCGTATCCGAGGTAGGAGAAGACCAGCATGTACGTGCCGGGCGGGATATTTTGAATGGCGTAATAGCCATCCGTGTTGCTCGAGGTGCCCAGGGTCGGACCACGCCATTTGAGCATCACGCTGGCTGCGGCCAGAGACTCCCCGTTACTACGGTCGGTGATGAAGCCGCTTAGGGTTGCAGCCAAAAGGGGCACCGGAAAGAGCATCATCAGAACCCACAACGCGGCCCGTCTCATGCCCCTTTTCCTTCCAGCGGGACACATGGTGCTCAAATGGTGCCGTGTAAATCGAAGTTGCAGCATGGGAAGGGCTCTGTGGTTTTTGGGAACGGCCAACCGGTTGGGGATCCCTGCGGAAGTTTGTTTGCTATCCGTGCAAAGACAATGCCATAAAATACGATAGAAGGGCACAAAATGCAAGCGAAATCCATTTGCCCCCACAAAAAACGCCGGAGGAAATCTCCTCCGGCGTCCGTGCGTACGGGGCGCATCCGATCCAACATGGTTCTTCCTGATCGATTCCTATCCAGGCAGCATCAAACTGGCCAGAAGAAGGCTCCCGGGACGCATGATGCCGCCGGAGGCATCCGGAACGCGAAGGGGATTCTTCTGATCACCGGATCGGTTTGCTTCGGTGTGCTTCCGGGCCAAAACTGCGGAAGATTTGCCGGATTCATTCATACCGCAGCGCATCAATCGGATTGAGCGCGGCGGCTTTGCGCGCAGGATAGAAACCGAAAAACACCCCCACGATACCGGAGAACCCAAAAGCCAGAAAGACAACCATCGGATCGACAACCGTACTTACTCCCATAAATGCGGTAAGCGCAGAGGTGCAGCAAAACGCAAGCAGAATGCCCACCCCGCCGCCGACCAGGCTGAGTACGACCGCCTCCATCAGAAACTGGGTGAGCACATCGTTGCCCCGCGCTCCTACGGCCAGCCGGATTCCGATCTCCCGGGTGCGTTCGGTCACTGAGACCAGCATGATATTCATGATACCGATTCCGCCCACCACAAGCGATACGCCCGCGATGGCCCCCAGGAGCAGCGTCAGTGTTCGGGAGGTTTCTGTGGCCGCCTCGGTGATCTCAGCCTGATTGCGAATCCTGAAATCATCTTCTTCTCCCGGCTCGAGTTTGTGCGATTCCCGAAGCAAGGCGCGCAATTCCTCCTGAGCTTCCGACAACATCTCGGTGGACCGGGCGCTGGCCACCATCATGTTGATGAACCGTCCCCCTTTAATCCGGTATAGTACCGTGGTGGATGGACACAGCACGATGTCGTCCTGCGAGTGGCCACGGGCATCCTGCCCCTTCTCCGAAAGCACACCGATCACTTTGAAGGGCGTGTTCTGAATGCGGATCTTCTCTCCGATCGGATTTCGATCGGAGAACAGTTGTTCCGCTACATTTTTGCCCAATACCGCAACTTTACTTCGTGCACGAATATCCCGGTCGGCAAAAAACCGCCCGTGTTCGAGCGGCCAGGCGCGTATGGTCAGATAATCCGTGGAAACCCCGGTGATGGAAGTGCTCCAGTTCTGGCCCCCTCCGACCACCTGGCCACCAGACATCACCACCGCGGAGACCGCCGTGCTCAGTTTCGCTTCATCGCCCAGCTTTTCGGCGTCCTCCATGGTGAGTCGATTGAAACTTCCCGCGCCCTGACTGACCCCTCCTCTTTGCATCGAGCCCGGGAAAATGATAATCATGTTGGCGCCAAGTGCGCTGATCTGGGCCTCGATATCGGACTGAGATCCCTTGCCGATGGCCACCATCACGATGACCGCGCTCACTCCGATAATGATCCCCAGGGAAGTGAGCAGACTCCGCATCCTGTTTTTCAGGATACTCCTAAACGCTATCTTCAACAGATTTTTCCATCTCATCGTCTTCTCCATCTTCGAGCGGGTGTATCTGCACCCGGTGCTGTCTTGAGTCAAAAGCAACCGCAGAGAACGCCAAGGGTTCACGGTGACGTCAATCGAATCTTTCCTTCTTTGCGACCTTTGCGTCTTCTTCGCGAGCTTTGCGGTTAGAAAGAAGACAGCTTATGCTCGCACTGAGTAAGGTCAAAAGCAACCGCAGAGAACCCAAAGGAGGCGCAGAGAACGCCAAGGGTTCACGGTGACGTCAACCGAATCTTTCCTTCTTTGCGACCTTTGCGTCTTCTTCGCGAGCTTTGCGGTTAGAAAGAAGACAGCTTATGCTCGCACTGAGTAAGGTCAAAAGCAACCACAGAGAACCCAAAGGAGACGCAGAGACCGCGAAGGTTCAAAGGGAGATCATCCGGTTATGTCTTTCTTTGCGAGCTTTGCGCCCACTTCGCGAGCTTTGCGGTTAGAAAGAAGACAGCTTATGCTCGCACTGAGTAAGGTCAAAAGCAACCGCAGAGAACCCAGAGAAGGCGCAGAGAACGCCAAGGGTTCACGGTGACGCCAACCGAATCTTTCCTTCTTTGCGACCTTCGCGTCTTCTTCGCGCACTTTGCGGTTAGAAAGAAGACAGCTTATGCTCGCACTGAGTAAGGTCAAAAGGAACCGCAAAGAACCCAAAGGAGGCGCAGAGAACACCAAGGGTTCACGGTGACGCCAACCGAATCTTTCCTTCTTTGCGACCTTTGCGGTTAGAGAGGGCCGTTCTACCCCTGCACTGACTGGAGAGCCTCCGCGTCTGTCTTTGCGTTACGGCGCACTTCCACAAGCCGATCCTGCAGGATCAGTCCGTCCCGCATCTGCACCATGCGTTTGGCATATTCTGCAATGTCCCGTTCATGGGTCACGAGGAGAATGGTGATCCCCTGCTCGTTGAGTTCCTGAAAAACGGAAAGCACCTCCACGGAGGTTCGGCTGTCCAGATTGCCGGTGGGCTCATCGGCCAGCACAATGGCAGGTTCATTGATCAGCGCGCGCGCGATCGCAACGCGTTGTCGTTCTCCGCCGGAAAGCTGACTTGGTTCGTGATGGGAGCGATCTGAAAGTCCTACACGCTCCAACGCCTCCATGGCCCGTTTCCTGGGTTCCTTGATCCGCCCGGTGTGATCATACACAAGGGGAAGCGCCACGTTTTCCAGGGCGGAAGTCCTGGGCAACAGGTTGAACACCTGAAATACGAACCCGATCTTCTGGTTCCGGATGGTCGCATACTCATCGCGGGAA
The DNA here is from genome assembly GCA_043804415.1 of Candidatus Latescibacterota bacterium. Taxonomy (GTDB): domain Bacteria; phylum Latescibacterota; class 4484-107; order 4484-107; family 4484-107; genus 4484-107. The sequence goes on along the minus strand of JAZDJA010000224.1, from coordinate 8,522 downwards.
AGGTTATGCACATCTATGCCGTCGAGGTGGTAGTTCCCAGAGGTCGGCTGATCCAGACAGCCCAGTATGTTCATCAGCGTGGATTTTCCGGAGCCGGAGGCGCCCATAATCGCGAGAAACTCGCCGTGCCCGACGGTCAGATCCACCCCCCGAAGCGCTTGCACAGCCACAGCTCCCATCTGATAGGTCTTTGTTATTCCTGATGTTTCGATCGCCAAGTTCATGAAGAAACCTTCATTTGACAGATCTGCCGGGCGACAAACCGCACGGCTCGATGAGTGAGACCCTAAGCAACCCCCGATCCAAGACGTTTCCGTCGCAGCAGGAAGGAAGCGCGAAGTTCATTGCCCATTACTCATTGCCCTAAAACGGTCCTCTCCTGAATCCCGAGGGCGACGGCATACGATTGTTGTCTGTCTTGGTCTCTTTCTTCTGCTGCGTCACGCCGCTGATGATCTGCATGCCCTCTTCGATGTGACCCCGGATCGCCGCAATCTCGGTGAGTCGCCCATCGGTGGCTCCTTTTCTAACCTGCACAACGCTCAAACTGCCTTCCGCATCCAAAAACCAGAGTCGCGCCATGTCTTCGGGAGGCGAGAACCCTCCGCCTTCTCCCCCGGGGCGTCCGCGGAATCCTTCCCGATCCGCTTCCGAAGACTCCCGAACCGGCCCCTCAGGACGTTTCCTGTTCTTGCGAAAATCCTTCATCATCTCCTCAGTGGGCTCAAACTGGAGCGCATCGGTGGGAACGAGCAGCACCGCCTTCTGCGCTTCGACCACAAAATCCACCGTGGCGGTCATGCCCGGAAGCAGCAGGTTCTGCTCATTGGCAGCATCCACCACCACCGTATAATTGACCACATTTTGAATCGTGGTGGGCTGAAGACGTATTTGCCGCACGGTGCCGTGGAAGGTACGGCCCACGTAGGCCTGCACCTCAAACCGCACCGATTGCCCCTCTTTGATCTGGCCGATGTCGCTCTCATCCACGGCCGCATAGATTTCCATCTGGGACAGATTTTTCGCAATGACGAAAAGGGTCGGCGTCGAAAAACTCGCGGCAACGGTCTGTCCAGGTTCCACATTTCGCTGGATGACCATACCATCAATCGGGGAGCGGATGATGGCATGGTCCATATTGGTCTGTGCCCGCTCCAACGCCGTCTGGGCCAACCGAACCGACGCGTCGGCCATTTTGACGCTGATTCGAAGGGGAAGAAACTCCTGCTCGGAAATATGCCCCTTTTCAAACAGGGGAAGGTTGCGCGCGTACTCGGCTTGGGCCTGTTCGCATTGCGCCCGGACCCGAGCTAGATTGGCCTCCGCGTCGAGCACGGCGATCTTCAAGAGCGTGGTGTCCAAGACTGCCAGCACTTGGTTCTTTCGGACGGCGTCGTTGAAGTCCACGCCAAGGCGATCGAGGGTGCCGGATACCTGGGTCCCAACCTCCACCGTGCCCACCGCTTGAAGAGTCCCCGTACTGGAAACCAGATTCTCCAGATCGCCTCGGGTGATCTCTGAGAATTGATACGGACCTTCTTCTTTAACGCCATTTTCTGCGCGAAAAAAATGAACGCCCACTCCAAACAGCGCAAGGGCAACGATAATACCGATGATCTTCTTCATAGGAACACTCTTTCTGTTTTGAGGGTATCTATGTTCTTTATCCTGCGCACGTTCTTAAGCCTGCTGGAGTTTGTGGCACACGGATCACTCAAATAGAGCCACCACCCGCTCCATCTCACCCTGAACATACTCCGCAGCCACCTGATTGAGCAGCAGGTTGGTTCGCGCTTTGACGCGATCGTGGGTCGCTTCCACGTATTGGGCACGGAACTGGGCAAGCTCCACCAAGGTAGAAGAACCCACGTTGTACTGCGCTTCTGTTACCTCAAACGCCTGCCGTGCAGAGGCTACCAGTGCTTCCGCCACGTCAAGCTGTTTGACAGCCGTCTGGTAATCCAGCACAACCTGCCGAATTTGGAAGGCGACCTCCTGTTTGAGGCTCTCCTGATTCAGGCGTTCGTTGGCAAGCTGAATCTCCGCCTGGGCAATGCTGTTCTTTGTTCTGGAACGATCAAAAATCGGAATCGAGAGGGAAAGACCTACGCCGGCATTGGGACTGCTGTCCAAAAGCTGATCGAAAAAGCCGCCGGATTCGTTCTGGCTGCCATACCCCGTTCCCGCATCGGCAGATAGCGACAACGCAGGCCAGTACCCGGCGCGCGCCACCCGCAGCTGTTTTTTCGCCGCGTCTATTTGCATCTGCCGGGCTTGGAGATCCGCACGTTTTGTCAACGCCGCCTTCAGCAACCGCTCCGAATCGTCGGGAGACTGATCGGAGAAGAAGCGATCCAATTGTCCCGGAGGCGGTTCCACGATCTCCACCTCTATTGCGGGTTCCAGGTCCATCGTCTTTAACAGCGTCAACTTACTGACGGTTAGACTGCGTTCTGCGGAGAGGACCCGAAGCTCCGCCTGCGCAATCAACGCCCGCTGCCCAAGCACATCCGCTATCGAGCGATTGCCCGCCTTGTAGAATTCCTCTATGCGTTCCAACTGCCCACGCTGCGCCTCAAGGTTCCCCACTTCGCTTTGGGTCAACTCCTTGTCCTGAAGAACCTGCAGAAATTGTGAAATCGTATCAAACATAATGGATTCACGAATCCGGGAGAAGCTTGCTTCTGACGCCGCCAGATCCAGTTTGGACTTCTCCAGCGAAGCCACGTTGCCAAATCCATTGAACAGGGTCACACTGGAGGACAGCCTCACGCCCAGCGACTGAGCGTTCCGGGCTTCGGTTTGGCCGGTGGTCGGGTCAACCCGTCGGCTGTACCCCTCGGATGTGGAAACAGAGCCGTTCAGATTCGGATAGAAATCCGCTTTGGCTTGCTGAGCGGAGATTTCACCCGCGGCCACCTGGTTGGAGGATTGCTTCAGGGAAATGTTGTTTTCCAGTGCAATTCGGATCGCTTCGCCGAGCGAGATCGCCCGGATTTCCTGCGCGTGAGGGATGCTTGCGGCCATACTCGTCATGACGAATACACCGACCAAAAGAGTTCGTGCAGCCCTGCTTTTTATGCGGAGCGTTCTTCTCATAGTGTTCACTTTCGTCCTGTTTCTGTTTGTGACCCCGCACCAAGCGCAATCCCGGAGGGGCATGGCGTTATGGTCAAAGTTCTTTTCATCTCCTTCCCCTGATCCAGACACCGGATCGCCCACCTCTCCTGGGAGAATAATGCCACTGGGAGCCATTGACGTATATGATGCGCATGCCGGGAGTGTAGGCGATCATCGGGTAGTGGGGGTAGTAGGAATACCGCACGTGATAACCCTCCTGACTGGATTTGATCCCCGTGCCGATCATGTACTCGATGACTTTCTCACTAACGCCGGCCTGCTTCAACTCGGTGACATCCGAAACGGACAGGCCAAATCGGGATCCCGTCGCGTCCATCTGAGCGATGATCACCGCGTCCCCGATGTCCGAGGTGGCCATATTGACCACATCTTCCTTCGTCAACATCCGGGATCTCTGTGCCCAACTTGCCGAATTGCGTTGGGCAGCACATCCTCCCAGAATTGTGATCATCACCACAACACCCACAGGGATCAGCGACCATTTCATTTTGAGATGCGCCATGACTTCCCTCCCTTCGGTCGTTGGTTTGGCATCGGTTGAATTTCGCAGGCGTTGGGACAGTTCTTCTGTTGAACACCGATCCTCCGGAAAACTTGCGGACTTTTCTCGTCGACGCCGAAAAAGACGCGAACGTCGGACTCCACGCACGGCGATGCAGAGCCATGTGGCAGGCGCTGATGAAAAAAACCCATCTCCACGAGAAACGCCGGGGGAAAGCTCCTCCGGCGTTCGGGTGCAGGCTGTGGATTCAGCTGAAAGATGTGGGACCGTTCGCTGGACTATCGCTAACTCTTTGGATTGCTCTTCCGGAACCACTGGCGGCGGCTCGCTCCTCGGCTTGGGACGCCTCAGGAAGCGTGAATGGTGAAGTTCAATAAACGATCGGGCACGACGTTTTTCCTTCAGCCCTTCAACCCAACGGCACGCTTGACTACCTGCTTCCACCCACGAAGCCTTCGCGGCAGATGAGCTCTGATGATCAAACAGGACTCATCGGGCCAGTCGGCCCTTTCAGCCGACAGGGGGATCGCTCCAGTTCAGCCGACGATTATCCCTCTTTGAGAACCTTGAGGGAAACACCGACCACCATATCCTTGACTCTTTTCTGGTAGGCCAGCATGTGAGGTGCGGCCAGATGGGCATGCAGGGCCTCGAGGCTCTGCCACTTCTCCATAATCGTCACGACTGTGGGATCAAGCACCTGTGGCGTCAGGCCGGCATCCACATCACCTGTTGGCACATACTCGATACATCCTTCTTCGGCTTTCACCGCAGGCACGTTGGCCTTGAATATCTCCAGAAACGCATCGAGAGATTCGGACTTCACCTTGATTGAGGCTATGACATAGATCATGACATGCTCCCTTTCTTCTTGCGAATTCTTATTGCGAACAGTTCAGGCAACCGGCTCAGAACCAACTGCCAACGACCACGAGCGTCTTTCGCCTGATCATCCCAGAAGAATCAATCCCCCTTGGAATTCAGGCTTTAGCCTTTCATTGAGAGTTCTCCATTCTCACTCTGCGCCAGAATCCAACGCTGCGTACGCCGCCGCTGCAGAGCACTCCAACCGTACGGGGCCGCAGCAACGAGCATCACGGCAAGCGACGCCCATATCAGAAGGGATCCTCCCCTGCCGGTCTTTTCGCCTCCGAACGCCCCATACTTACTTCTCGCAAACACGGTCCACGCGGCAATCGTCCGGTTGCGGATTTCCGGATCTTCCCATTTCGCGACCAGTTCCTCCGCCTCGGATTCGGTGACCGGCAGCGCGCACAACTTCCGCAGATCCTCCTCCTCCAGTCCCAGCTCGATCACCTGCTTCCATGCCCGCACCAACTCCCGATGCGAATCCACCAGCAGCACCCCCACCAGGTCGTTGATGATCCGCCACCGCGCGCTGCCCTTCTCGGAGTCGTAGATCAGCGAGGATTCCCAGTTGAAGGGATTCATCCGGACAGACGTGTTTTCTTCGGCCTGCTCGTAAAGGGAGGGTATCACAGAGAAACGATTGAGCTGAAACTCGGCAGGTCCGCCCGGTGCACCCTTGTTGAGCATCCAGAGCTTTTGGCCCGGCTCGGACATGACAAATTCCAGGAACAACTGCGCAGCCTTAAGGTGCGGCGCCCCCTTGAGGATCGCAATGGCATCCGGGTTCACGATGGTCAGGTTTTCCGGCATGGTGTACCCGATATACGCCGCGCCCACTTCGTCCACCTGCGCCCACGCATAAAAATCAATGGCCAGGCCATACGCCACTTCGCCCACGGCCACATCCTTGACCGATTGATCGGCGCCCTTGGTGAAATTCCGCACGTTGGCCCCAAGCCGCGTGAGCACCTCCCATCCCCTCTCCCACCCGAACGCCTGGAGGATGATCTCGTAGGCCGTGTGCACACTGCCGCTGCTCCGGGGGTCCGCAGATCCCACCCACGTCAAGAGGCTCGGGTCGCCCAGATCCTCCCAGCTTTTCGGCCGGGGAAGGTGAACCATGTCGAGCACGGATTTGTTGTAGATGATGCCAAACCCGGCCAGCGTGGCGCCGTACCAGTGGTACGCCGGATCATACATCGGCATCCCTCCGACCGTCTGCGCGATCCGCCCGAACACCTCCTCCGGGAGCCGATAGGGATGCGTCAGGTTCAGCCGCCTCAGTTCCAGGTACGGATCCACCCCGCCGCCGAACATCATATCAATCCCGATGCCCTCCGGACGGGCCACAAACTCCGATTTGACAAACCGCAGCACCGCCGAAGTCCCGCCCTGATCGAGCCATTCCACGCCGATCCGTTCTCCGGTGCGCGCCTCCGAGAACGCCTCGAATCCCCGCTCGAACTCCGTCTGGATGCCCTCCCAGTGCGGGGAGACGATGAGGATCTTTTCCTCGGCTGAGGAAAGAGCGGAGAACGACAGGATAGCGCAGAGGAGAAAAAGGCAGGTAGAAGAAAAGGTATAGACGGGCCTTTGTCTGTCCTTCGTTTTTGACTGCATCAAGTTCATTGCCAACTCCAAAAAGATTTCACCTTGCACGTCTTTTCCGGCGTACGTTGTCGTGGACGCATGCGTACGCCCTCTTTTCTCAGACTCCCACGTCGTTGGTCCGATTCCCCTCAAGAAGCGGGTGAAACGCTCGGCCCAGGCGTGCGTCAAAACCAGATCCGCGTGGAAATCATAGGCGCACCATCTGCCGAGCTGCTGCCAGTCAGCCCGACCTGCTCCGCGCCTCCCTCGAAATCATAGAGATGCGCGTCCACGTAGGCATCGGCAAGGTTGTAGAGAAGCACACCGAGAAACCAGAGGAAATACGTATTCCGACGCTGGAAATCCAGCGACCGCCGATTCTCGTAGAGGATCGCACCCCCGAGGAACAACTCCGTGGAAAAGATGACCGCGCCCTTCACGGGCCGCTCGTTATACCATTGCCCCCATCCGGGTAGGGCCAGAGAGCGCAACAAGGCCCCCCTCGGCGATTTGGCCGCTGATGCGTCCGTGTGCGCCGTATCCGCGGAAACCTCCTGCGATGCCCACAGGGCCCCCTCGTTCGCAAAGAAAAGAAACGAAGCCACCAGCAGCCCCAGGAAGACTCCTGACTGGCCACTTCCGCTTCCCCCACTGGGCCCTTCCCCGCTCCGGACTCCTGACTCCTGACTCCTGACCCCTGATCCCTGACCCCTGACCCCTTTCACCTGTTCCCTGCTCTTACGCGTCCATGGCATTTTTCGCCGCTCCCAATATCGCCGCATCCTCTCCCAATTCTACCGGAACCACCCGCACATGCTCGCGGACCCCGGGCAGACCCCGCTCGAGAATGGTGCGCCTGACCGGTTCGAAGATCAGATCCCCGGCATCGGCCATGCCGCCGCCTAGGGCGATGACCGAAACGTTCAGCAGATTGATCGCACTGACCAGCCCGGCCCCCAACAGCGTTCCTGTGCGGCCAAACATCTCACAGGCGAAAACATCCCCATCCCGCGCGGCCTCGAAGATCTTCCGGGCCGTCAGATCCGCCCCCAGGGTCAGAGACGTTTCGGGATCTTCCTGTGCCATCCGAACCTTTGTCCATCGCACGATGCCCGTGGCCGAAGCATACAGCTCGAGACACCCGCGATTGCCGCACGGACATTGCGGTCCATTGTGATCGATGGTGATGTGGCCGATCTCCGCGGCATTGCCGTTGAACCCTTTCAGGAGTTTCCCCCCGCAGATTGCGCCACCCCCGATGCCGGTGCCGAGGGTCACACACAGAAAATCCCCCACGTTCTTCCCCGAGCCCTTCCATTGCTCTCCGAGTGCCGCCACATTGCCGTCGTTGTCCAGGACTGTACGGACACCAAACGTATCCTCAAAGATTCGCTTGAGCGGCACATCGCGCCAGGCGGGAAGATTCTCCGGGGCGATGATGATTCCCTCCAAAGGATCCAGGGGGCCCGGCGAGCCGATGCCGATGCCCGCCAGATCGCCCATGGCAATCCCTCCCTCGGCCACCACCGCGCGTACGCTGTCTTTCATCTGCCGGAGGGATCCGGAAAGTCCGGCGTCCTGGCTCGTGGAACGTTTGTCGCGCGCAGCCACTTTCCCGTCCTCGCGGACCAGTCCCGATACGATATTCGTCCCGCCGAGATCAACGCCGACATACCATTTGTCCATAGAACTTGCCTCCATAGGCAGCATGGATTCAACTGACCATCCGCCACCGTGGCGCGAGATCATGCGGCGTCTTTTCCATTTCTCCTTGTCTGCGCCTCCGCTGTCCCAAAGGATTTGCGCGTGCCGCAATATAACGCAAAAACCCTCCGAAGTCAAGCCTTTTGGCGTTGAAACGGTCCGGGGACCTCCGAGGGGAAAGCCCGGACCGATCTCTAACAGTTGAAAGACTTAACTCACTCTCTATCAAGCCGATAGGTGTTCAGAGAGAGTTCTTGGCACCACATGGTGTTCTTTTAGGAGTTCCTAAAGCATCATTGTGCTTCCCTGATGGTGGGGGGAACGGCCACACCCAAAGACTGGAATATCTTTCTGCTATCTCTTCACCGAGAAAGGCCATGGCTCGATAAAGGGGATGCAATTCAGTGTCAACAATTCCATCAATAGCGTAATCGCTGTGCCACGTATCACCAAAGCGATCAGATGGTCGAGGCGGTCCGATAGCAGGAGCCTCGACGCCGAAAACAACAGGCCTGTGCAAAACAGTGGGGGAAATTGCGCGCTCAACATCAAACTCGAACGTTCCGCCAACCAGAAGATTCCTGATGAGGCTCTTGACACCCAGTTCCTTCCTGAGCCTCGCGAACTCAGGGACAAAAAGATGAAGAGCCGCCTGGCCATAAGGTGGCTCTTCTTGTGCACTTCTTCATGTGTTGGGAAGACGGATTACGAAAGG
>JAZDJA010000223.1:0-15798 GCA_043804415.1 Candidatus Latescibacterota bacterium | reverse complement strand
CCCCACATCCTCGCATCGCCGGGGGATACCCTTTCCGTACCCATCCTGGTGAGCGATGTGACCCAGGACAGCGTGTTGTCAGCGAAGGCATCGGTTCGGTACGATGCGCCATGGTTGACGAACCCCTCGCTGTCCACTAACGGTACGCTGATCAATGACTGGGGATTCAAGGAGTCAAATCTGGTGGACGGGAAACTCCAGATGGCTGCCGCTTCCGCGACGCCTCTTTTGGGGGCGGGGGTGCTCGTGTTCATGCATTTTGTGGTGGATCCCTCCGCAGAGCCGGGAAGCTATACGGACTTGATCCTGGAGGACGTGCTCTTCAACGAGGGGGTGCCCTCGGCCGCAATTCAATGGGGTTCGGTTTCGGTGACCACGCTTCGCCCCACAGCCGATTTTGGGATGGTCAGCACGGGCGTGACCGCTCGTTTTACCGATCTATCCACGGGTCCCAATGCGATCGTGGCCTGGTCCTGGTCGTTCGGGGATGGGACCACGAGCGCCCTGCAGCATCCCGTTCACGCGTATGTCAACAAACAGGCCTATACGGTCCATCTGACGGTGACGGACGAAGCGGGGATCAGCGACACCGTGACCAGGGGGATACTCCTGAACGATCGGCCGGTGATCATTTCCATACATCCCGACACCACCCGTGTGGAGATTGATGAGGGGGAAAGCGTCGTTTTTGAGGTGGAGGCGCTTGACTCCGAAGGAGACCCCCTCACCTATCGTTGGTTCGTGAATGGCGCGGATCAGAGCGTGAAGGGAAACAGCCTGCCTTATGTCTCCAATTATGTGCCTCCCCGTGCAGCCGGCGTGGACACCATAGGAGTTTCGGTGTCGGACGCGGGCGGGACAGCGGATACGACATGGGTTCTGACGATCCGCGATGTGCCCCAGAATCCTGTGGTGGCGGGCATCCCTGATCAGACGATCCTGGAGGGACAGCGTTTTGCTCCATTTGATCTGGACGGGTATGTGACGGATGTGGACAGCGATCCCAATACGCTTACATGGCAGGACAGCGGAGCGGTGGATATCACGGTGATCGTTGAGGAGAACACTCATATCGTAACCCTCACCGCGCCGACGGGTTGGACGGGGTCAGAGCAAATCACCTTTGTCGCAACGGATCCGGAAGGATTGAAGGGCGCAGGCGTGATGACCGCGAGCGTTAAGGCTGATGAGCGCGCACCCCAGATTCTGACTGGGCCTGTGGCGGTAGGGGTGACCGATAGTGAGGCGGTAATCTTCTGGACGACGGATGAGCCCAGCGACGGCCACGTGGCGTATGGCCTGGAGCTTGGGTATGCACTTGCGGACAGCTCGGAGGAACAGGCGACCGATCACTGGATTGCACTGACCGGCCTCGTGGCGGATACCACTTACTATTATCGCGTGTGGTCTGTGGATGAGACAGGGAATCCGTCCCCGTTCAAGGGAGGCGCTTTTCGCACCCAGGCGGAGCCGGACACCACAGGTCCCAGGATCCTGACGGGGCCTGCTGCGGTAAGTGTGACCGATCATGAGGCGACGGTCATCTGGAGCACGGATGAGGTTTCCGATACCCACATCGCTTACAGCGCGGGCGATATGAGCTATGCCTTGTCCCACAGTCTGCCAAAACGGGTCAGCGATCACCTGATTGCGCTCGCGGGTCTGGTGGCGGATACGACTTACTACTATCGCGTGTGGTCGGTGGATCCCTCCGGAAACCCATCTGCTTTCAAAACGGGCGTCTTTCTCACCAAGGCGGAGCCGGATACTCTGGCGCCTAGAATCGTAAACGGTCCGGGGGTGGTGGGGATAACCTACGACAGGGCGACGGTCCTTTGGACAACCGATGAACCTGCCATCGGCTATGTGCGGTATGGCCCGACTGCGAAGTACGGTCTTCGGGACAGCACGGCTGTGACAGCCAGTGTGCACGGCATCACGTTGACAAGCCTCCTGCCCGGTACCACCTACTACTACCAGGTATGGGCGACTGATCCCTCCGGGAATGTTTCCCAGGTCAGAGGGGGGAGTTTCCTCACGGAAGCGGCGCCGGATACGGTGGTCCCACGTCTTCTGACGGGTCCGGCCGCGGTTGGCGTGACTCACGATGGGGCGACCATCGAGTGGACGACGGATGAGATCAGCGACAGTTTTGTGGAGTTTGGCACCGGTGTATCCCTCGCTTCTGCCACAGTGGGGTCGGCGAAGGATGAGACGGAGCACCGGGTGAGGTTGACCGGACTTTCGCCGAATACGACCTACATCTATCGGGTGCGATCCACCGATCCCTCCGATAACACCATGGTCACCCGACAGTTCGCATTTGACACCAAAGCCGCCCCGGACACCAGGGCGCCGGTGGTTTTGAGTGGCCCCATTGCCACGGGCATCACGTATAACTCCGCCAGGATCGAGTGGATCACGGATGAGATTTCGGACAGTCGGGTCGAATACGGGTTGGATGGGATGCTGGATCAGTCCAGGGAGGATGCGAACGATATGCGCAAACATCTTCTGTTGCTGACGCATCTGGTTTCGGATAGGACGTATAGTTTCAGGGCCATTTCCACCGATCCGTCGGACAATGCGCATTCCTCCGGTGTGTTCACCTTCAGGACGAAAGCGGCTCCGGATATCACGCCACCGATTGTGCTCACGGGACCTATTGCCGCGGGAATCACCTATAACTCAGCGCGGATCGAGTGGATCACGGATGAGATCTCGGACAGTCGGGTCGAATATGGTTTGGACGGGGCGCTGGATCGGTCCAAGGTGGATGCCAACGATATGCGCAATCATCTGCTTTCGCTGACGAATTTGACCTCGGACAGAACATACCGCTACAGGGTGATTTCGACCGATCCGTCGGACAATGCGCGCACCTCCAGCGTGTTCACCTTCAAGACGAAGGGGGTTCCGGATACAAACTCCCCGGTGATCACGGAGGGCCCGATCGTATCGGCAAAGACATATAATTCGGCCACCATTGAATGGAAGACGGACGAACTATCGGACGGTTTCATTGGGTTTGGCTTAGGGGATGTCGTGTCTTCCTGGGAGGGAGAGGCGCAAGATGAGATCGCGCACCGGGTCACCCTGACCCATTTGCTGTCGGATACCACGTATACCTATCAAGTGAGGTCGGTGGATCCGAGCGATAACGCGCCAACAACCAGTAAGCGCTTTCGTTTCAAAACATGGGCGGCGCCAGATACGCAAGCGCCGAGGATTGTATGGGCACCGATTATCGCGTCCAGAGCCGCCCGTTCGGCCACGGTGAAATGGGAAACAGACGAGCCTTCCGACAGCGAGGTGGCGTATGGCGCGGATGCGACCTATGGAGAGGAGGTCGTATTTTCGGAGGATGTCAAGCGACACAGCGTGAATCTGACGAATTTGGAGCCGGCTACGACCTACCATTACCGGGTAGGTTCCACAGACCCAACCGGAAATGGCCCCACCTTCAATGGGGGAGACTTGACCTTTACCACGAAGACGGAACCAGACATCCTGTCTCCTAAGATCTTGACCGGTCCCTTCGTCCCATCTATTACGCACAATTCGGCGCTGGTGAGTTGGCGGACGGATGAGCCTTCCGACAGCAAGGTGGCCTATGGTCCGGATACGACCTATGGGGAGGAGGTTCTCTCTCCGGAGGATGTGCGGGAACATGCATCAAGGCTGACGAATCTGAATGCGAGTACCGCGTATCATTACCGGGTTATTTCGGTGGATCCCTCAGGAAATCCCCCGACGTCAAGCCCGGATCGAACCTTTACCACGATGGCGGCTCCGGATACCCTGGACCCCAGGATTCTCACCGGACCGACGGTATTGTCCAAGACCTATGACAGCGCGACCATCGTCTGGACGACCAACGAGCTGTCGGACACATTCCTGGAATATGGGCCGAGCACAGCTTACGGTCTGGAGCAGGGAGATGCCAGCGGTGTGAATCGGCACGTGGTTGTGCTGACCAAACTGACGCCTGGGACACTCTATCACTATCGGGCCGGCTCAACCGACCCCAGTGGGAACGGTCCTGCTCTGAGCAAAAATGTTTCCTTCACAACAAAGGCGGCCCCGGATACCAACCCTCCTGTCATCCTGACGGGACCTCTGGCGGATCTGAGAGATGTAACAGCCGTGATATCCTGGGAGACGGATGAACAAAGCACCACGGGCATTTTGTACGGCACTCCTGAGACCTTTGGGATCCCCGGCCAGCAGGAAGAGGAGGTTCTGCCGGAATATGTCCGGGAGCACGTGATCACCATTACGGGGCTTGTGCCGGGTGTACAATACCTCTACCGGGTGTTCTCAAAGGATATTCAGGGAAACACGGCATGGTCGGCCGTGCCTCGGGTGAGCTCCAAGCGGGCTGGAATCGCTAAGATACTGCAGCCACCCGGGTGGGGTGGGGAGTTCACGACCAACTCGTATGCGGACACGCAGGTTCCGGTGATTTTGTCGGGACCGGGGGTGCCGTTCAAAAACGATTCCCAGGCGACGATCGTCTGGAATACCGACGAGCGAAGCGACAGCGTGGTGGAATATGGGATCGATTCGGGTGGAGCGGGCAAGATCGTGGCTGGAGAGACGTATCCGTATCGGACGGAGTGGTCGGAGGATCTGCTGGCACACGAGGTGACGTTGACGAATCTGGATGCTGGTGCCCTGATCCGGTATCGGGTGGGATCCACGGATCCGAGCGGTAACGGCGCGACGTGGAGCAGCGCGGGCGTGGTGCAGACCGATCAGCTGGCGGACACGGAGGCGCCCGAGATCGTATCGGGTCCGGAGGTGTTGCTTCGGACGGACCAGTCCGTGGTGATCGGGTGGGATACGGACGAGCCCGGGGATTCTGTGGTGGAGGTGGGTCTGGATACGACGTATGGAAACGAGCGAAACGCGATCGAGGATGTGACCGGGCACCGAATCACACTGACGAATCTGACGGCTTCGACCACGTATCACTATCGGGTGGGTTCGACGGATCCGAGTGGGAACGGTCCGACGTGGAGCGCAGACGGGGTATTTGATACCCAGGCGGAGCCGGATGGCACGCCACCGCTGATCGTGTCGGGTCCGACGGTGGTGGCCAAAACGGACGTGAGCGTGTTGATCAAGTGGGCGACGAACGAACTGGCGGACAGCTTTGTGAAATATGGACAGGATGTTTCGTATGGGTTCAGCGCGGGAAGTGTGGAGGATGTGACGAATCACCGGCTGGAGCTGACGAATCTGACGGCCAATACGGTGTATCATTATCACGTGGGCAGCATCGATCGGAGTGGAAATGGGCCTACGCAGAGCGCGGACAGCACGTTTACGACGGATGCCTGGCCGGATACGACGGCCCCCGCTGCGCCTACCGGGTTTTCGGCAGAGCGCAAGGATGGGCGGGTGATCTTGGGGTGGACGGCAAATACCGAGGCGGACGTGTTGGGGTACAACGTGTATCGCCGGAAAGAGACGGAAGAGCCGGGTGCTTTCGGAGCCATTGTGACGATCGTCTCAGGGGTGAAATATGTGGATGGGGGGGTGATCGAAGAGACGACGTATGGGTACCGGATCACGGCAGTGGACAGAACGGGGAATGAGAGCGACCCCTCCAGTGTGGCAGTGGATGTGGCGGATGAGACGGGCAACCCGCTTCCCGAGGTGTATGGGTTGGCGCCGAACTTCCCGAATCCGTTTAACAGCGTCACGTGGGTGCGCTATCAGCTTCCTGTGGACGGGGCGGTCACGCTTTCGATCTACAACATTCTGGGTCAGCGCATTCGGGTTCTGGTGGATGCGCCCCGGACGGCCGGGTTTTATCAGGTGATGTGGGATGGTCGGGATGCCGGGGGCCATGCGGTCTCCAGTGGGATGTACCTGATTCGAATCCAGACGGGTCCTTTCACGAAGGTACGGAAGATGGCGCTGCTGAAGTGATCTTTGTGCAGCGCAACTCATCTGGATCGACATGCATGAGGGGGAATCAAGGATAATCCATGAACCTCATCTGACACACCAGCGGAAAAGAGGTTTTGAGCAGACAGTTCTTGTCATTTTGTTGTTTTCTGGTTGGCTTTTTTGTATCGGACAAGTTCTTTCTGGGATAGAGCCATATTCACCTCGCAGAACGACTGCCAAATGCAGACTGCTCATCTCGGAGGCACGCGCCGTTCCACGGACCATGGAGAGTTGTCCATCGAGGGCCCAGATAAAGCCCCGACGATGGCATTGGCGACCTGTCCGAAGGAACGTATGTCGCCCAAGGCACCGTTTCCCGGAGGAGAAGCTTGGGAACCTTGTTTGGAGGCAGTGGGCTTTTCGGTCACCAAAAAAGCCGTGTTGATACGCTGAAATGGACAGTTGTCCGAACGTTTGCTTCGCAGGGCTCCTGCATTCGGGTTAGATTCCCTGGCACCATCCTCGAGCTTCCTGGCACAAGGCTTCAGTTGGCTATTAGGATCGACCTTTATGGATCGGGTATTTGTTTCCAGCTCAGTCCGGTATATTGTCACAGTCCTGCCCTTCTCTCTTGGCATGATCGATATCATGAGCCTGCACGATTTGGCCATTCTTTGACAATGAGTCTTGTGTTCTATGAATCATGTTATGGAAAACAATCTGGGTCTTTGGGCGGGTGATCCCAGATGCTGGGGAGCATTTTTTGCCATTCTTGCTGCACAGAAAAGGCAATATAATCCTTGCATAATCCCTGATAATGTAATATAGTATAGTTGATTATGCTAATCCCGGATCATCTATACCTCGCGGATTTTGCGCTTCGGTCAATGGAGTGCGCAAGCTTGCTTGCGCTTTTGGGAAGATCGTGCCGCTAAGGAGTAATGAAGGCTTGTTGTCCCCAATCTGTTATTTGTGAGTGAGGTACCGAATATGGGCGCAAGAAGGATGAAAAGAATACGCTTCTTGGGTATTGGCTGCCTGATGCTTTTTGGTGCTCTTGGAGTGGCACGGGCCGGGACCTTGACGGATTCCGGGACAGCGCTTCCGAGGCTGGCTGCCGGTGCGATGGCGTGGGGGGATTACAATGGGGACGGGGATGCAGATCTGGTTGTTGCGGGAGAGCTGGTGGAGGAGGGATCGTGCGCCCGGATTACCCGGGTGTTCCGCAACGAGGGCGGAGAGTTGACGGCCTTGCCGGATCTGTTGGGCGTGTCGTATGGAGATGTGGCGTGGGGGGATTACGATAAGGATGGGGATCTGGATCTGGCCGTATCCGGGTGGGACAGCGCGGGCGACGAGGTGGCCGTGCTCTATCGACAGAATGAGGCAGGAGGGTTTGAAGAGGATGTGCGCCAGTCCGCGCTGGTGGGCGTTCGGTATAGTGCGATGGCCTGGGGCGATTACGACGCGGATGGGGATCTGGACCTCATTATCTGCGGAATGGAAGCAGGGGGGACGCCGTCCACCAGGCTGTATAAGAACGAAGGCATGGGGGGCATGAGGACGTTGGAGGAGGACGTTTCTCAGTCCATTGTGTACGTGAACAAAGGGTCGGTGGCCTGGGGCGACTACGACCAGGACGGGGATGTGGATCTGGCGATCAATGGGTTTGACCGCGACGGATACCGGACAGCGAAGATCTATCGAAACGATCCTACGGGTACGTTGCGGGAGGATAAGGACAGTTCGGTGGGGTTATCGTTGCCTGAGGCTGGAGAGGCCGGAGGGGTGATTGTGGGACGATTGGCGTGGGGGGATCTGGATGGGGATGGGGATCTGGATCTGGCGGTATCCGGTTGGAACAGGTATTGGGAGAAGCAGGTTAAGGTGTATAAGAACGATGCTCCGGGATTGTTGGTGGGGCCGTTCGTTTTGAATCTTGAGAGGGTGGCAGGCTCGTTGGCTTGGGGAGATTACGACAATAATGGATATCTCGATTTAGCCGTTGTGGGAAGAGATTATTCCTCGCAGGCCTTCGCCTTTGTTTTGAAGAATGAGGACGGCGTGTTGACCAAGGATCAGAATTTGACGGGGGTGCGGAGCGGGTCGGTGGGTTGGGCGGATTACGACGGTGATGGGGCGCTGGATTTGTTGGCGATCGGGGAAGAAGCGGGGATGCTCTATAAGAACGATGAAGTGCGGAATGAGAAGCCTTTTTGGCCGGAGCAGCCTCGGGTGTCGTCGTTTGTGACCGGGAGGCGGGTAAGGTTTTCCTGGGGGGGAGGGGGGGATGCGGAGACGCCGGTGGATAGGCTGACGTACAATTTGCGCGTCAGTTTGGAGGGCGGAGGGGGTGTGTTTTCGGGAGCTGTGGGAGTGGGCCCGGGTTGTGTGGGAAATAGGTTCGATAAAACCCTGTTCAGACCGTTGAGCGAGGGGACATACCTTTGGAGTGTGCAGGCGGTGGATACTGGGTTTGAGCGGTCGGTGTGGTCTCAGGATGAGATCTTGCGGGTGGATAAGTTTGTGGGGTCCGATCAGGAACTGCTCAATCTGGAACGGGGTGCGATGGCTTTGGGGGACTATGACAACGATGGGGACCCGGACCTTGTGATGTGTGGCCGGGATGTGAACGATCGCGCGAGGACCATCCTCTACGAGAACGTGTTGGGGGTATGGAAGGAGAGTAGGGAGAGTGCGCTGAAAGGAGTGCAGAACGGCGATCTGGCCTGGGGGGATTACGACCGGGATGGGGATCTGGATCTGGCGTTGTGCGGAGAGGATGCGTCCGGGAATCCGATTTCTTTGATCTATCGAAATGATGAATTCACCGGTACTCTGGTTCCAGATGCTTCCAATTCCGGCACGCTCGCTCAGGTGAGGGGAGGTTCTTTGGATTGGGGGGATTACGACAACGATGGGGATCCGGATCTCGTGCTCGTGGGGCAGACCGAGGGGATCGTTGGATCGTTTTTGGACGCAGTGGCGGTGGTGTATCGGAACGATTCGGGCGTTTTGGTCGAGGATAGCACGCAGACGCTACAGGGTGTGAAGGATGGGAAGGTGCGTTGGGGAGATTACGACGAGGATGGGGACCTGGATCTGGCGCTTACAGGAGGGTTTTGGACCGGGGAACGCTTTACCCGGATCTATGAGAACGATCCGGCGGGACAGCTTAGGGGGCGTTCCGATTTGGATCTGGTGGGCCTGACGTCGAGTGCGCTTGTCTGGGGGGATTACGATGGGGACGGGGATCTGGATTTGGCGATCTGTGGGCAGGATGTGAGTGGGACGTCGGTTTCTAAAGTGTATCGAAACGATGGGGGGATGTTCTCGGAGGCGCTGGTGAATTTGGCCGGAGTGGATATAGGCTCATTAGCGTGGGGGGATTACGATAACGATGGCACTCTGGATCTGGTGTTGTCCGGGAAAATGGGCAGGACGCCGGGGCTCAAAATCTATAAGAACGATGGGGCCGGGAACCTGACGGAGGGGGTGTTTCAGGCGCTGGTAGGGGTGCAGGGCAGTTCGGTGGGGTGGTGCGACGTAGATGATGATGGGGATCTGGATCTGGTGGCGAGTGGGCAGGGTGAGGACCTTTTAGAGTCCTCCCGCGTGTACGACAATTTGGAGTCGTTTATGCTGAATCCAAATACGCCGCCGGAGCCGCCGTCCGGGTTGACGGCTGTTTCCGAGGACAGTTCGGTGACGCTCTCGTGGGGAACTGGTTCGGACGGTGCGTACGGGACACCTGCCCAGAGTTTGAGGTATGATCTGAGGGTGGGGACGGATTCCGGTGGAGACGATGTGCGCAGCGGGAAGGCGGCTCTGAAATTTGGGGACATTGGGTTGGGACGTTCTCTCATGCTGCGCGGCTTGGAGAGCGGATTTTACTACTGGTCGGTGCGGACGGTGGATAACGGCCTTGCTCGGTCAGCGTGGTCCCGGGAGGAGCGTTTGGTGATCGATACGATTCCTCCGACTGCGGCAGTGACGGTGGTTCCATCCGTTGTGGGGATCGGCCAGGATGTGACGGTGATCGTGGTTTTCTCCGAAGCCCATTCCGGGATGAATGCGGCGATTTCTCCGAAGGTGACGTTTGTGTCTGAGGGCGGGACGGAGGTGGTTGTGGGGGCGGTGAGTTTTGCGGGTGGGGTATGGACGGGCAAGGCCTCGGTGTCGCGGGAGCTTGCTTCCGGGATCGCGAGCGTGTCTGTGGAAGGGGCGACGGACGAGATGGGAAACGAGATGACACCGAATCCGGCGGCGGCGGCGTTCCGGATAGATACGGAGATGCCCGTGGCCACACTGGTTGCCCCGGAGCCGGACCAGGCCGGCGTGCGCAGGAGTTCGAACGTCACGATCACCTTCAGTGAGACCATGGACGGAAGTTCGGTGGCTGCGGAGTATTTCAAGCTGATGCGTGGGGGGGAGGCCGTGGGTGGAGCGTTCAGCTACGATGCGGGGCAGCGGACCGCCCTTTTTGACCCAGCCGAGGAGTTGGCCCAGGATACGGAATACGAAGCGTGGATATCGTCCAGTGTGCGGGATTCGGTGGGAAATCGCATGGCGGAGGATTTTCGATGGCGGTTTCGTACGGCCCGGGTGGTGGGGGTCTGGCCCGGCGGAACCCTTGTAAATGACGCGGAGACCGTGTCGTTGTTTCTTCCGCCCAATGCGCTCGATTCGGACGAGGAGATTGCGCTTAAAGAGATCCCCCAGGCGGACCTGATGCCTTTGCCCGAGGGAGTGGTGGCAACGGGTGCGGGGATGCTTTTTGAGGCCGTAGGCGCGGACACCCTGAGGAAGCCGGGTACCTTGCGTATGGGTGTCGGCGAGGGAGGAGAGGGACCCCTGGCGATTTTCCGGCGGGAGGAGGGCGGATCCGTCTGGTTGCGACTGGGGGGGAACGGTATCCGCATCCGGACAGGGAGCTGCGGTTACCACTCCGGTGAGGCGTTTGGGCACGTATGCGGTGTTTATGGGTGTGGCCTCATCCGAGCCGGGGGGAGCATTCTCCATGAGCTGTCAGCCGAGAGTGTTTTCTCCCAAGGGTGGCGGATTGAGTACTTTGACGGACATCTCCTTCGCGTTGGGCGCGGAGTCGGAGGTGACCATCGAGGTCTATGATGAGGCGGGCCGTCTGGTGCGCGTGGTGGCCGAGCAGGAGCAGATGCAGACCGGTGGGAATGTGAAAGCGTGGGATGGAAAAGATGCCGACGGGGATATTGTGCACAGCGGCATATATATCGTGGTGATTCGCGTTGGAGAGAAGATACGGGCGAAAATGACGGTGGTGGTCTGGAACAACTGATATTTGGTGAGTTGCTCAGGGGGCACCCATCATCCAATGCGTACGGATTAGTGATCGGAGGGAATGAGTCTTGAAATCTTATCGTATTCGAGTCTGGCTGCCCATCGGCACCCTGGCATTTCTGATGTTATTGGGGAACGTGTCGGAGGCGCGCTTTGAGGACGTGACGGAGTCAGCCGGTGTGGGAAACAGGCTCTATGGGACCGCACTGGCATGGGGGGATTATGACGACGATGGAGACCCGGATCTATACGTGTGTAATTGGGGTGGGGAAAGTGCGAATAATGCGCTGTATCGAAACAACGGCAATGGAACCTTCACGGATGTGGCCTCGGAGGCGGGTGTGCTGCGGAGCGTGACGAATCAGACCACGAGCGCGGCCTGGGTGGATTACAATGGAGATGGGCATCTCGATCTGTATGTGACGGATTGGGGAGGACAGGATTGGTTGTTCCGGAGTAATGGGGATGGCACGTTTTTCAATGCGACTGCTGAGGCCCAGGTGAATGTGCATTCCGAGGGGAATGAAATGGCGGGGGTGTGGGGAGATTACGATGGGGACGGGAACCCGGATCTGTATGTGTGCAAATTTTACTTTGCCAATTCCCTGTATCGGAACAACGGGGATGGCACTTTTTCGGACGTGGGCCTGGAGGTGGGCGTGGCGGATGAGCGCGACAGTGAGGATGCCGTTTGGGCGGACGTGGACCGGGACGACGATCTGGATCTGTATGTGATCAATCGGGAGCAGGAGAATACGCTGTATCGCAATGACGGGGGAATATTTGCGGAGGTGAGTTGCGAACTGGGCGTTCGGAATCGCGAGATCGGGAAAGCCGGCCGTTGGGCGGACTATGACGACGATGGGGATCTGGATCTCTTTTTGGCAAATATCGGCGCGAACACCTTATACCGCAACGAGAATGGGATCTTTTCTGACGTAGCTTCGCAGGCTGGGGTTCGAGATACGAAGCCGGGCTGGATCAGTTACGATGCAGATTGGGGGGACGAAGATGGGGATGGTGATCTGGATCTCTACGTAGCTTCGGGCGCGGACTCCAAGGGAGGAGAGCGTAATTTCTTCTATCGGAACAACGGAGATGGGACGTTCTCGGTTGCCTCGGGCGAGATGCCCGGCGGACCCGATTTCAGCGCGGCATGCGCCTGGATGGATTATGATGGGGATGGCGATCTGGATCTGTATGTGGTCAACTATGGGCGCAATGTGCTCTATCGGAACATGAGGGCGGAGGATTTGTCGGAGTAACCTGAGTATCAGCAACAACGGTCTTTCAGCCGCGAAGAACGCGAAGGGGCACGAAGGACAATGAAGGAAGATCTACTATATAAGGGGAGGTTTACGCAATAGTAGGTGCTGCTATTGAGGTTCATAAGGAGTTGGGACCGGGATTTCTTGAGTCAGTCTATGAAGAAGCTCTGGTATTGGAGTCAAAGAAAAGACAGATACCACATGAAACAAAAGTTAGAATACCCGTCCATTGCAAAGGTCAAAAACTAATCGGAGGATCTATAGCCGATTGTGTTGGATTTGACAAAATCGTAGTTGAGTTCAAGGGTATTCCTAAATTAACGAAGATTGAGGAAGCACAGATTATCAATTACTTAAAGGCAACGGGCACGAAAGTCGGGTTACTCATAGACTTTGGCAGCCACGGAAGACTGGACTGGAGACGGTACATTAGAACCGAGAGGAATGATGCATTTCTTCGCGAACCTTAGCGTTCTCAGTGGCTGAAGAGATAGGAGTATAGGAGATCAATGCGAAAGATAGGAATCGGGGTTTTGGTCTTGGTCATAGGGAGCTCGCTGGCACCATGCGCTCAGGCGCAGGTTCGGGCGATCGGGCTGGGAGGCGCATTTGTGGGAGTGGCGGACGACGCGAGTGCGGTGCGCCTCAATCCGGCCGGAATCCCGCTGCTTCAGCGTCAGGAATATGCGTTCTCGTATTCGGATCTCTATGGGTTGGGCCTGGGGAGCAGCGTTGTGTCCGGCGTGGTGCCCATCGGGGACAATCAGGCGGTGGGGTTTGAATACCTCCGCCGGGGACTGGACGACGGGGAGCTTTCGTGGAACCGGGACCTGGTGACGGCCTCTTACGGATACCGGGTTCACAACGCGCTGTCGGTGGGGATCAGCGGGAAATACGTGCGGATGGAACCGGGCCTGGATGGGCGCTCCATGGGCAAGGCCTCCGGATTCGGGATGGATGTGGGCGTGTTGCTCTCGCCGATGCGCGGGCTCCGGTTCGGCGTAAATGTCTGCGATGTGATGGGCACCTCCGTGCAGCATGATTCCGAGGTCTCGGAGGAGGTCTCTCCCAGGCGGGTGGTGAGTGGCGTGGCCTTTGAGCCCTTGGAGCGATGGCTCGTTGCGGTGGATGTGGACGACCGCGTGCATCTCGGCTCCGAGTATTGGATAGGGGACAACCTGGCGTTGCGCGGGGGCTTTGAGCGCGCGTGGAAGGGGGGAAGCTCCTGGATCTCTTCGGTCGGCGGGAGCCTGCGCTACCGATTCGCCCAGTTGGATTACGCCTATCAGACGCATCCGTTTCTCTCCGATACCCATCAGTTTTCGATGTCCCTTCTCTATCATCCCGCGTTCGTGACGATCAAGGATGCGGTCCTGCGGGAGCGGCCCCTGTTTCGGTCGCTCTATCGCTATTACGAGGATCGGATGCTCGTGGATGTGGTGTTTCGAAACTCCGCGCACGAGGAGCTTCCCGTGACCGTATCGATCGATGTGCCCACGATGACGGAGACGACCTACGAGGAGACCTGTGTGTTGCCTGCGCAGACGACGAAGACGTTTTCGTTTCCCATTGCGTTTTCGGATACCCTGTTGCTCTCGAGCGTGTCGGGATACGACAATTTTGTGCAGCCCACGGTGCGCGTGTCCTATCTGAAGGAAGGGAACCGGAAGACGCAGACCAAGAAACTGGAGAGCGTATATGTGTTGGGAAGGGGAAAGATCAGCTGGGATGATTCGCAGAAGATCGCCGCATTTATCACCACCGAAGATCCCGCGGTGGCGGATTTTGCGCGGGGGATCGTGGAGCGGTACGGGGAGCTGCTTGAGACGCGCTTCCATCGGTCCAATGTGGGAAAAGCGATGGTCCTCTTCGATGCGCTGGGAGCCTATGGCATCCGGTATAACCCGGACAAGCGCACCCCCTATCTGGGCATTGCAGCGGACAAGTCTGTTTTGGATGACGTAAAATATCCGGCGGAATTGCTGGAGCAGAAGATCGGGGATTGCGACGATGCGGTGGTCCTCTATTCGGCCCTGTTGGAGAATCTGGGGATTGATACCGCTGTGCTGGACGTATTTGCGCCGGAGGCCGGCCATATCTATCTGATGTTCGACAGTGGCTGGAATCCCGCCAGTGTGTCGGACTATTTCACGAGCGATTCGGAGTATGTGCTCTGGGAGAATCGGGTCTGGATTCCGGTCGAGACGACGATGCTCGGATCCTCGTTTGTGGCCGCGTGGCGCAATGGCGCTGAGGAATACTATCGCAGGAAGTCGGAGAACACCCTGCGGGAGATTGCTGTGCGCGAGGCCAGTGCGCGCTATCGTCCCGGAAGGGTCAGGCAGATGACGGTTGATCTCCCCGGAAACGCGTCCGTAGAGGAGCTGTTGAACGTGGATGCGGCGGCATTCGAGCAGCGTATCGAGCGCATCGCGCTCTCTCAGGCGATCTCCCCGGACAGTGCCGAGGGATGCTACTGGGCGGGCGCCTACTATCTGAGGATCCATCGGATGGAGAAGGCGTTGAAGATGATGGATTGTGCCCTGGAGCGGGACCCGGGTTTTGCGGATGCGCTCAACGCCAAAGGGGTCATCCTGACCCAGAGCGGGAAATATGAGGAGGCCTTGGCCTTGTGCCAGGAGGCGCTCAGGCTGCATCCGCAGGATGCGGGATTTCGGATGAACATCGCGTTGATCTACTATCTCCAGAACAAGCGCACCGAGGCGGTACAGGAGTACGAGCGCGCCTTGGAATTGGATCCGAGTCAGGAAGGCGTGTTCGAGTTTCTAAAGGATGACGCACCCAAGGGGGAATGAGGGAAAACGACCCACATGTGATCGGGCCATGCCCGCCAGGGCGCGTGTGAAAAGGCGCAACACGAACTGGGCCTCCCTCCAGATTCCGTGCAAGAGACGATAGGGGCATGGCAGAGCTGTTGCCCGCATCAGTCGCAAGGGAGGCCGAAACAGGAGCACGCGGGATCATTGCGCCTTCAGGGCTTTCCATTTGTTTCATTCTGCATCTTTCATTGTATCATGAGAGGAGGGCAGGTTCATGCGATTCATGGTGATGGTCTTGGGCTTTTTGGTGGCGGTTTCAGAGACGGTTTGGGCCGAGGAGAAGGTGGCGGCGGACACAACCGTATCTGCTCCAGCCGTGGCGGATACGGCGGTGGTGGCCGCATCCGATCTGTGGCTCAACACCGCATGGAAGCGGGTGGAGCAATTGACGGCCAAGGAGCGGGCTTTCGAGGTAGAACGTGCGACGACCGTGGCCGGCGTGCGGGGGAAAGAGGCGGAGGATGAGATCGTAA
>JAZDJA010000222.1:0-7422 GCA_043804415.1 Candidatus Latescibacterota bacterium | reverse complement strand
TGAGTTGCGGAACGTCCAGGTCTTCGTAAAGGAGATAGTCGGACCGAAGGTAGTACCGTCCGGTATTGTCTCGCTGACAAATGTCGCCGCATCAACCTGCGGAGCAATGACCTGAAAGGAGTATTGTCCCGAAGAGGTGCCGTTTGGGTTGATGACCTGGGCAGTCCAGGTTGCTGGTGTTGTCGTGAAGATCGGATTGATGACAATCTGCGTACTGCTGAATGAACTGATCGTTCGATTCGCATATGTGGAACCACCGACTCGCAGGGTCACGTTACAGCCTGACACAAAGTTGCTGCCGTAGATGGTGAATGGTTGCGCACTATTGGATCCTGTCACCGGATTAGGGCTGACACTGCTGATGGACGGAGTTTGCGCGAGGGCAGTTCCCCATACAAGGGCGTTAACCCCTCCAACCAATGCAATGGCAGATATAACTAGCAAGAGTAATTTCTTTCGTGACATCTTGTACCTCTCAATGCGACAATTAGAGGTCGAAGAACTTAGAAAACTCAGATCCCCAAGCTAACGGCTGTCGGAATAACCTCGGCTCCCCAACTATTTTATTGCACTCAGTTCATCTTCCCGGCTCCAAGTTGTGTCCAGTGCTCTGGCCTAACCTTGGCGTTAACTGTTATGTCTATCTTCTTCCACCTGTATCAAACAAAAAAGCCGATCTACCAAATAATCCTCCCCCCATTCTTCGGCAACTCGGCCGTCTTGAGGTAATCCGTGTGGCGCGAATTAGATGAGAACCCGCCGCTTTGCGAAACGTTCTTTCGAGCATCGTGCCCTTATCGGGTCGGGTGTCATAACATCTCGGAAGATCTATCAGCGACTCTCCGGCAGTCCGGCCATCATAGCTCGTATCGTGAGCTTCAGGACCCATAGGCTTTGCGTCCCGTCCTTTTGGGCGGTTTGCCTTTTTCGGAGTCCACATAGAAAGCCCAGATACTTTCCTCACAGCCTTCTATGTTCTATGCTCACATAGGAAACCTCCTGAAAGAAGAGGGATCAGTTGGCTTGGTTTGTGTGCAACATGGAGGAATATGAACAACATCTGTCAGGATGTCAAGAGATTTTCGTCCAGTTGAGATGATCTTTTCCTCAGTTAAATATAGATTCCCCTACCACAGAGTAGGGTTTTTGGAATATAACTCCTTATGAGAAGTCTGTCAAGCAAAAAAACTTCTCTTGCGTAGTTTTTTTTCGGATTTTCTCCTCTTATCTTACTCAAAGAAAGGAGGAGACCGATGGAAGCTACGCTAAGAAGGGGTTTTGGCGAGAGGATAAGACAACTTCGTAAATTCCTCGGTTTGACACAAGAGGAATTAGCAGAAAAAGCAGATATGGACTATAAGTATTTAGGAGCTGTTGAGAGAGGTGAGAGAAATATCACGATTGACAACATCGAGAAGATTGCTAAAGGTTTTCAAGTTGAAGCTTGCCAGCTTTTTCTCTTCTCCATGCAAGGCCTGAACCCGAAGGAAGCACTAACTGAGGATAAGCTGAGGGATATTATAGAGAGATGCAGCAGTAAGAAGAAAGAAGTTATGCTGAGAATAGTAAGGGAAATAGCAGGCTATGAGGAGAGGTAGTTACTAATCCGAGCAAAGCAAGTTACATCCTACAGTCCGCAGTTGTGAGTTGACATTCAAGGGAATAGAAAGTCTGATGCTCTATCTGAGGACAAAATCCCCAGAAGACATCCAGTTCATAAGCGAGATGATGCGTCGGTTGCTCGACAAATTAGAGCAGGAGAGAGGAAGGTAGCGTTCAAGGCCTATCGGATGCCGAACCTCCCTCTGGTTTCAGACCTTGTCAATCAAAGGCCCAAAAGCAACAGATAAATCGGGACATCAAGGTTTGTCCTGAATGAGAAAAACAGCGGTCACATCAGGGCTGCGCTGACATCCTTTCCACGTTCCCCCCGGTTTGTCCGATGCTCCGGGCTTGCTTGTCCACGCAGGCGCAGGGAGCGAGATTCACAAAATTCGGGGCCTTCATCAAGCACGCTGGAGCGAGGGGGATTGTCTAGCCAGCGGTCCGTTTGGGGTCTTGCCCCGACTTTTCTTCGATCAACAGGTCCGCGCTCCGTTCCCGGTGCGCGGGAAGCGGAGGGAACGGGTTGGTGGGCAAGGTCTGGCATCCGTGCGCCGCTGTGCTCCAACCGTCGCCCCATCCAAAATCGCAGTAATCGGGATGAGTCTGTCTCTCCTGCGCCAAATGGCCAGAGACATGGCGACCCTTTGCGCCCACCCAGGGCCTGACCGCCGGCTCCGCGCTCGGCATGAATGTTCTCACGCGTTGCTGCGCGGCTTTCCAGTTCCCGAAGACGAAATACCTCGTTTTCCATTGCGTATCCTTTTCCGCTCCCGTGTGATTTGTATGCTTCCCGGGCAAGCACCCCGCCCTTAACTTCTGTCACTTCTCGTTGCCTGGTAAGTCCGGCAACTCGCCGGTGGTCGGATCGTACCGTCCATACTGCTTGGCGGCCTCCACAATCGAGAAGATATTCTCGTCCGGCGTGTCGCGTCCGCACTGATCGCCGGTGGAAAGAATAAAGCCCCCGCCACGCCCTGCATCCTGCATGGCCTCAATGGCCTTTTGCTGGACGATCTCCGGTGTTCCATGCAACATGACGTCTGTGGTGTGCAGGTTTCCCATAAAGGCCAAGCGGCGGCCATGTGCTCGTTTGATCTCCGCGAGGTCGATATCGCCTGCTGGCGGTGTCTCGAGTGGATTGAGCATGCCGACGTCTGTTTCTGCCACGAGCATATCGGCAAGGACACGGTTCTTTCCGCAGCTGTGAAGCATGGTAGGCAAACCGGCGTCCTTCGCCATTTTGGACCACTTCTTGAGAGCAGGAATGGCATACTTGGCAGCCAATTGAGGGGAGGCCAGGGTGATCGTGCCCGAGCCGCCGAACAGGATGTAATCCAAATCCGCCTGAAGCGCCCATTCCATACATCGAGTGCCGCGCTCCAGATCCCACTCAAACCATTCCTGAAGGATCTCAGGGGTGTCTATCTCCGCGTAGGACAAGGCCTCGATGCCACCGTCGACATAGCTGTTCCAATTGTGGAAACCCGGATAGGTAATGGTCACGCCAAAGGCATAGTCCCGCTTCCGGCAAGCCGAGCGGAATGTCTGCAGCATCTTCAGGTCCACCGCCTTCGGCATCGGCTGTGTATGCATAAATTTCCGGAAGTCCTTCGTCAGATCCTTGATCAACCTCTCAGAGGGGGCAGCCTGATCGCCGCGGAAGCACACGTTCACCTGCTTCAGCTCCCCATCGGGGGTCTTCACGGTGGTCGTCTGCACCATCGCATCGCGTACCAGGTCCACCGCGGACTCGCTCTTCCATTCAGCCTGGGAGTGTTCATCAATGGTTGGCAGTCCGAATTGGGGAGCCGTCCAGGCGTCCATCCCAAAGTAATCTACCGTGTCCAAATACACCTGCCACTGAGGGGTGTTCCCTTTGCATCCCATCCAGAAATCCTGGTCAGTTCGGCCCGAGCGTTTCATTGGAATGTAGGTAGAGACGTCCGGGGCCACCGGTACTCGGTCGGGTATGCCATTTCGCATGGCCGTTATAACTCGTTCACGTGATGTCATCATACCAAACCACCTCTCGAAATCCTGTGGATTCTAAGTGCACGAAATCACAAATACGATGACGTATCTTGCGACTTGGCGTGGAGACTCTTCACTGCTTTCAGAGTGACAAACGCTGCCATTCTGTTGTAGCCCAAAAATCTCCCCTAATAAGGTTACGCTATAATATCAATGATTTCGCGCACTAAGCCACCGCCCCCGCGTGTGAGCTGCCTGTCGCCAAACATGTGTAGTATTCACTGCCGCCGTAGTAGGCGTACCATTTGCCTTTGAAGAGGGTCATGCCACAGATGAATACTGTGTCCCGCCAGTATGAGACGGGTTTATGCGGCGGTTTCGCCGAGTATCCGTCCTCATACGGAATCTTGACATCGGCTGCCATTACTGGCCTGGGAAGCCAGTCAATCGGATGTTCCGGATCCTTCAGGGAAAACAACACTTCCCCCTTGGCGTAGAAATGCCCCGTATGATTTCCACCGGTGAACAATACCAGATGGTCTTTGTTCGTCGGATGGTAGTTGGCAAAGGCCATGGCACATTCCCCGCCGGGCCAGACGGCATCCATTTCCTTGGATTCCCAGTGTGAAAGGTCGTCGGAATAGGCGATCAGTTGATCGTTGATATACATCACAAACCGGCCATGGGCATCGCGCACAGCTCGGTTGTTCGGATCCTGCAAGACGGTTCCATTTCGATGAATCCGTTTGGCCTTCGGGAATACCAATCCCTTGTGTTCCCAATGGATGAGATCGTCCGATACCGCCAGATAGATTCCACATACGGATGGGTCATTGAAGCGCTCCCAGTCCCAACGATTCAGAAACATGTAGTAGCGACCCTCATGCTCCACGCAATTGACGTCCTCAAAACTGAACATCCAATCGTCCGTGCCTCCCATGGCGGGGCCCGCCAGACGCTTGAAATGGATGCCGTCGTCACTGGTCGCCACACCGATATCGCAGAGATAGTCGAATCCGGCCTTCCTTCTCCCCTCATGCCGTGGTTCATCGGGGATAGGAAACTCGCCACGATAGATGTAGTAAAGACGTTCGTCCTTCTTCAACACCGATCCATTGTGAACGCCTCCGCCGAAGTGGCCGCAGTCCCATCCGTCAGGATCGGGCGCCAGAACCGGATTGCCGGCATATTTCTCGAACGGCCCGATCGCCCAGTCGGGCAGTATATATGTGGCGGCATCAAAATGCTCACGGGAAAAACCTCCCCAATACTTCTCCTCGTTATACTGCCATTCTTCCCAGTGCTGCTTATGCTCTTCCTTGGAAAACTGCCACTGGAAGAACCCATCGCCATGGAAGTTTCGGAGCAATTTCTTCAGTTCATCCGTCTGCTTGTCATTCATCTGTTCTGTCATAGTCATCGTTCTCCTTCTTCGATTCTTCACAGCGAACACACCGAACAGACTGAATTGTTGGGGGTTCTCGGTGGTCCTCCCTGTTGTTTGGTGTTCAATTTTTGAGGTCCAGCACCTTTTCAGGAACGCTCTGAGACACGCTGCAGAGCCGGATCACTTGGCAAACTTCGCACGTTGCGTCGTCACTTCCTCCATCTTTGCCCCTTGGGGAAACCAGCTCTCGAAGAATTGCTTCATCGGCCCGAGATACATCGCTATGCGCACGGCGGACCATCCTGGCGGACGAGCCGTCTGTGTGCTCGCTGCATAGAACAAGTAGGTGTTGCCCTCAAGCTCCATTGGTTCCACATCCGAGGTACTGATCCCTTCGCCCGGCCCCGGCTGGAGTATGGGGTTCATGGGGCTCAACTGCCACATAACAAGATCGTTCGACCGCGCCACGACCGACGCAAAGCGGACCATATCAGAGCCCGGGTCCGGGCAGCCCGCTTCATCCACGGTCGTGTAGTAGATTACGTAATAATAGGGCGCGAAGTAGCGAATGGCCGGAGTGTTGCTGTATTCGTTGCCCGATTGGCCGGCAAACGCAAGATCCGGAACCTTCTCCCAATGAATAAGATCCTTGGATCGGGCGAACTCGAACCAGGGAAAGCCTTCGTAATACACGTAGGCCATCAAGAACCCCGCATCGTCGCGACAAACCGAGCCGTTGAGAGGGGCACTCAGGACCCCCTTTGGAACACTGTCTTTCCTCTTGATGGTCAACTCACGGTGCCACGTTTTCAGATCGTCTGTCCAAAAACAATACATGTTCTGGAACCACTCGTAGTTCGTCGCTTCAGTGGCAAACACGTAGAGCCGCTTTCCATCCACAAATGCCTTGTGAGCGGAATGGCCCTTTCCAAACTCAGCAATGCGTTGGCCGGTCCGCAAGTCCACGATGTACAAATACATGCTGGGAGCGTACTGGTCGTGCCAGCCCTTCGAGTCATCCCGGTAGTCCAATACCAGCAGTGGCCGGCCATCGAAGATCACCGGCGTATTTTCCATCGCATCCCAATAGGCGAATGGGAGCTTGATCAGTTGCGGCCGTACCAGCAGTGGGTTGGCGGGCTGTTCGTTGGCCTGATCAAGATGTATTTTGGCGGTATCACAAACGGCAAGAAGGCGCGTGCCTTCACACTCAAGATGTCCTCGTCCCATCATTATTCCTTTGGTAAGTTGATCTCTGGGAGCCGGATAAACCCTTCTTCCAATGACATGCCTTGGGAAAATAATAACTGGAGTCAGGTACCCCAGCTATTTTCCTCACCTTCACGAAGATCCTGAGGGTCTGGAGTATGGACAGTCCTACACGAATCTCAGAAACCCCCACGAGCATCTTTCCGCAGGTCTGGTTGGTGTGCCCCGCCGGCGTCCACTCGCATGCGGTTCTTTCCGGTCCGCTCCACTCGATCTTCGTGCGCGCATGCCCCGCACGCTGGTATTGCCGAATATCTCACGGTTCCCCCCCCCGAGGGGATCGGCGCCAGGTATTGATCCATCCTTGCCTTCGCAGGCATCCATGCGCCGAGGGCTGACGACCGGGACACCTGTCGGCGTGGAACTAGCCGCCAACCTGGTTCGGCTCAGCAACCCAGCCGTAGAGGTGATCCGCCAGGACGCGGACCGTGGGGAGCCGGGCATGGTCGCGTTCCAGGAAATGCCAGAAAGGTCTGCCGGTGAACGGATCGATAGTTTCTCGGTCTTTTCAGCGGAGAGCCTGAAATGGCCGGTGCCTTCCAGTCCATGGCTCGGCAGAAAATCACCGGCGAATCACGCGGCGGGAATGCTGAATGGTCCTATCGTCTCATGGGTCTCAGACGACACGAGTCGCTTTTACGGCCCCGTCCACCGGCCGCAACTTGATCGGGTAGTTCCTGAACGAGTGGGCTGCCCAGTAATATGCGATGGTGTTTTCCACCGCCCTGGGTGTGGCTTGGATCGTGTGGTTAGACGACAGCATGTGGCCGCCGCCGGGAGAGAGGGTGCGGATGACGTTCTTGACCTCCCTTACCACGTCGGTCACGGACCCAAGTGACATGACGTTCCGCGTGTCCACGTTGCCCCATATGGTCAGTTTCTTCCCGTATCTCTTTTTGACGGCTGCCATGTCGTTGGCATCCGGCTGCAGTGGATTGACGATATCCACTCCGGCTCCGATCAGGTCATCCAGGGCCCACTCCACTTTTCCGTCGCAATGAAAGGCAATCTTGACGTCTTTTGAAATTCTGCGAAGCTCGCTGAAGGCATGGGCATACCGCGGGATCAACAATTCTCTCACCAGCGCAGGCTGCATGATCGGACCGGATTCGAAGCTGAAATCATCCCCCCACCACAGAATGTCCACCCCCATGCGGACCAACTCCCGGGAGAGCGCCAGGGAATGGTTC
>JAZDJA010000221.1:0-2741 GCA_043804415.1 Candidatus Latescibacterota bacterium | reverse complement strand
ATCACTTCGTCAACAACTACGGGCTGGTGGCGATCGGCTTCATGGAGGCGGTGGTCATTGCCCATGTGTTCGGAACCGTCCGCTTCCGGGAATACGTGAACCGCCATTCTGAAGTCAAGATCGGGATCTGGTGGGACGTGTTCATAAAATGGGTCATCCCCATATTGTTGGGGGGCATCATGATCTGGTCGCTGATTGAGGAGATCCGCCGGCCCTATGAGAACTATCCTCACTGGGCGCTGTTTTTTGGGGGATGGACGGTGGTCCTCGGGATCCTCAATGTCGGGGTGTTGCTGATGGACCGGAAAGCCTTTTTGAAAATCTCTCTCCCTATCTCTGCGGTGCTGATGCTCCTTTTGACCAAGTGGTTGTCCGCAACGTGGGTGATGTTTATCCTGACCTTTACGGTGCTCTATGGCGGTCTGGCGCTCAGTCTGTATGTGGCGCACAAGAAGCAAAGAGTCTGGCTGGATGGAGAGGACGAATAAAGTCGGGCCTGTGTGGGTGGGCGGTTTGTTGCGAGAACGCGACGCGAGCGGGTAGGGCAAAGCCTCGGAGCCCAAATACGGCAGGGGCCGGGGATACGACCCGAGACACGAGCTCTTTCGAGAACGTTTTGGGGTCTTCGGTCATTTCGTACGCGTGAAATCTAATATGGATGCCCGTCTGTTGGCGGGCGAAAAGGCGACTAAAACGGAAAATCAAGGAGGCGATGTTGTACAAAATAGCGGTTATACCCGGAGATGGAACCGGCCCGGAGGTGGTGGCAGAAGGGCTGAAGGCATTGGAGGCGATCAGCCGAAAAACCGGATTCTCTTTTGAGACGGAGACCTATAGCTTCGGTGGGGAACGCTACCTGAGAACCGGCGAAGTCCTTCCCGAATCCGCGGTGGAGGAGTTGCGGGGTTTCGATGCGATTTATCTCGGGGCCATCGGGCACCCCGACGTGAAGCCGGGCATTTTGGAGAAGGGCATTCTGCTTCACCTCCGGTTCGAGCTGGATCAATACATCAACCTGCGTCCGGTAAAGCTCTATCCGAATGTGGAAACCCCTCTGAAGGATAAGGGACCAGCGGATATTGACTTTGTGGTGGTGCGCGAAAACACAGAAGGCCTGTACACCGGATCGGGCGGATTCCTGAAAAAAGGCACTCCGGACGAAGTGGCCATCCAGACCTCGATCAATACCCGAAAAGGGGTGGAGCGCTGCCTCCGCTATGCCTTCGACTATTGCCAAAAGCGCAATCGTGCCAAGACGCTGACCCTTTGCGGAAAGACCAACGTGCTGACGTTTGCCTTTGACCTCTGGGAGCGCGCATTTCACGAAATCGGTGCCATGGACTATCCCGATATCAAGCGGGAGTATGCCCACGTGGATGCCACGTGCATGTGGATGGTCAAGAACCCGGAGTGGTTTGACGTGATCGTGACGGACAATATGTTCGGGGATATCATCACCGATCTGGGCGCGATGATCCAGGGGGGCATGGGCATTGCCGCGGGCGGGAATATCAATCCCGATCCGGGCGGGGTGTCCATGTTCGAGCCGATCGGCGGATCCGCGCCCAAATACACAGGACAGGGGGTGATCAACCCGATGGCGGCGATTTCCGCGGTTCAGATGATGCTGGAAACGCTCGGAGAGGATCAGGCTGCCGGGATCCTGGAAAAGGCGATCATCGAGGTCATCAGCACCAAACTGAAGAGCATGTCCGCCGGCAAGATGGGCTATTCCACGAGCCAAGTCGGCGATTTGGTGGTGGAGGCGATGGAGCGGGGATAGTGGGAGGGGAGGCGTTCACGCCTTGGCTGTCTTCAAGCCTCAAATGCGGGCCATTTTTTCGCAAAATGATGAAAGCCACCTCGGTCAACTGAGGTGGCTTTCGGGTTTTTTGGCGATAGGCGGTTACCTACCGAAGCAAGACCATCTTCCTCACCTGACCCAATTCTCCGCCGCCCGTCTTCAGCCGAGAGAAGTAAATCCCGCTGGAGACTTCACGGCTTTCCTCATCTCTGCCGTCCCATCGGACCCGATGAATCCCTGAAGGCATCTCTTCATCGACTAATGTCCTGACGCGCTGTCCCCTGACATCGTAGATCACCAGCTTAGCAGAGGTGGCTTGAGACAAGGTGAACTCAAGGATTGTCTTCGCATTGAAGGGATTGGGATAGCTCTGGAAGAAATCGGCCGTCTTCGACAAGCGTATTTTCTCCTCCTTCTCCTCCATCCCCCAGGGATCCAACCCCAACTGAATCCTTGCCAGACTGGGCAAGAGATCGTTCGGGCGTCTCTCTAGATCCACCGGGTAGCGGGACAGGAACGTTCGAAACGCATCTTCCTCCTTTTCCGTCTCCTCCATCAACTCATAGATCAACCCTATCTGAAACCACACCCACTCGTTCCGCATCCGGTCGGGATAGCCCTTCACCACCTCCTGCGTCTGAGCTATGGCCTGCACATACGTCTTGATGTTAGATATATTTTAGTTTACAATTATATTGATTGCCTTTGCAGAAATCTCTCCCAGCCAAACTCTTCCGTCTGTCAACATCCGCTGATCTCTTTGTACGTCGCATGGATTTGAAACTACTAAATCACAGGTATTGTTTCCCCCTGGAATTTTGGGATACCCCTTTAGTGTAACTACTCTCTGTATGGATTGGTCACTCTCTACTATGGTAAACCATTCAAATTGTAAAGGAGATGGCCTAATGGTTGGTTTATATACTGATTGTGATAG
>JAZDJA010000220.1:0-2699 GCA_043804415.1 Candidatus Latescibacterota bacterium | reverse complement strand
CACCCTCACCCATGCATCCCCGAAAGGAAGGATATCCGTCAGGTAGTCCAACACCACCTGGCCGTTATCAAAGATGGCGGTGGTCAGCTTCTTCCCCTCCTGAAAGTTCCCTATCGTGGCGTCGGGGATGGTTTCGAGGAGGTTCCACCCGGCAAAAAGAAGATCCTTCCCCAGGTGTAGAATGCTTCCGGCCATACCCTGAACGACGTCTCCAAAGATCGCCTCCTTCATCTTGGAAAAGAAGAAGCCGACCCGTTTCAACAAGCCCTGCGGCTCCTCTTCGCCGTCCGGCCGCCAGGCGCCAAAACTCAACGCGCTCCCCAGGTCTTTGAAAAAGTCAACAACAGAGCCGAAAAACCCCCGGCGGGTAGTCTCCTGGATCTCGCCGTTTTTGTCCCTGTACCGGACCTTGGCGCCGAACAGGGAGTCATCGAAGAAATTCTTGACATTGGCGAAGGCGTCGGAGAGATCCTTTCCGATCCTTCCCCAGAACGATTCCTGATCCGGAGGAGTGGAAATCACCCGCTTTTCTTCCAGATAGTAATGATCGCCTCCAGGGTGCATGAGAAGCTGATCGTCCTTGTATTTCTCAATGTCGCTCATCTTGGGTGGCCCAACAGCCTGGGCCTCTTGCTTCTGGTAGACAGCTATGGCTGTTTTGCCGGATGAGGTTATCACCGTGGGTTCCGTGAATACCTCGGGCAAGACCAGCGGCCATCCAGGGCCTGTGGCTACGGGATTTCGTCTGGGGACACTGGAGAGATCTGCTTCAAGAATAGATTGAAAGCCCACCAGCCCTTGCTGCGCTATTCTTTGCGCAGGGCTGGGAACTTGTCCAATATGGCTCGTAGGGGAAATATTAAGGGGTTCCATTCCACACATCCGATAGAGAATGACTCTTACTTCTGCAAGACAGATGCCATCCTGGAAATACGAACTCCAAAGAACAATCCGACATGAATCCAGGGTGTTATCCTCCAGGGATCTCTTTGCTTACCAGGCATTCACTCGGTCAGGGATGGGAAAAATCTTCCCATGCTAAGAAGATCTCAATCCCCATAGGGCCAGGGAATCGGCGATTGCCCCCGCGTGGGGTCATGAGTGTCTTCCGGGATATGGGAAGGATGCACCTTCATCGCGGGCTGCTATGGCTGGTAGGCATAACTCCACGTCTCGGTGAGGGCGCTTTCCCCCATTTTGAGAAAGGCGCGAAGCTCAACCGGCCCCTTTCTTTCTTGGGGGGCTTTCTCTTCCGAGCCCTCTTTCTCCACGAGGACCTGGAAGACAAGACGCCATCCGCCGACAAACCTGTTCTTGTAAAGCTGCTGCTCGATGAGTCTCGCCCCCGGGCCTACGTTCACGATGCCTTCGAGGGTTTTGTCCTGAGACAGGGATTCAAGCTGACCACCTGAAAAATCAATAATAAACACCCTGGCCCCCTCACCCTTGGCCCCTTCCAGCCTATTTTTGCCGATCCGGGTGGCTACCACCCGTCCCCCCGGATGGCGGGATCCGTCAGAGGAATAATGCCAGCTCATCTGGTAGGCAAGATTGAGGGGTTCAGCCTTTTCCGGGAGGCTTGCGGGCACCCAGAAGGCAACGATGTTGTCGAAAATTTCCTTGTCCGTCGGAATCTGGATGAGTTCCACCCGTCCGTCTCCCCATTTTCCCACGGGACTTATCCAGAGGCTGGGGCGGTTTTCATAGTTGCTCTCCAGATCCTGGTAGTGATCAAATTCAAGGTCCCTCTGGTAGAGGCCAAAACCAGTGGGATTGGTGACCTGAAAGGAATTCACAAAGAGGGACATGGGATTCACGAGGGGTCGCCAGATCCACTCCCCTGATCCTGTCGCAATCATGAGACCGTCAGAGTCATGGACCTCCGGCCGAAAATCGTCAATATGTCTGTCTGTGGTGTTTTCTCCATGATGGAACATGCTCGTCATGGGGGCGATGCCCAGTCTCGCGACCGGTTTCCGGAGAAAGAGGGTGAGTCTGACGTCCATCGTGGTCAGTTTCCCCGGATGGATCACGAAGTGATAAGCCCCTGTGACGCTTGGGCTGTCAAGAAGGGCATAGAGGGTGATCTCCCTTGCATCGGGTGCAGGCTGAACGAGCCAGAACTTTCTGAAATAGGGGAATTCCTCCCCCGATGGGAGAGCGGTGTCGATGGCAAGGCCCCTGGCCGAGAGGCCATAATTCATGCGCTCGCCAATGGCCCGGAAGTAGCTTGCCCCAAGGAATACGGCTACTTCATCGTGATAGTCCTTGGTGTTGATGGGGTAGTGGATGCGGAACCCGGCAAACCCCAAGTCATCAGGCACAAGGGCCTTGACATCTTCCCTCTTATAGTCGAACAGATCCTTGGAGAAGGGGAACTGGCGGACAACCCCTTTGGCATCCACAATACTAAAGTCCACTGTACGATCATAGTAAAGTCCCGGATGGAAAAACTGGACCGTGAAGGGAAGCTTCTCCTGGCGCCAGAGGGACTTCTCCGGTTTGAACCGGATGTCTCGCCATTGATCATAGTTGATCTTCATGAGCGGGTCAGGCACTTCACCCTTCGGGCTTTTGAATGGTGTTTGAGAGAGTTCCTTAGCCTGACGGATCAGGCTCTGAAAGGTAAAGCGGGTTTTCGCAGGAGCCTTACCCGCCTGCGCGAAATGCGCCCCACAGGCAAACAGGAAGAACAGGGA
>JAZDJA010000219.1:0-3177 GCA_043804415.1 Candidatus Latescibacterota bacterium | reverse complement strand
AGCGTGGCGACATTGGCTTACGAGCGGCGTTTGGCATCCTAACCTTTTGGCAGCGACATCGCGAGCGCCCCGGATTTTGGCTTCGTGTGGCCGAGTAAAACAATCGGCTGATCAGAGCGGCGACTCGGCAAGCATGGAGCGCACTTGCCCAGAAAACCAACCTGCCGCCGGGGGAAGCGACTATAGCTCTTCCAGCGCCCTTGGTCGGCATAGGTTTTGGCGTTAGCCAACTTCAGGCACCGCCCATCTTTCTCATTGACGTAGGCGAATTGTGGGTGTACTATGGAGCCTGAATCGAGAAAGTGCCGCGCCAATGCTCCAACGCAACGGATTGAAAAATCGGACCTCGGTAGGCGAGACCTCCGTGTACAGGCCGGTGCCCAAAAGTATCTAAAGATGTGGCGCAATAGGGTAGAACAAGCGTTTACCTGGCGTGGCTGAGGCGAAAGCGTCTCTTATACGGTACACTGTGCCGAAGGGAAAGGGCTTTTTTATTATCTCCCTCGGCTTATCAATTAACCTCTTTGGAGACAAAGGCCATGCAAGATAACGAAGACCAACCTCCCAGTAAGGGCGATTCACACACTAGGATGTGGGAGTTGCGTCCGTGATACGATAGTCTAGTTTTTCCTTTCCTCATCGCCTCACCCGCCCGCTTCTTCCACGATCCATGATCCATCAGTGGTACGGAGGGTGTAGGGCTGTTTGACTTCTTCCCGAGAAGAAACTCGGCAGAGGCCATCTTTTTTCCCTCCCTAGTTTTTCACAAAGTAACCATTCCCCGGCTGAGATTTTCCTTGTTCAGACTGTTGGTCATTTGGGTACTGAACGGGCCGTTTTGATCTAAATAGGGCTTGGTGAATCTCGATTGCGGAATTGAGAGAGGAGGGAGCGTCATGAACAAGGCTCTGTTCAAGAAGTTCTTCAGGGGTTCCACCGCTGAATCCCTTAATCTGAGGTCACTACCGGAAACCAATGAGTTTGAGCGCCGCCTGATCGAGCTTTGCGCCATCCCGGCCCAAGACGCGCTCGATGGGCTTAAAACCGGCCCCCGGGGCTTGAGCTCGGAGGAGGCTGAGCAGCGTCTGGACGAATTTGGCCCAAACGAGCTGGCGCAAGCCAGACGCCTGGGCTTTTGGGGTGACATCTTCCATCGCTGCAAAAGCCCGATGATTGTACAACTGCTGATCATCGCCTTGGTCTCTGGATTCATCGGCGAGATCAAATCGACGGTTATCGTCATGGCGATGGTTTTCTTGAGCGTAGGGCTTTCCTTCATCCTGGATCGCCGCTCACGCCATACCGTCGAGGCGCTTGGCAAACGCGTGCAGTCACGCACTCTGGCTTTGCGGGATGGCAAGGAAGCGGAGGTAAAAATATCGGAGGTTGTGCCGGGTGATGTCGTGCTTCTGCATGCCGGCTCCATCGTTCCTGCCGACCTAAGACTGCTCACCGCCAAAGACTTTTTCGTGAGCCAATCGGCGATCTCCGGGGAGTCCATGGCCGTCGAAAAAACGGCTAATGGCAATCTGGGCCACACCACCGCCTTGGAGCTAGCAAACGCCTGCTTTCTTGGAAGCAGTGTCACCAGCGGGACGGCCCGCGGTGTCGTGGTGAATACCGGGACCCGGACCATGTTCGGCTCCATCTCGCAGCGACTCACCGAGCGCCGTGAAGAAACCAGTTTCGATACAGGCGTTCGGTCGTTCACCTGGCTCATGATCCGATTCATGGTGGTCATGGTTTGCGCGGTATTTTTTATCGTGGGAATGACCAAGGGCGACTGGGTGGAAGCCCTCCTGTTCGGCCTCTCGATAGCCGTAGGCCTCACCCCTGAAATGCTGCCGATGATCGTGACCGTAAACCTTGCCAAAGGGGCGCTTACCATGGCCGGGAAAAAGGTCATCGTCAAGCGCTTGCCTGCCATCCAGAACTTTGGCGCCATTGACGTTTTGTGTACGGACAAGACCGGGACCCTCACGCAAGATAGAGTGGTGCTCGAACAACACGTGGATATCACCGGGCACGAGAGTGAAGACGTTTTGAATTACGCCTATCTCAACAGCTTTTACCAGACCGGTCTTCGCAATCTGATCGACCGGACAATACTCGAACATGCCGATTTGGATGTGGAAAGAAACTGCACCCTGGTAGACGAGCTGCCCTTTGACTTTCAGCGCCGCCGCATGTCGGTCGTGATCGATTACGAAGGCGATCATGTGCTGGTCTGCAAAGGAGCGGTGGAAGAGATCTACTCCGTGTGCAGTCACTATCAAATCGGCGATGAGGTATACCCCCTGATCGACATGATTCAGGAGGACCTTTTCAAGGAAGTGGAGCGGCTCAACAAGGACGGCTACCGTGTGCTGGGTATCGCCTACCGCGAGTTTTCGCGCGAAAGGAGCACCTATACCGTTGCGGATGAACGTGAACTGACCCTCCTGGGTTATATCGCTTTCTTCGATCCGCCCAAGGACTCGGCCGCTGAGGCCATCGAGCTTCTGCGGAAAACCGGGGTGCAGGTGAAGGTCGTGACCGGCGACAACGGCCTGGTCACCGGCAAGGTTTGCCGGGATGTCGGCCTGGCGGTGCAGCGGATGGTGACTGGCGCGGAACTCTCTCGACTCTCGAAAGCCGAGTTTTCCCGGATTGCACAAGAGGCGGATGTTTTCGTCAAGGTGACTCCGGCGCAAAAGGAGCAACTTGTCCGGGCATTGCGCGAGAGCGGCCATGTGGTGGGATTTATGGGAGATGGCGTCAACGATGCGCCTGCCCTCAAGGCCGCCGATGTCGGAATTTCCGTGGACTCGGCCGTTGACGTGGCCAAGGAGGCCGCAGACATCGTGCTCCTTGAGAAAAACCTTCTGGTACTTGAAGAGGGAATCATTGAGGGGCGTAAGGTCTTTGCAAATATCGTCAAATACATCCGCATGGGTGCCAGCTCAAACTTTGGGAACATGTTCAGCGTAGTCGGAGCAAGCTATCTCTTGCCGTTCCTACCGATGCTTCCCGTGCAGGTTCTAACGAACAACCTTCTCTATGACTTTTCCCAGACCGGAATTCCTACGGACAATGTGGATGAGGAGCTGATCGCCAAGCCTCTCAAATGACACATCGGGAACATCAAGCGGTTCATGGTCTTCATCGGACCGGTGAGCTCCATTTTCGACTATGCAA
>JAZDJA010000218.1:0-5700 GCA_043804415.1 Candidatus Latescibacterota bacterium | reverse complement strand
CATGCCGGAAAGATCCGAAGAAATCTGGCGTCAATTGGGGTTGGATGCCCCGCTCGCCGATCAGCGGATCGAAACCCTGAGGCGGTGGAACGGGATGAAACCCGGAGCGAGGCTATCCAAGGGGGAGGCCCTTTTTCCGCGCATCGAGGCTCCCGCGGGCGCACAGGAAGCCGGGGAAGCCCCCGAGCCGGAGAAGGCTCCCCGGACGCAGAAAGCTCCCAGAGTACCAAAGGAGCGGGTGGACATCAAGGCTTTTGACAGGGTGGATCTCCGGGTGGCCCGCATTGAGGCCGCTGAACCCATCCCCGGCGCGGACAAGCTGCTCAAAGTAAGCGTCGATCTCGGAGGAGAACAGCGGGAGTTGGTGGCGGGCATTGCCCAGCACTATGAGATCTCCGACCTGATCGGCAAGTTCGTGGTGATGATCGCCAATCTGGAGCCGGTTGAGATCCGGGGCGTGCGATCGGACGGGATGCTTCTGGCGGCCGGTGATGGAGGAAAACTGGCGCTGATCACGCCGGATCAGGAGATGGCATCGGGCGCGCAGGTGCGCTAGCTTCAGGTGGAAAACTGAGGGGGCGTGGGACAAGAGCTGGTCTTCCTGGCCTCCGTGGAACCTTTCTGACAGGCAGGTAATGTGAGGCTCATAGACACCCATGCCCATCTGCACGATCGCGGATTTGACCCGGACCGGGATGAGGTAATACAGCGCGCCTACGACGCCGGGCTCGAGGCGATCGTCAATGTGGGAACGGACATGAATACCAGCCGGGTTTCGGTGGCGCTTGCCGAGGGACATGAGCGCGTCTATGCGTCCGTCGGCTGTCATCCCCACGATGCGGATTCCCTTTCCCAGGATGTATTGTCGCAACTCATGGAACTTGCCCGGCGGGACAAGGTGGTGGCGATCGGAGAGACGGGCCTGGATTTCTATCGGGATCGTTCTCCCCGGGAGGCACAGCGGAGGGCTTTTCGCGATCAGATCCGATTGGCGCGCGGGCTTAAGCTGCCCCTGATCGTGCACAGCCGCTCCGCGGAAGAACAGACATGCCAGATTCTGGAGGAAGAGGACGCTGCCCGGGTAGGTGGTGTGCTCCATTGTTTCCCCGGGGATGCGGAACTTGCCCGGCGGGCGATCGGGATGAACTTCCATATCGGCATGGGAGGCACGACGACCTTCAAGAATGCGACCAGCCTGGCGGTGGCGCGCGAAATTCCGCTGGAGCGTCTGGTTTTGGAGACGGATTGTCCATACCTGGCCCCGATGCCCCATCGGGGGAAACGAAACGAACCCGCGTATGTACGCCTTGTGGCCGAGCGAATCGCCCGGGAGCGCGGAATTTCCGTGGATGTGCTGGCCGAGGCGACCAGCGAAAATGCGCGGAAATTGTTTGGACTGGATGGGAGCGGGCGCAAACACCATGACGGATGTGCGCATTCCCGATGAAAGGCTGAAGCCCGAATTCCGTGCGGAGGTTCGAAGCTTGCCCTGTGGGGTCTCGCGGCCCTCACACCCGTCCGGAGTTAACCCTTCAGGGTTTCATAGCTGTGCCAGAAGGAGCCGGCTCATGTAGCGGCAATCCCCAAGGTCCGCCCACTTGATGAAAGGCTGAAGCCTGAATTCCGTACGGAGGCTCGAAGCTGCCCTGTGAGGTTCAACGGTCACACGGAAAAGCGGAAGCCGGCAGGTTCGCAGATCCTGTCCGCCATTTTTGGGAGGAGGAAAAACGATGACCATTGGCGTGCCGAAAGAGATTATGAATGGGGAGAATCGGGTGGGAATGACCCCCAAGGGGGTGTTTTGGGCGACCGGTAATGGGCACTCGGTGCTGGTGGAGCAAAACGCCGGATCCGGAAGCAGCTTGGAGGATGCGCAGTATGTGGCTTCGGGAGCCGAGATCGTCTCCTCGGCTGCGGAGGTCTGGGCACGGGCGGATCTGATCGTAAAGATAAAACAGCCGATCCCAAGTGAGTATCCCTACTTTCGAGACGGGCTTATCTTGTTTAGTTTCCTGCATCTTGCGGCCAATCGGGAACTAACCTGGGCCTTGATGGAGGCGGGTATGACGGCCATCGCGTACGAGACCATCGAGGAGGAGGACGGGGAATTGCCGCTCCTGGCCCCGATGAGCGAGGTGGCCGGCCGGATGGCGACACAGGTGGGCGCGAGGATGCTGGAGACGGGAAGCGGAGGCAGAGGGATCCTGCTCGGCGGGGTGGCCGGCGTGGGGCCGGCGCACGTGGTCGTGTTGGGTGGCGGCGTTGTGGGAATAAATGCCGCCCGGGTTGCGCTTGGCATGGGAGCCCAAGTGACCATTATGGATGTGGTTCCGCGGCGAATGCGTTACCTGGAGGAGGTGCTGCACGGGCGATTCACCACGCTTCATTCCTATTCGGTGAACGTCCAGCCGGCGGTCAGGGATGCCGATCTGGTGATAGGATGTGTACTGGTTCCCGGTGCACCCGCGCCCACAATTGTGGAGGAGCGGACGGTCATGGAGATGAAACCCGGTTCGGCCATTGTGGATGTGGCCGTGGATCAGGGTGGCTGTGTGGAGACCATCCATGTGACCTCGCACGATAACCCGACGTATGTGCTGCACGGCGTAGTCCATTACGGCGTGCCGAATATGCCGGGAGCGGTGCCGCATACGGCCACGTGGGCGCTTACCGCCGTGTCCGCACCCTTCGTCTTGGATCTCGCCGGACTGGGCCTGGATGCCGCTGTGAGTTCCGATCGCGTGTTTGCGCGGGGCGTGAATGTGCGGGCCGGGAAGGTGGTGCATCCGGTGGTGGCGAAGAGTTTGTGCAGATAGGGCGTAGATATGGAGTGCAACGACTCCGTCGTTGCATGCGATGACAGAGTCATCGCACTCCAAAGATCACTCCAAAAGATCACTCCAGGAAGCACTCTCGAAGTCAGACGGAAGTTCCAGTGGAGATTCATCAGAAATCATCCGGTGTGAGAACGTGAGATTGGGCACCGATCTTTCTCACCTTTCCACTTTCCCGTTTTCTGGTTCTTCTCATCCCCCTCACTTTGCCCCTCTCAGTGTCCTTACGGAAGCCTCCATGGCGAAATCCCCCAAGAAAAAGTCGCTTTACGCCTGTCAATCCTGTGGGTCGGAATCGCCCCAGTGGTTCGGTCGGTGCCCCGAATGCGGGGAATGGAACACCTGTGTGGAGGAGTTTGTCACGCCCCATAAGAGCACCAACCGGAACATGGGAGCGGGAGCTGGGGTGGAACCGATTCCCATCACCCAGGTGGTGACCCTTGAGGGCGCGCGCCCGGCCACCGGCATCGGCGAATTGGACCGGG
Source organism: Candidatus Latescibacterota bacterium (assembly GCA_043804415.1). Lineage (GTDB taxonomy): Bacteria > Latescibacterota > 4484-107 > 4484-107 > 4484-107 > 4484-107. The sequence goes on along the minus strand of JAZDJA010000218.1, from coordinate 2,381 downwards.
CTCTGGGTGGCGGAATCGTGCCCGGCTCGGTCGTGTTGGTCGGAGGGGATCCGGGCATCGGGAAATCCACGCTCCTGCTTCAGGCGTGCAGCCAGCTGGGCTTTGCGGGACAGAAGGTGCTCTATGTTTCCGGCGAGGAATCACTCCAGCAGATACGGCTTCGGGCGGGCCGCGTAGGGGCTTTAAGTGATGGGCTGATCGTTCTGGCGGAGACGAACTTAGATGTGATCGCAGCGCAGATAGACCGGATGCAGCCCGCACTCGTGGTCGTGGATTCGATCCAGACCACGTACCGCCCGGAACTGGAAAGCGCGCCCGGCAGCGTGAGTCAGGTGCGGGAGTGTGCAGCACAGCTACTGTATATTGCCAAGCGCACGGGCATCGCGGTCTTTCTCGTCGGGCACGTCACCAAAGAGGGGACCATCGCCGGACCCCGGCTGTTGGAGCACATGGTGGATACCGTGCTGTATCTCGAGGGCGAGCACCATCATTCCTACCGCATCCTGCGCGCGGTCAAGAACCGGTTTGGCTCCACCAACGAAGTGGGCATTTTTGAGATGCGGGAGACGGGGATGGTGGAGATCACCAATCCCTCCGAGATCTTTCTGCCGGAGCGCGAAGGCGCGGGGCCCGGCTCGGTGGTGGTATGCAGCATGGAGGGCACGCGTCCGCTTTTGGTGGAGGTGCAGGCCCTGGTCAGTTCCACCAACTTTGGCTATCCCCAGCGCGTGGCCACCGGCATTGATCCCAAGCGTCTTCCCATTATCCTCGCGGTTCTGGAAAAGCGCGCAGGACTCAAACTGGGCCAGGAGGATGTGTTTCTCAATGTGGCGGGCGGTGTGCGCATCGTGGAACCTGCGGTGGACCTGGGCATAGCGCTGGCCGTGGCCTCAAGCCTCCGGAACCGGCCCATTTCCGGGAAGACCGTGGCCATCGGAGAGGTGGGCCTCGGAGGGGAGATCCGCCCGGTGGGGCATCTGGGTCAGCGGCTGATGGAGGCCGCGAAGCTGGGCTTTGAAACGTGCATTCTCTCCAAGAACAATATGAAGGGCATCAAACGCCCCAAAACACTTGAAATTATCGGCGTCGCCCGGATCGAGGATGCGCTGGAAGAGGTGCTTTGAGCATAGGTGAATTTCACCGCCGAGACGCGGAGGGCGCGGAGAGCAAGGCGGGAAAAGGAAAAGTTGAGGGAAAAGGGTAAGGCGAAGGTTGAGGTAAAGGCTGAGGTCGGGAAAAGGAAAGGAAAAAGGTTGATGTTAAGATTATGAAAAGGTTAAGATTAGGAAAAGGCCAACCTAAGGGCGGAGATAGGGGGAGAGGCGAAGATGTTGTGGGAGAACCTGTGCATCACGGTGGGGAGACGTCCCGTCAGGGACAGGATACCTGAAGCATACAAATTGGCCAATAGCTGTCCGAAGTCCCTCTAGGGACGAGATATGTGCCGCAAAGGCACGAGGACGAATCGTGCATTGGGAAGGATATTGGACAAATATGCCGTCCCTACGGGACTGGGATTCTGTCTGATTGTCTTTCTATAAATATGCCGTCCCTACGGGACTGGGATTCTGTTTGATTGTCTTTCTATAAATATACCGTCCCTACAGGACTGGGTTTCTGTTTGATTGTCTTTCTATAAATATGCCGTCCCTACGGGACTCGGATTCTGTCTGATCGTCTTTCTATAAATATACCGTCCCTACGGGACTGGGATTTTGTCTGATTGTCTTTCTATAAATATACCGTCCCTACGGCACTCGATTCCATTTGATTGTTTTTCTAGAGATATGTTGTCCTTGACGGAACAGAATTTGGCTCGGCCAAGAAATCTTTGATGAGGCATCCCGGCTTCGTGCTTAGGATGGGAAGCACTCTTTTGAATGGGAAAATCGAAATACCTGCTCCTTCCGGCCGACCCCTGATCCCTGACCCCTGCTTCCCGACCCCTGACCCCTGATCTATGGCGAGGAGAGAAAAATGTCGATTCTCTTTACACCTTATCGCATCGGCACCATGGACCTGCCCAACCGCTTCGTGCGTTCGGCCACCGGAGAGAGCGCCTCCACGGATGGCCACATTTCTGAGGGCATGATTGTATACTATGAACGAATGGCCCAAGGCGGCATTGGCCTGATCATCACCGGGCATGCCTATGTCCGGGATGTCGGCAAAACGCACGCTCAGATGACGGGTATCCATCACGACGGGTTGCTCCCGGAGCTGCGGAAGTGGACGGAGCGCGTGCATGCGTTGGATACGAAGATCGTCATGCAGATCAACCACCGGGCCATGGACCCCAACGAGCTGAGCCTTGACGAGATTGCGGAGATTCTTCGGGCCTATACAGAGGCTGCCGGACGGGTCAAGCGGGCGGGGTTTGA